>NZ_JBCPDN010000068.1:0-12049 GCF_040915425.1 Collinsella aerofaciens | reverse complement strand
ATCGCCCGCGCCGTCTTCGAGGCCGCCAACGGCAACGGGGACAGGGTCGTGCCGGTATCGACCGCCGACTACTACGCGAGCGCCGAGGGCCCCGTCGCCCCGCGCCCGGTCCACTCCGCGCTCGACCTGTCCAAGCTCGAGGCTGCCGGCTTCCACATGCCCGACTGGGAGGAAGAGCTGGGGGAGTACATCAAGACGCTCTAGCCGCTATTAACTTTTCGAGAGTAAAAGCCGCCGTTCTTTAACGGCGGCTTTTCTTGTTGGTGGCTATCTGCGCAGTGGTGCCAATAGTATTTTGCGGAAGATCTACCTCTCGCTTGGCATGGAAGTAGGGTGGCCGGGCTGGTCGTCGTAGGCGTATTTGCTGTACACGTTGACCTCCCACTGCTTTTTTTCGACCTTTGCTACAGAATCTAGGATGAAGCCGGTCGCAAGGCTCAGGCCGCACAGGAACATAAACGAGGCGGCGAGCATAGCGGTGGCGAAGCGCGGGACGAGGCCGGTCTGGAAATATTCGACAACGATGGGCATGCCCAGGGCGAGGCCGAATACCGCGAACAGAAGCGCAACGAGGCTGAAGAACTTCAGCGGGCGGTAGTCCTTGAACAGCGTGCCGATCATCGCAACGACTTTAATGCCGTCGCTCACGGTGTTGAGTTTGGACTCGGAACCCTCGGGACGGTCGCGGTACTCGATGGGCACATCTTTGATGCGCCAGCGGTGGTCGACGGCGTGGATCGAGAGCTCGGTTTCGATCTGAAAGCCCTCGGAAAGCACTGGGAAGGTTTTAACGAACGGGCGGCTCATGGCGCGGTAGCCTGTCATGACGTCATCGAAGCTGTAGCCATAGATCCACTTGATCATGGCGCGGATCAGATTATTGCCAAAGCCGTGGAAGGCACGCTTGTTCTCCTCGGCGTAGGTGCCGTTGGAAAGGCGATCGCCTACGGTCATGTCGGCCGTGCCGTTAAGGATGGGCTCGCAGAGGGCCTTGGCCGCCTCGGCGGGGTAGGTGTCGTCTCCGTCGACCATCAGGTAGCAATCGGCGTCGATATCGCGAAACATCTGGCGGCACACGTTGCCCTTTCCCTGACGGGGCTCAAAGCGGACTGTGGCGCCGTGCTCGGTGGCAATGCGTGAGGTATCGTCCGACGAGTTGTTGTCATAGACATAGACCGTCGCCTGCGGAAGCTCGCGGTGAAAGTCGTCGATGACTTTGCCGATCGTGAGCGCTTCGTTGTAGCAAGGGATGATGACGGCGATGGATTCAGAATTCACTTAATGCTCCTTATACATTCAATCCTAGAAAGTATAGCCGTTTGGGCCTGGCATCCTAAGATGTGGGTTAGTTCTCCAGTTTTGTTGCGCGAATCGTTTGCATGGCCGTCGGGTCTATACTGTTCGTTTGTCAACGATTACGAGTAAAGGAGTTGCATCCGTGTCGGATCAGACAAAGCAACAAGAAACTCGCAGTCTGCCTGCGACGTTTGCTAAGAACGAATTTGAGAAGGACGCGTTTATCCTTCGTCAGCTGGTTACCAAGGATTTTAAGATCAAGTATCGCCGTAGCGTTCTGGGCGTCGCATGGTCGGTGCTCAACCCGCTGCTGATGATGATCGTCATGGCCATCGTGTTCTCGACGATTTTTGGCCAGGGCCGCAATGGCTCAATGACGCCCGAGATGTACCCGCTGTACTTGATCGTGGGTAACATCACCTTTGCCGTCATGTCTGAGTCTACTAACCAGGCCCTGACGTCGATCGTGGGCGCTGCCCCTCTGCTCAAGAAGGTTAAGGTGCACCGCTGGGTTTTCCCGGTGCAGAAGGTGCTCTTCTCGCTGGTCAACTTTGCCTTCTCGCTGGTCGCCGTCGCCATCGTCATGCTGTGGTTCCGCGTTATGCCTTCTTGGCACCTGATTCTGTTGCCGGTTTGCCTGCTGCTGCTTATGTGCTTCTGCATGGGCCTGGGCATGATGCTCTCTGCCCTTACGGTCTTCTTCCGCGACGTTATGCATCTGTGGAGCGTCGTCATTACGGCGTGGACTTACATTACGCCCATCTTCTGGACGACTGACTATATTGCGCAAATGCCGCATCTCGTGCGTATCTTGATGTATGCGAACCCCATGTTCAACTACCTGCAGTTTATGCGCGATATCTTCCTGTTCCAGACTACGCCCTCGCTTATGACGTTTGGTATGTGCGTCGCTTGGGCGGTTCTTGCGCTTATTATTGGCTATACCGTGTTCCATAAGTCCGAGCGCAAATTTATCCTCTACATCTAAGGAGTGCTGTGATGACTGAATCTGTTGTTGATTACAGCGAGCAGCCTCTGGCTGTCGAGGTCGACGACGTCACCATGATCTTTAACATGGCGTCCGAGTCGCTGACCAACCTCAAGGAGTACTTCATTAAGCTTGCCAAGCACGAGCTGTTCTTTGAGGAGTTTAGGGCGCTTAAGCACATCTCGTTTGATATTCATCGCGGCGAGGTTGTGGGTCTGGTCGGCACCAATGGCTCCGGCAAGTCTACGATGCTCAAGATTATCGCTGGCGTTCTTGAGCCTAGCGAGGGCAGCGTTAAGGTGCACGGTAACATCGCGCCGCTGATTGAGCTTGGCGCCGGCTTTGACCCCGAGCTGACCGCCCGCGAGAACATCTATCTGAACGGCGCCCTGCTCGGCTATACCAAGGAGTTCATCGACGCCAACTTTGACGGCATTATCGAGTTCGCTGAGCTGCAGAACTTTGTCGATATGCCGCTTAAGAACTTCTCTTCGGGCATGGTGGCGCGTATCGCCTTTGCAATCGCGACGATTACCGAGCCCGATATTCTGATCGTTGACGAGACGCTGTCCGTCGGTGATGTGTTCTTCCAGCAAAAGTGTGAGGCCCGCATCCAGCACTTTATCCAGAGCGGCGACGTGACGGTTCTGTTCGTTTCGCACTCTATGGAGCAGGTTGAGCGCATCTGCCAGCGTGCCGTTTGGATTGAGAAGGGTGACCTTCGCATGGACGGCCCGGTCGATGAGGTCTGCAAGGCGTATCGCGAGCAGTTCAACTAGGTTATAATTACTTGCGCCCGACAGGCTTGCGCCTGCTTGGGCGTGCGGTTATTTGCTCCATTAGCTCAGTTGGATAGAGCAGGGGACTTCTAATCCCAAGGTCGACGGTTCGAATCCGCCATGGAGCACCATCGTTTATTAAGCCCAGACCGCTTGGTGGTCTGGGCTTTTTTCATCTTGTGTGCTGCTGGAGCCGAGCGCGAGCAAGCCGCTGCTGTTTGTTGGGGTTGGCATTTTACTTTTCGAGATACTCCCTCAGCAGCTCCAGCGCGTGGGCGTAGCCCTGTAGGCCCTCGCCGGTGATGGTGGCGAAGCAGGCTAGGCGTGCATAGCTCACCTGGCGGAAGTCCTCGCGGGTCTCGACAGCGCTGATGTGGACCTCCACAGCCGGGATTGCGACGGCTTTGAGCGCGTCCAGGATGGCCACGCTCGTATGCGTGTAGGCGGCCGGGTTGATGACGATGCCGTCGACCTTGCCGTAGGCCTCCTGAATCTTGTCGACGATGCTGCCTTCGTGGTTGGACTGGAAGACCTCGATCTCGTCAAAGCCCTGAGCGGTGCCCGCTTCCTGGCAGATCTGCACTAAGCGGTCGTAGTTGTCGCTGCCATAGATGCCCGGCTCGCGAATACCGAGCATGTTGAGGTTGGGGCCGTTGATGACGAGTGCTTTCATGGTTGCTTCCTTTACGGTTGGAAAACCGCCACAAAGGTGCCTGTCCCCTTTGTGGCGGTTTTGGTTAGAGAGCGGGTGGGAGGGTGTCGAGGAGGGCTTGGGCGGTATTGGCGGCGCAGTCGCGTGAGTCGATGATGTAGTCGGCCCAGGCGCGGTAGCGCGGCATGCGCTGTTCGGCGAGCTTATCGATGCCATCGCGGGCGGTGATGGGGCGTCCCTTGTGGGCGAGTTCGTCGAGCTTGCGGTTGAGCATCACGATCTGGCTGTTCTGATGTAGCAGCGGGTAGTTCTCGTCGCGCGTGACCACGCCACCGCCCGTTGAGAGCACCAGGCCGCTGCGCTTGGAGATGTCGGACAGCGCCGCCGTCTCCTGCTCGCGGAAGGCCGCCTCGCCGCGCTCGACGATAAAATCGGCACAGGGCATCCCCAGGCGTTCCTCGAGGGCGCGATCGAGGTCGATGTGCTCTCGCCCCGTGCGCAGGGCAATCTGCTCACCCACGCGGGTCTTGCCCGAGCCCGGCATGCCGATCAGCGCGATGTTTTGTTCGCGGCGGGACAGACGCTCCGTTACGTCCAAGATGCGCTTGCGCGGGGTGACTTGGCCGGTATAGCGCTCGACGGCTTGCGCTGCCTGGGCCACGAGCATTAGCAGGCCGCCGATGCAGGGCATGCCGCGGCGCTCGGCCTCGAGCATCAGACCCGTACGGGCGGGGTTGTAGACAATGTCGATAACGCCTTCGAGCACATCGAGCCCTTCGAGCGTGCAAGGCGCGTCGGGGCAATGGGGGAACATGCCGGCGGGCGTGCAGTTGACGAGCAGGGCGGCGTCGGACTGCTGCGAGATGTTGTCGTAGTTGACCTCGCTCGTGCGACCCACGGGCACAACGATGGCGCCCAGGTCTCCCAGCACCATACTTGCCGTGGTGCCGGCACCGCCAGTGGCTCCGAGCACGAGGACCTTTTTGCCGGCAACCTCTATGCCCAACTCCTCTACTAGACACTGAAAACCAAAGTAGTCGGTGTTGTCGCCGCGCAGGCGGCCGTCGGGCAGGCGCGTGATGGTGTTGACGTTGCCCATGCGTTCGGCCAGCGGGCTCAGCTCGTCCAGGTAGTCCATGACGGCGCGCTTGTAGGGGATAGTCACGTTGGTGCCCTCCCATTCGTCGCTCGTCATAAAAGCTTCCAGATCCTCGGGCTCGCGCTCAAAACGCACGTACTCGAGCCCTGCGAGCTCCTTGTAGATGGTCGGGGTGTAGCTGTGGCCCAGCACGCGGCCCAGCACACCGTAGGGACGGGTTGCGGCGGCATCGGTCATCTAGAGCACCTCCGTATAGCTGCCAAAGTAGGTGAAGCTCTC
This sequence comes from Collinsella aerofaciens, assembly GCF_040915425.1. Lineage (GTDB taxonomy): Bacteria > Actinomycetota > Coriobacteriia > Coriobacteriales > Coriobacteriaceae > Collinsella > Collinsella aerofaciens_BW. The sequence goes on along the minus strand of NZ_JBCPDN010000068.1, from coordinate 6,956 downwards.
GCACACGTCGTCGATGGAATCGAGCAGGTCGTCGAGGGCCTTGCTGCCAAAGGGACAGTCCAGATCAAAGTAGAACATAAACTCAAAGTCGTGGCCGGGGATGGGGCGGCTCTCGAGCTTGATCAGGTTGATGTTGAGTGCGTAGAAGCGCTCGAGCACGCGATAGAGGGCGCCCGGCTCGTTGGCCGTGGTGATCATGAGCGAGGTGCGGTTGGCACCGGGGTAGACGCGCGGCTCGCGGCTGATGACGACAAAGCGCGTGTAGTTGTTGTCCGAGTCTTGGATATTGGGCTCCAGCACCTCGAGGCCATACAGCGTGGCACAGCTGCGCGAGGCGATGGCGGCGACGTCGGTGCGCTCGGAGTTGGCGACCATCTCGGCCGACATGGCCGTGTTGGGGTACTTGATGGCGTGCAGGTCGTGGGACTCGATAAAGCCGGCACACTGGGCAATGGCTTGGCCGTGGCTGTAGACCTCGCGTATGTCCGCGAGCTTGGTGCCGGGCTTGACGAGCAGGTTGTGATCGATCTTGAGGCGCAGCGAACGCACGATATGGAAGTCGAACTGGGCGAGCAGGTCGTAGACGGCGTTGACCGAACCGGCGGTGGAGTTTTCGATGGGCAACACGCCAAACTCGCAGAAGCCGTCGCGCACGGCGCGCATGACGCCCTCGAAGGTCTCGAAGAACGCAATATCGGGCACGTCGAAGAGCTTGCACGCGGCGATCTGGCTGTAGGCGCCTTCGACGCCCTGGCAGGCCACAGTGGCCGTCTGGGGGAAGGGCGTGTCAAAGGCCGCGGCCGTGGCATGGGCCTTTTGCGACACCGTGATGCCCTTGAGCTCGTTGATGTAGCGCTGCTGCTCGGCCTTGCTCATGCTCATGAGGAGACGAAACAGGGCGATGGTCTGTGCCTCGTAGCGCTCGGGCGCGCGGCTGGCGAGGTTGTTGAGCTTGGAGCGCTCGCGGGCGGGGTCGAAGACGGCCTTGCCCATCTCGATCTTTGATTTGGCGACCTCGGTGGCAATGTCCATACGCTCGACAAAGCTGTTGAGGAGCGTGGTGTCGATGCCATCGATGGTCTGGCGGATGTCAGCAAGGTCCATAGGGACCCCTTTCACGTGTCGGTGATTTTTCTGGGACGGGGATAAAAAAATCATTAGGTACACAATGATTTTTTAATCCCCGTCCCAGAAAAATCACTGGGTGGGCGTGGGGGCCGGAGTTGGCCCCCGGAGATTTTTTAACGCTGGCCTGCGTCCTCTAGGAGGGCGTCCCAAATCGCGAGGGCGGCCGCTGCTTCGGCTACGGGGACGGCGCGCGGGACGATGCAGGGATCGTGACGGCCGTGGACCGAGAGCTCGGCGTTTTCCATGGCGTCCATATCCACGGTCTGTTGCTCGCGGCCGATGGAAGGCGTCGGCTTCACGGCCATACGCCACATGACGGGCGCGCCGGTGGAGATGCCGCCCAGAATGCCGCCCGCGTTGTTGGACTCGACCTCGATATCGCCGGTCTCGGCATCGATGCGATACGGATCGTTGTTCTCGCTGCCGCGCATGGCAGCGACGGCAAAGCCCATGCCAAACTCCACGCCCTTTACGGCGGGAATGCCAAAGGCGATTTGCGCGATGCGGTTCTCGATGCCGTCGAACATGGGGTCGCCGATGCCCGCGGGAAGCCCGTAGATGCCGCACTCCACGATGCCGCCGATGCTATCGAGTTCGTCGCGCGCGGCTAGGATCTCTTCGCGCATGCGGCCGGCGGCGGCAGCGTCAATGCAGGGCAGGTCGTTCGTAAGGATCGCCTTGCGGTCGGCCTCGCGATAGACCATATCATCCATGGGCAGGTCGGAGATGCCGCCGATCTGCGCGACGTGCGCCATGACCTGAATGCCGCGGGCCTCGAGTGCCTGCAGCGCGATCCCGCCGGCGATGCACAGGGGTGCCGTCAGGCGGCCGGAGAAATGCCCGCCACCGGCGACATCGTGCATGTTGTGATACTTCACGCGCGCAGGGAAGTCCGCATGTCCGGGACGGGGCTTGCGGCGCAGCTCGGAATAGTCCTTGGAGCGCGTGTTGGTGTTCTCAATAATCGCGGCGATGGGCGCGCCGGTGGTATGTCCATCGACAACACCGGCGATGATGTGGGCGGCGTCGGCCTCACGGCGTTTGGTCGCGGTCTCGTCGCGACCAGGGGCGCGACGGTCCAAAAAGGCCTGCAGCGCTTCCTGGTCCACGGTGATGCCCGCCGGAATGCCATCGAGCGAGCAGCCGATAGCGGGGGAGTGCGACTGGCCGAAGATGCTTAAGTGCAAGACGTTGCCAAAGGTCGAGGACATGCTATTCCTCCTCGAGCGTGACCTTGCCGCCCAACAGGCGGTAGTGGTCGAAGAAATCGGGATAGGACTTGTTGACGGCCTCGGCGCCGTGGATCACGACCTCGCCGGTGGCGCGACTTGCGGCGATGGCTGCCATCATGGCGATGCGATGGTCGTTGTGTGAATCGACCTCGCCGCCGGTAAAGGCATCGACGCCCTTGATGATGAGGTCGTCACCGGCAATGCGCACTTGTGCGCCCAGCGCGGTGAGCTCACGGGTGGTGGTGGCCAGGCGGTCGGATTCCTTGATGCGCAGGCGGGCACAATCGCGGATGAACGTGCGGCCTTGCGCCAGCGATGCCACGGCCGAGATGACGGGCACCAGGTCGGGGATGTCGTGGGCACTCATCTCAAAGCCAGCGAGCTTGTCGGACTGCACGGTTGCGGCGTTGGTGGAGCGCACGATGCGGGCGCCAAAGCGCGAAAGCGCGGCAAGCACGTTGCGGTCGCCCTGTGCGGAGCTCAGGGACACACCCTCGACGGTGATGGGGTCGGTGCCGATGGCACCGGCACACAGCCAAAAGGCGGCGTTGGACCAGTCGCCCTCGACGGCTACGCTGCTGGGCGTACGGTACGAGCCGCTGCTCACGCGGAAGTTCGTGACCTCGGGCTGGCCGTCCTTGGCCGGAATGCGCTCGACGTTGACCTCGACGCCAAAGGCCTTCATGGCCTGGATCGTCAGGTTGATGTAGGGGCGGCTCTCAATGAGGCCGGTCACCTGCACGCAGGAGGGCTGGGCGAGCAACGGGGCTGCCAGCAGCAGGCCCGAAATGTACTGCGAGCTCACGTTGCCCGGCAGCACAAAGGTGCCCGGGCGCATGCGTCCGCTCGTCTTGAGCGGAAAGCCGCCCAGACCCTGCAGGTCGCAGCCGGCGGCGATGATCTCGTCCGAGAGCGGGGAGAGCGGGCGGGCGCCCAGGCGACCCTGGCCCACAAAGGTGGCCTCCGCGCCCAACGCGCAAGCGACGGGCAGCATAAAGCGCAGCGTGGAGCCGCTTTCGCCGCAGTCGAGCGTGCCGCCGGCAAGGGCCTTGAGCAGGCCAAACTCAACACTCTTCATGGTGGGGTGGACCTGGAAGCCGTCCTCGACGGTCTCGATGCGGGCGCCGAGCGCCGTGAGGCAACGCACCGTGGCCTCGATGTCGGCGCAGGTGGTGTTGCAGGTGACGTGCGTCTCGCCGTTGGCAAGCGCGGCGCAGATGATCAGGCGATGCGCCATCGACTTGGACGCGATGGCGGGAACGGTGCCCTTGAGCGGGGACGGGGTGATGCGGGCTAGCATGCGGATGCGTCTCCCTTCTGGCCGAGGCCTTCGGCAATGAGTTCGTGGAATGTGGAAAGCGGCGTGCGGTCGATGCTGCAACGGCCAATGCCGTGCGGAATCACCAGGTCGATGGTTTCGCCGGCGCGCTTCTTGTCGTGGAGCGCTTCGGCGAAGATGGAGTTGGCGGAAAGCTCACAGCGGGTCTTGAGACCGTGGCGTGCACAAAGCTCCTCAATACGTCCGGGCAGCTCGGCGTCGCAGACGCCGTGCAGGGCTGCGGCACGCGTGATGATGCCCATGCCGATCGACACGCAGTTGCCGTGTCCGAGCTCAAAGTGCTCGCAGGCCTCGACGGCGTGTCCGGCGCTGTGTCCAAAGTTGAGCAGCTTGCGCTGGTTGGTTTCGCGCTCGTCGGCAACGACCACGGCGCGCTTGATGTCGATATTGCGGGCGATGATGAGCGCTACGCGCGCCACATCGCGGTTGAGCAGCTCCAGCGTGAGCGGGGTCTTCTCCAGCTCGGCGAAAAGCTCCGGGTCGGCGATCACGGCGTGCTTGACGACCTCGCCGCAGCCGTCGGCGAACTGCTCGGGCGTGAGGGTGGCCAGGCATCCCACGTCGGCGATAACCACGCTCGGCTGCCAAAAGGCGCCGGCCAAGTTCTTGCCGGCAGCCAGGTCGATGGCGGTCTTGCCACCCACCGACGAATCCACCATGGCGAGCAGGCTCGTCGGGATCTGCACAAACTTGCAGCCGCGCATGTAGGTGGCGGCCACAAAGCCCGCCACGTCGCCCACGACGCCGCCACCGAGTGCCACGATCACGTCGGAGCGCGAAAGCTCGTGCTCTGCCACAAACTCCATAATGGCAACATAGGTTTCGGCGCGCTTATGGGCCTCTCCGGCCTCGAAGGTGCAGATGCTCACCTCGTAGCCTGACGCCTCCAGGCTCTGCTTAACGGGCATCTGGTAGAGCGGGCCCACGTTGGTGTCCGTCACGATGACGGCCTTGGTACCGCCGGCAGTGGCGCGCACGAGTGGTCCCGCCTGCTCCAGCAAAAACGTGCCAACATGCACCTGGTAGGGGCGTGCAGTGTCGATATCGATGGTAATCGCCATAAGCTTCGGTCCTTTCGACCTGGCGTGATAGGTGGTCTAGTGGGAGGTCTCGTCGTCGAGCGCGCGCTTAATGCGGTCGCCCTCGGCAAGGAGATTCTCCAGATAGCGCTGGTCGCGGTCCTTGAGCGCACGGCTGTAGGCGCCGAGCGATTCGATCAGATGGTCGATCTCGTAGGCGAGCGCGTCGGCGTCGTCGATCATGAGCTCGGACCACATTTGCGGGTTGAGGTGCGCCACGCGGGTGAGATCGCGGTAGCTACCGGCCGAAAAGCCGTGGTGGACCTGGGCGGTGGGGCTTTTGACGTAGGCGTTGGACACCACGTGCGCAAGCTGGCTCGTGAAGGCGATGACGCGGTCGTGCTCGGCGGCGCTGGTCACGCTGAACTTGCCAAAGCCCAAGGGGCGCACCATCTCGCGCACCTGGCCCAAAAGCTCCAGTTTGAGCGCATCGTCCACCGCGGGCGGCACGAGCACGAGTGGCGCGCCCTGGAACAGGTCGGCGCGGGAGTGTGCGTAGCCCGAGTACTGCGTGCCCGCCATGGGGTGTGCGCCCACAAAGTAAAAGCCGTGCTCACGGGCAAGCTCAAAGGCACGTTCGCACACGATGCCCTTGACGCCCACGGTGTCGATCACCACGGGACCCATGATGGCCTCGGTGTCGGTGGCGTCGGCGAGGGCCTGGGCATGCGCCTCGAGCCACTCGATGCAGGCCTCGGGGTAGCAAGCCAGGACGATGATGTCGCATTCGCCGAGTGTCTCGTCGTTGAGCTCTCCGGCGACAGTGCCCATGCTGGCGGCCGTCATGACATCGTCATCGGGGTCCCAGGCCAGCACGCGGACGCCCGCCTGGGCATAGCCGCGGGCAAAGCTACCGCCGATGAGGCCAAGGCCGACGATACCGGCGCACTTGGGGCCGCCCTGGTTAACGCGCGCGTTTCTCACCGTACCCATGGGCTACTCCATGGTCTCTTGGCAGACGACCTCGCGGATGGCGCGAATGCGGCGCATGGTGTCGTCGAACTGGTCGGGGGTGAGGGCCTGAGCGCCGTCGGACCATGCGCGGCTGGGCTCGTCGTGGACCTCGATCTCCAGGCCGTTGGCGCCGCAGGCGGTCGCGGCGAGCGCCATGGGCTCAACGTAGCGGGTGTAGCCGGTGGCGTGGCTGGGGTCGGCGACGACGGGCAGGTGCGACAGGTGGTGCAGAACCGGCACGGCGTTGAGGTCGAAGGTATTGCGGGTGCGGGTCTCGAAGGTGCGGATACCGCGCTCGCACAGGATGACGTTGTCGTTGCCCTCGCTCATGATGTACTCGGCTGCCATAAGCAGCTCGTCGATCGTGCCGGACATGCCGCGCTTGAGCAGAATCGGGGTTTGGGTCTTGCCGACCTCCTTGAGCAGGGGGAAGTTCTGGGCGTTGCGGGCGCCGATCTGCATGACGTCAATCTTCTTGTCCAAGAAGACCTGCACGTCGCGTGGATCCATGATCTCGGTGACGATCGGCATGTCGAGCTCGGCAGACGCCTCGCACAGCAGGTCGAGGCCGGCGGGGCCCATGCCCTGGTAGGCGTAGGGGGAGGTGCGGGGCTTGTAGGCACCGCCGCGCAGCATCGTGGCGCCGGCGGCCTTCACGCGGCGTGCGATGCGGATGAGGTTCTCGCCCTCGACGGAGCAGGGACCGGCGATGACCTGGAACTGGTCGCCGCCGATCTTGACGCCGTGACCGCAGTCGATGACGGAGTCCTCGGGGTGGAACTTGCGGTTGGCGCGCTTGAACGGCTCGGAGACGCGCTGCACGCGCTCGACGACATCCATGGACTCGAGCAGGAACGGGTCGATCTTGGTCGTATCGCCCACCAGGCCGATAATCGTCTCATTCTCGCCGCGCGAGACATCGGTCTTCAGGCCCTTTTTCTCAATCCAGCTGACGATATGGCCGACGGCCTCGTCGCTGGCGCTCTGCTTTAAAATTGCAATCATGGTGTGCCTCTCACCTCGATGGATAACTTTTGCAAAAACGGCCCGCATCGCGAGCCGTGTATATATGGTGCATGAGAGTTTATACTATCTGACTCGCTTTTGCCTTCTAAAGTGGGCCGTTGCGCCGCGTCTTCCTCGGAATGGTTGATTTCCGATCTCAGCCGAACACATTGAGCAAATAGGCCATTCCCGCACCTAGCCGAACGCCCCCGCGGCCCC
>NZ_JBCPDN010000067.1:0-12449 GCF_040915425.1 Collinsella aerofaciens | reverse complement strand
GGGTCTGGCTCATACCAGTGATCCTCCTTTATGGATCTGTGCCGCCCCGTGTCGTTCCGGGCGGCGTCGTACAGATTTGCCCAGCCTGCGTAAACCGCGCAGCCAGACATGGCGTTCTATCTTATCGCACCCGCGTCGATGTGCCGCGAAAAAGTAGCTCTTGCCCAAAGACTTGACGGAGACGAAACAATTGACGCGGCCTGGCCGTCGCCAAGGCGCGCCGCGTGCGACAATGTGCCCCAATACAACTGCACTCGGAAAGGCCCGCCATGACTGCACGCCTCATCGTTATGGATATCGACTCCACGCTCATCAACCAGGAAGTCATCGACCTGTTGGGCGAGGAGGCCGGCGTGGGCGAGCAGGTGGCACAGATCACCGAACGCGCCATGCGCGGCGAGCTTGACTTTAAGCAGGCGCTCGAGGAGCGCGTGGGGCTGCTCGCCGACCTGGACGAGAGCGTATTCGAGCGCACCTTTGAGCGCGTGACATTTACCCCCGGCGCGCTGGAGCTTGTGCGCTCGGCACACAGCAAGGGCTGGAAGGTTGGCGTGGTAAGCGGCGGCTTTCACGAGGTCGCCGACAAGATCGTGGCCGCCGCGGGCATCGACTTTTGCCTCGCTAACCGCCTGGAGGTCGTGGACGGCAAGCTCACCGGCAAGCTGGCGGCAAACATTGTGACCAAGGAATCCAAGCTCATCCAGCTGCTGGATTGGGCAGTTGAGTGCGGTGTCGACATGGCCCACACCGTCGCGATCGGCGATGGCGCCAACGACATCCCCATGATTCAGGCCGCGGGTACGGGCATCGCGTTTTGCGCCAAGCCCAAGACGCGCGAAGCCGCCCCGTTTGCCATCGACGAGCGCAACCTGATGCTCGCCATGGACATCATCCTGCGCGACTAGCAAGTTCGCCCAACAATTGAATCAGTCTGTCCTATAGTTTCCGAACAATTTTGTCTTAGTGTTCGGAAAAATACCTTTTGAGTGCTAGACTTTGCGCCGTCGAAGGGAACATATATGGATAAGCGAGATCTTGAGCAGCTGCTGAGCGATGTTGCCGGCGGATCAGTCGCCCCTGCCGACGCGCTTACGCGCATCCAGACGGCGCCAACCGCCGATCTGGGTTTTGCGCAGCTCGATCTTTCGCGCGGGGTGCGCCAGGGAGCCGGCGAGGTTGTCTACGGCGCCGGTAAAACCGCCGAGCAGATTGCCGCCATTATCGAAGCGCTGCACGATGCCGGCCAGGAGCGCATCCTGGTCACGCGCCTGGACGCCGAAAAGGCAGACCGCACCTCGGAGCTCCTCGACAACGGCATCGACCTGGGATATGTCCCGGACGCACAGCTCGCCCTCGTGGGAGGCAAGCCCTCCCCTACCGGCAACGGACGCATCGTCGTCGCCTGCGCCGGCACGAGCGACCTGCCCGTCGCCGAGGAAGCCGCATTGACGGCCGAGTTCTATGGCAACGAGGTCGACCGCCTCTACGACGTGGGTGTCGCCGGCCTGCACCGTCTGCTCGCGCATGCCGAGGAGCTTGCCCAGGCACAGGTGGTCATCGCCATCGCCGGCATGGAAGGCGCGCTGGCGAGCGTTATCGGCGGCCTGGTGAGCTGTCCGGTCATTGCCGTTCCCACCAGCGTGGGCTACGGCGCGAGCTTTGGTGGCGTAGCCGCACTACTCGCCATGCTCAACTCCTGCGCCAGCGGCGTTTCGGTCGTCAATATCGACAACGGCTTTGGTGCCGCATACCAGGCAAGTCTTATCAATCATCTGAGCGCCGGCACACCCCGCGCCCGTTAAGGAGCATTCCATGTCTAACCATCAGCACACGCTTATCATCGATGGCACCTCGGGCATCAGCGGCGATATGACCGTCGCGGCCCTGCTCGACCTGGGCGCCAGCGAGGAGCACCTGCGCGAACAGCTCGCCACGCTGCCGGTCGACGGCTTTTCGATCGCCGTGACGCGCGTAAACAAGCATGGCATCGACGCCTGCGATTTCGACATCCAGCTTGCAGAGGGGCTCGAGAACCACGATCACGATATGACCTGGCTCTACGGCAACGAAGCAGCTGCCGAGCACACGCACGAGCATGAGCACCACCATCATGACCATGATGAGCACGAACACGAGCACTGCCACGAGCATGACCATGACCATGAGGCCCACGGTCATGGCCACGAGGGCCATCATCACGCCCACCACCATCACCACCGTTCTTTGGCGGACGTCACAGCCATCATCGACGGCTCGCAGCTAAGCGATGGCGCCAAGCGTCGCGCCCTCGCCATTTTTTCCGTACTCGCTGCTGCCGAGGCCAAGGCTCACGGCAAAACGCCCGACACCGTCCTGTTTCACGAGGTGGGCGCCGTCGACTCCATCGTCGACGTCTGCTCTGTCGCCATCTGCCTCGACGACCTGGGTATTGAGGACATCGTGGTCGAGTCGCTCTCCGAGGGCCACGGCACCATTCGCTGCGCCCACGGCCTCATGCCTATTCCCGTCCCCGCTGTCGTCAACCTGTGCCAGGCGGGCGATATCGCCCTCACGCCTGCACCGGTCGCCGGCGAGCTCGTGACGCCCACGGGCGCCGCCATCGTCACCGCGCTGCGTACGTCCGACCAACTGCCTTCACGCTACCGCATCGAAGCCGTCGGCTACGGCGCCGGCAAGCGCCCCTACGAGGGTTGCTCCGGTACGCTCCGCTGCCTGCTCGTTCACGCAGACGCATAGCCATGGATGCCCGCAAGGCCAAAAGCCGCGCTGCGATCGTCGCGGCGTTCTCCGAGCTGCTGCGCGAAGAGGACTACGGCAAGATCACCGTCGGTGACATCATCGCTCGCGCCCATGTGGGTCGGGCCACGTTCTACGGCCTCTTCAAGAGCAAAGATGACCTACTCGCTGAGCTCGTGTGCGATATCTGCACCCATGCCCTCGACGATGACGGTACGCCCCTCGATGATCCGCTCGTGCAGGTCGAGCATATCCTCAACAACCTCTGGGAGCGCCGCCAGGGCGTTCGAGCCCTCGTAGCCGGCGCCGGCTCACGCGTCTTCGCCGACTGCCTACGTAAGACCATCATGTCCCGAGCAGCCGAAACCGTCCCCAACGACCCAAACGGCCCCGCCGCCACCATGGATCGCAGCTTCCTACTACACCACATAGCCTCAAGCTTCGTAGGAATGGTCCAATGGTGGGCCTGGCACAACTTCCAAGCAGACAAAGCCGACGTAGCCAAAGACTACCTCTCAGCCATAAAGCCCCTCTTCGGCTAGACAGAACCCTCATCCCAATGCCCCGCCCAACCAAAAGCACAACCCATCCCAAAGTGCCAACATCAGCCCAACGCCCCTATCAGCAATAAGCCCCTCCCATCCAAATTCAGATGTATATGTTGGGTTGCTTGTTCCAACGCGACTGAGATCCCGCAGCTGGCCGCATGGGGTAACTCCCCAGCGCATTCCGCAGGACGAAAGAGCCCCCGCCGCACGAAGTGCGCAGCGGGGGCTCTTTCATGTCCGAGGACGCGCTGGGGAGTTACCCCATGCGGCCAGCGGACAACTATGTAGCCTCAGACTAGAACATGCCCAAGAAACAATGCACAAACAGCGCGGCCACAATGGCACCGATAAACGGAGCGATGCCAGGAACAAGCAGGCCGTACTTCCAGTTGTTGTCGGCCTTGTTCTTAATCGGCAGAACCTGATAGGCCATGCGAGGACCAAGGTCACGAGCCTGGTTCATGGCGAAGCCGGTGATGCCGCCCATACCCATGCCAACAGCCCAAACGATCAGGCCGACGCAGATGGCGAGCATCAGAACGTTCTCGCCGGCGCGGTTAGCGGCAGCAAGGATGGCGCTGATGAACACGAAGGTGCAAATAGCCTCGCAGAAGAAGTTGCGGGCATAGTTCGTGCCCTCGGTGGTGGGGTTGGTCGAGAAGATGTTGCGCTGGGCAATGGGGTCGACGACGCCCTCGGAAGCCTTGAACTCATCGGCATACATAAGCCAAGCGATTACGGCGCCCACAAAGCCGCCGAACATATCGGCAATCATGAAGGGGATGCAGCTGCTCCACGGCACCAGGCCGACGATGCACTGGGCAAGCACCATAGCCGGGTTCATGCACACGGCGCCACCAAAGACAAACAGGCAGACCGAGATGCCAAAAGACCAGGTGGTGATGGCAAACATATGGCCGGAGCCCTGATACTTGGTGCCCTTGAGCACGGTATCGCAGTGCACGCCCACGCCAAAGATGATCATGAGGGCCGTTGCGCCGAATTCGCAGAGGAGTTTGGTAAGCATAAAACCTTATCTTTCTTGTCGGTTATAAACGATTCGTTTGGGCCACGCACTAGTGCTGCGCGACGACAACGCCCAGGCCATCGGGAATGACGGCCACCTTGGCATCGGCACCCTTCATCTCAAAGGCGAGCTTGAGCGCCTCCTCGAGGGTGTTGACCGGCGTCATGTGCATATCCTTGATCATCTGGTGATCGCACAGGTCGGTGACCATGATCACAGGGTGATGTGCCAGGATGCGGGCAAAGATCTGGCTCGTCCACTGGTCGGGCAGGGTCTCGTCCTTAGGACGGTCGATGCAGGCGCGCTCAAACTCTGCCGGATCATTGTCGGCGATGTTGTGATAGAAGCCCTCGCCACCATGACCGTCGGCACAGCCGGCGACGTCGATGATCACACCGCCCTCGGGAAGCGTAGCCTCGGCAGAGCACATGCCCTTCACGGCCTGGTAGATGTTCTGGTCGAGCGGGTAGCCGCCGTTGGTGGTGATGGCAATCTCGCACTCAACGGGCTCAACGCCGGCAAGGCTCTTCACGAACTCACAGCCGGCCTCGTGCGCCTTGTGAATGTCGCCGGCAAAGGAGCCGATGACCTCGTGCTTGCCGTTGAGCACCACGTTAAGCACAAAGGCAAGGTGAGCCATCTCGGCAGCGGCAAACATGTCCTCGCTCACGTGGTTGTGGCACAGGTTGCCGGCACGCGAATGGGAATCGTTCACAAACTGACCGTTGTGGTTGTACATGATGGTCTTGTAGCTGGCGATGCCAGGCAGGACGGACTTGCGGCTACCAGAGAAACCGGCAAAGAAGTGCGGCTCAATGAAGCCCTCGGCAAGCAGCAGATCGCAATCGGCGGCAATCTTGTTGATAATGCACTCGCCGCCAGAGGGCAGGGTGCCGATCTTTTTCATCATGCTGTCGTCAGTCGCGACGTGCATAACGATTTCCTCGTTAGCAACGATCTCCTCGCCGTACTTGTTGACGAGCTCCTCGTGCGTCGACGGACGATGCATACCCGTAGCAACCAAAATACGCACACGAGCCTCGGGCGCAGCGGAATGGATGTGATGCAGCAGAATAGGCATCGTCACACGCGAGGGAACGGGGCGCGTATGGTCGGAGCTAATGATGACAATATCCTTCTTGCCAGCACAAAGCTCCTCGAGCGAAGGCGAGCCATAAGGGTTGGCAAGCGACTCCTCTACCAGATCTTCCTGCGATTTCGTGGTCTTAAACTCGTTTTGGTGACCTTCCATCACACCGGCGAAGTTTTTATCCTCGAGCTCCAGATGCAACGTCTTGCGGTCAAACGGCAGTTCACATTCAAACAACGACGAGCGCCCTCTTTCTTTCAACTGACACACTAGTTAAACCGTTGAGAGAATACGCCGCTCACCGAAAAAAGCTACCGTTCGCCCACTCGTTAACAGAACGTTCATATTTGACCCACAACAAAACGGCCGCGATCCCGCTTGGGACCGCGGCCGCTACAGTCGTAAGGCGAGAAGCGCCAAATGCGCCACCGGGATAGACCCCATCCAAAACGCGCGAAGCGCACCAATATTCCCCCAGCCAGTAATCCGCCGAAGACCGGACATCGCAGGGCCCGCCATCAGTTTTCTTTTAGGCACACTCCGCAGGACGCAAGAAGCCCTCGCCGCACGAAGTGCGCAGCGAGGACTTCTTGCATGTCCGAGGACGTGCCTAAAAGAAAACTGATGGCGGGCCCGGACGACTACAGGGCTATCGATTACCCCGTGTTCTGCAAACCTGCCGAGACGCCGGTCACAGTCGAAAGAATCAGGCTCATGTACTCGGCCTTCTTCTCCTCGGCCATCTCGTCCTGGTTCATACGCACCTCGCGAAGGGCGCGGACCTGGGCGATGGACAGGGCGTCGACGTAGGGGTTACGTACACGGACGGCGCAGCCGAGCACGCGACGGCGCTGCAGCGGCCACTCGTCACCGACGATGGCAAGGACCCACTTACGCGTGAGCTGCATCTCGGTAAAGACCTTCTCGGACAGATCCTGGCGGTCGCCCAGGTGCAGATACATCTTGGCGATGCGCTGGTCGGTCTTGGCGATCGACATCTCGATGTTGTCGATAAAGGTGCGGAAGAACGGCCACTCCTGGTAGGCGGCCTTGAGCTGGTCAAGATCGCCCAACTGCTCGCAGGCGGTGCCCAGGCCGTACCAAGCGGCCAGGTTAATGCGCGCCTGGCTCCAGCTGAAGATCCACGGGATGGTACGCAGGTCGTCGAGCGACTTGGCACCCAAGCCGCGCTTGGCGGGACGCGAGCCGATCGGCAGCAGACCGACCTCGGTCAGCGGCGTCACGGTCGAGAACCACGGTGTAAAGTCCTCGGTGTTCAGCAGGTCCAGATAGCGCTCGTGGCTTGCGGCGTTGAGCTTCTCGGCCATATCCCAGAACTTCTGCGTGGTCTCGGTGTTGGTCTTCTCGACACTCGGGGCCGACTGCAAAAGCGTTGCGGCGGCAACGGACTCAACATGGCGCTGAGCCAGCGTGCGGTTGCCGTAACGGGCAAAGATGACCTCGCCCTGCTCGGTGAGCTTAAAGAAGCAGTTGACTGAACCCTTGGGCTGCGCCAGCACGGCCTTGTTGGCCGGGCCACCGCCACGGCCCACGGCACCGCCGCGACCGTGCATGAGCACCAGGTCGATATCGTTCTTCTCTGCCCACTTGGCGATGCGCTCCTGCGCAGAATGCAGCGCGAGCATAGCCGTGGTAGGACCGGCGTCCTTGGAGGAGTCGGAATAGCCCAGCATAACCTCCATGCGGCGGTTGGTCTGAGCAAGGCGCTTCTGCACCACGGGCAGCGTGAGCATCTGGTCGAGCACGTCGACGCAGCCCTCGAGGTCCTCGAGCTGCTCGAACAGCGGAATCACGTCGAGCTCGGGGACATCCTCCTCGTGTGCAAAGGACAGGTGAGCCAGCTCAAAGACGTCGGCCACATGCTGGGCGCTCTTAGTGAACGAGATGATGTAGCGGTGCGCCATCTTCTTGCCGTAGCGCTTTTGGATGGAGCCGATAGCACGGAAGGTATCGATGACCTCGCGCGTCATGGGCTGCAGGTCGCCATGGATACCGTTCTCGTGGATATCCTTGAGAGCGCGGGCGTGCACCACGGAGTGCTGACGGAACTCCATCTCGACCATATGGAAGCCGAAGGACTCGACCTGCCAGATGATGGTCTGAACCGGGCCGTAGGCAGCACGGACGGCACCGCAGGCGGCCAGCGAGCGCTGGACGACGCGCAGGTCCTCCAGGAACTCATCGGCGCTGTGGTACATGGTGTCGGTGATACGGCGCACGGTGGCGTTCAGACGGTCGGCCATGACGAGCATGACGGCGCGATGCGGCTCGTGCTCGGAAATCAGCTCGGCGCGGGCCGTGTACCGAGGGCTCATCTCGACCTGATGGTTCCACAGGTTAATGAGCTCGGCCGACGGCTTGCTGTAGGTAGCCTCGAGCGTGAGGTTGCGGCCGATGTGGCGGCACTTGTCCTCGAGCTTGAGCACCATGTGCGTAAAGTACTTGGCGGCGACCTCACGGCTCACCTTGGCGGTGACGTTGGGGTTACCGTCGCGGTCGGAACCGATCCAGCTGCCGGGATGGAAGAACGCCGGGCACAGCGGCGGCACAGTACCGGCCTTGTCGCCCAGCACCCAATCGTCAAAACGACGATAGATAACGGGGATAACGTCGAACAGCGTGTTATCGAAGATGTCGATGATGGTATCGGCTTCCTCGACCGGCGTGGGCTTCTTGAGCGCGATGGGGCTCGTACGCACCAGGGCGTCGATCTCCTGCAGCATATGGCGCTCGTTCTCCACCAGGTCGGAGCCGCCCAGACGCGGACGCTCCTCCAGCAGGTTGGAGATACGGCGGATCTTGCCCTCGACGGCCTTACGACGGGCCTCGGTGGGATGTGCGGTAAAGACAGGGTGGAACTCGAGCTTGTCGAGCAGCTCGTTGGCACCCTCGACACCCAGCTCATTCACCAGCTGGTGATAGGCAACAGTAAGCTCGTTGGCAGGATCGACCTCGGTATCGGTCGACGCACCGGCCTCGCGCTCGCGCAGCTGCGCCACACGGTAGTTCTCCTCCGACAGGTTTGCCAGATGGAAAAAGCTCGTAAAGGCGCGGACAATGACCTGCTGCTTATCGAGCGGCAGGCTGTCGATCAAATCGACGACCTCACGAAATGCCACGGCAGTGGGCTCGTCGGCGGTGGGCACGCCCTGCTCGTCGACGGCTTCGTCGGCAGCGCAGGTACCGGGGTTGCCGGCATTGACCACAATCTCGGCTGTCAAAATCTTGTCGAACAGGTCCGCGATCTCGGGATCATACTCGCTAAGCACACGGCGCTCCAGGCGCAAGAACAGCGCCAGATTGTCGCGCAGCTCCTCGGGGATCTCGATCTCGGCGAGACGCTCCCTGGACTCGGCATTCGAGCCGATTCGGTTAACGAGGCGGTTGACCACGGCAGCGACGCGCGCCGCGGCTTCGGGTACAGACTGGTTGCTTAGGTTCTCAGCCACGTTTCCTCCCATTCCTCCTTCTATGCACGTAACATGCGGTATCCATTATAGGCGCTTGAGAAATACTTTCGACACTGATTGCGCTTTACCACACAAAAGTATTTTCTGCATTGCAAAGGTTTTTGCCCTAAATGGTCGTATTTCTCGGTGGGCGGCATACGTAAACGGGGGCATTCCGCATAAAAGCGAAACACCCCCGTAACAATCGCTCTCCATGAGCAGGGCACGTTAGCAGGCCCGCAGCTCAAAAAGATGCGCTACAGGCGCTCGCGAACCGCCTCGACCACGTTGGCCAGATCGACCAGTACCTCGTCATGGCTCTCCATGTCGCGCACCTTGACCTTGCCAGCGGCAAGCTCGTCGCCGCCCAGGACCAAAATGAGCTTAGCGCCCACCTTGTCGGCCTGCTTAAACTGGGCCTTGAGCGAACGGCCCTGATAGTCGGCCTCGGTCACGATACCTGCGGCGCGAAGCTCCTGCGTGATGGCAAAGACGTTCTGGCGCAGCTCCTTGCCGGCGTTGGCGACATAGACGCACGGGGCCTCATCGGCACCCAAATCGTTGCCAAAGGCCTGCAGGGCCAGCAGGGCGCGCTCAAAACCAACGGCAAAGCCGACGCCCGCCGTGGGCTTGCCACCCTCGAGCTCGACCAGGCCGTCATAGCGGCCGCCGCCACCGATGGAGCCGACGCCGGCGCCAGGGGCCTCGACCTCAAAGACAGTACGGGTGTAGTAGTCCAGGCCGCGCACCAAGGTGGGATCCTCGACATACTCGATACCGGCGGCATCCAGATAGCGCTTGACCTGCTCGTAGTGCTCGCGGCACTCGTCGCACAGGTTGTCACCCATCAGCGGAGCCTCGGCCATGATCTCGCGGCAGTGGTCGTTCTTGCAGTCGAAGGCGCGCAGCGGGTTAAGCTCGGCGCGCTCGCGGCACTCGTCGCACATCTCGTCGGCGTGATCGAGAATGAACTGCTTAACCTGCTCGCGATAAGCCGGACGGCACTGGGCGTCACCCATCGAGTTGATGAGCAGACGAAGCTTGGAAAGATCGAAGCCCAGGCGCTTGTAGAACTCCATGAGCATGATGATGCACTCGGCGTCTGCCGCCGGATCGGGAGCGCCGAGCCACTCGATGCCCACCTGGTGGAACTGGCGCAGGCGGCCCTTCTGGGGACGCTCGCCGCGGAACATGGCCTCGGCGTAGTACGCCTTAAACGGCGTGGAGCCCTGGGGCACCAGATTGTTCTCGACGACAGCGCGCACCACGCCGGCCGTGCCCTCGGGGCGAAGCGCCAGGCGCTGCTTGGGCTTGAGTTTGGTGTCGGTGCCCTCGGTAAAGACGCGCTCCAGGTTGGCACCGCTGAACACGCGGAACATTTCCTTGCGCACGACGTCGGTCGACTGGCCGATACCGTGGACAAACACGTCCACCTGCTCGATCGCGGGTGTCTCGATGGGTTTAAAACCAAACGGCTCGAACACGCCGGCCGCAATCTGCTGCATCTTTTGCCAGGCGCGCATCTCGGCGCCGATAAGGTCGCGGGTTCCCTCCGCCTTCTGTGCCTGCATGGGCAAACACCTTTCTTTTGTATCGCGTCATAGGTAGTGGTCATTATACGGCACAAAAACAAAACGCGGTGGCGCGTCTGACCGAACGAGGGTATGGGGGCTCATTCGGCCAGACGCGCCACCGCTGTTTGTGATCCGCTTTCCTCCGTCCCCTTCGAATCACGTGATCTGTTGGGGACGGAGGAAAACGGATCATTTCGTAGGCCCGTGGCCGCCTTGGAAACCGAATGATGGTACGAGCATCCATTCGGCTTCCAGGGCAGCCACGGACAGAACGGGGCGAACAGAAAAGAGCGACGGACGTCTACTCCCCCGCCACGCTCGCGCGCAGCTTGGCGGCGATGGGCTCGGATGCCAGCAGGAACACGAGCATGACCACGGAGCACGCCAGGCACACAATCCAGGCGCTCGCAAAGGAGCCCGTGGCATCGAACAGCACGCCCGAGACAATAGCGCCCACGGTGCCGCCGACCATCTCGAGCGAGGTGATGGTGCCCGTGACCTTGCCGAGGTCGGCCATGCCAAACTGCTTGGACGCGGCAATGGTAGGCGTGATAGTGCCCATGCACGTTCCGACACCAAAGCTCACGGCAGCCACGATGGGACCAAGATCGGTCGCGGGGAAGCACAGGGCGACGCAGGCGATAATGCACGCAATGGAGCCAAGGATATTGCCAAAGCGCAGACCAAAGCGGTCATAGATCGCACCGAGCGAAATCTTGGCGATAACGACGGTGACCATGTAGGCCGAAAGCACGGTACCTGCCCACATGGGATCGTGGCCGCCCGTGACGATCTTGGCGCCGTTGACGGTAACACTCGTCATGTTGGTGACCTGGTTGGGCAAGATGGCGCCGTTAACGAGACCCATAAAGAGGAAGGCGACGACGAGCAGCCAAAACGCCGGGCTCTTCTTGATACGAGACCAGCCGACGCTAACCTCGGGCGCCGTGTGCTCGTCCTTATCGCCAGCCGTCGAGACGGACGGATCGCCCGGGTTCTCGCCGAGCGGCTTAAGCCCGATCTCGGAAGGCTTGGTGCGGAAGGAGTAAGCCGTGATGGGCAGTGCCGCCACCATGCAGACGGCGGCGAGTACCAGGAACGCAGAGCGCCAGCCCACACTCACGATAAGAGAGCTCACGATCGGCGAGAGAATGGCTCCGCCAAAGCCCGAGCCCGAAAGTGCGATGGAAATGGCAAGGCCGCGTTTAGCGGTAAACCAGTTGGCGGTCACAAGGCTAATGAGCAGACGGGTCGAGGCCACAGCGAAGCAGCCCGAAACGGCAAAGAGCACGTAGACCTGCCACAGCTCACCGACAAAGCTCATGCCGGCAAGCACCGCCGAGGTAGCGATAACGGTAAGCGAGCCCAATACGCGGCCACTCACCTTATCGGCAACATGACCGATAACGAGCGAACCCACGACACTCACCACGGTGGAGATGGCATTGGAGACGTTGTACTGCGCAAGGGAAATACCCAGGTTGCTGACGATCAGCGGCTGGAACAGGCTCATGCAGTTGACGAAAATCGTGTAACACGTGGCCATGATCACGAAGCCGGAGGCCACCACGAGCCAGCCGGGGAAGAACTTACGCTGCTGGGGCATACTGCTCCTTTTAGACAAACGAATAGCCTGCGCCGGGCGCCGGTAGTGCCCAAGATTGCCTTGAAAGACAAGGGCATAGGCCTTACGGCCATGCCCGCAGGCTTGAAAGGCAAGGTTGGGTGCTACCGGTGGTCGGCGATATAGCCCAAAGCGACGGCGGTATAGGCCGCGGCACCGAGCGGCAGCTCGGCATCGTTAAAACGTGCCTTGGGATGGTGCTGGGCAAAGTGTTCGTCCGTGTCGGTTACGGCCGCGCCCACGGTAAAGTACGCACTTGGGATCTTGCTCGAGATAAGCGCGAAGTCCTCACTCGCCATGGCATGGAAAAGCGGCAAGAAAGCCGTCTTGGGCAGCACTGCGCCCACGTAGCCAAGCGACGCCTGAGTCATATCGCTGTC
>NZ_JBCPDN010000066.1:9871-12473 GCF_040915425.1 Collinsella aerofaciens | reverse complement strand
GCGAGGCAACCAGCGCCTTGGCGGTCGAGAACATCTCACCCACGCCGATGGCGAACGCCAGCGACGTGTCCTTGACCAGTGTGATGATCTCGTTGCCCATCGCCGGCAAAATGCGCTTGGCGACCTGCGGCATCACGATATACAGAAACGTCTGTATGCGCGAGTAACCCAACACCTCGGCAGCCTCGTATTGACCGCGCGGAATGGACTGCAGGCCCGAGCGATAGATCTCGGCAAAGTAGCCGGCGTAGTTGATGATGAATGCCACGACGCACGCCGTCCACTTGGAATCGGGCGTGAGCGAAATGCCAAACACGTAGTACGGGGCAAAGTAGATGGCAAACATCTGCAGCATGAGCGGCGTACCGCGCATGACCGAAATGTAGATGCGCGCAATCCAGCGGAGCGGCGCAATTTTGCTCATGCGCATAAACGCCACGGGGATTCCCAGCGGAATCGACCCGAGCAGCGTCAGTACAAACAGCTGCAAACTGACCAAGAATCCCTGGCCAAGCATCTGCATCATGACTTGAATAGACAACCCAAGCTCTCTTTCACAACAACAGAACAGCGAACCCAATGTTAAAGCGGGTTTTCCAAGTGCCCGAGTTTGCCGTGAAAGAGGAGCGCCGCGTACTAAATGTACGCTAGCGACGGTTTGAACGGCAAAATCGGGTGCCTGGGAAAGCCGCTATTTCAAAACCCAGTTGTCGAAGGATAGACCGTAGCTTGCGTACTTGTCGCACAGGTCCTTGACCGTGCCGTCCTCGTAGAGCGCCTTGAGCGACTCGGTCACGGCATCGGCGGACTTGGTGTCGCCCTTCTTAAAGCCAACGGCGTAGTGCTCGCTAGACAGCGGCTTATCAAGCTGCGTATATGCATCGGGCTTGGCGGCAAGCTGATATTGAGCGATCGAGAGGTCACAGGCAACGGCATCGACCGCGCCACTCTCGAGCTGCATAAAGGCCGTGTTGTACTCGCCGATGGTGTCGAGCGTGGCAAACGTTGCCGCCAAATCCTTCTGGTCGCCCTCGAGCACATCCTGCGCCGCGGAATCGGTCTGGGTAATCACGGTCTTGCCGGCAAGATCGTCCCAGCTCTTGATACCCGCGTCCTTCTTGACCACGAGCACCTGCTCGTTGAGCATGTACGGCTCGGAGAACGTGTAGTCGTCCTCGCGGCCCTCCATGGTAAAGCCGTTCCAGATGCAGTTGATGGCACCCGAGTTGAGCAGCGTGTCCTTGGCATCCCAGTCGATAGCCTCATACTCAACGTCCCAACCCTGCTTGTCGGCAACGGCCTTGGCAAGGTCGAGGTCAAAGCCGGTGTACTCGCCATCGTCGCCCACAAAGCCATACGGAGGATAGGACTTGTCAAAGCCCACCACGAGCTTCTTGGACTCGGCGGCGCCCTTCACGTCCTTGGCTGCGGCAGAGCCAGCAGCGGAGCCCTTGCCGGCACCACCGCCGCAGCCTACCAGGCCAAGGCCAAGCACCGTGGCAAGCGAACCGGCTAGACCAACAAACTGACGACGAGACATATCGGTATTCATGGTATTCCCCCTTGATGGCACTTTAGTTAGGTAAAGTGAGTCATGTAACGTTCAGAATCATACACTCTACCTTGATAAAGTACAAGGGAGGGTTTGCCCGGCGTGGGCGGGGAGCGGCGCGTAATTAAGTTTCCTGCTCTACAGTCCTGCGCAAGACGGAAAGCACATTAAGTGCTTTCCTTTGCGTGCGGAACTCGCGATAAACTTAATTACGCGCCGCTCCCCGCCCACGCCGGGCAAACGTCGTTGGACTTATCGCTGACAGGAAATGGGCACTTGCATATCGTCCGCTAGCTTGGCACGGTACAATGCTTGCAGCTTTCAATTTGTAAATTAGTGGGGTTAATTCATGGCAGAATCTCGTGCGGAGCGTAGGGCTCGTCGTGCTTTGGTGGAGGCGGCTGAGGGGTCGAAGGAGGAGAAATCTTCTACGAAATCCAAGTCTTCTAAAGCTGCAAAAAGCAAGTCGGCCAAGAGCAAGGCTAAGGCCAAGCGCTCTGGCTCTCGTCAGGGTGGAGATAAGGCGTCTCACGTTCGTTCCAAGGGCTCGCGCAAGGATTCGGCTCAGCCTGCTCGTAAAACTGTGGACCCCAAGTCTCCCTGTTCGATCATGAAATCTTGCGGTGGGTGCACGGCGCTCAATCGTCCTTATAAGAAGCAGTTGGCGGCCAAGCAGGCTGCTATGGAGGAGCTTTTTGCTTCGCTTTGTGAGCGTGAGGGTATCGCCGTTGATCCTATTCGCGGTATGGGCGTCACCCTGGGTGACCCGGGTAAATATCCTGCGCCGCGTGGCTTTCGTCATAAGGCCGCCACTCCCTTTGCTCCCGGTAAGGAGGGCGCTGTCCGTTGCGGTTTCTTTGAGCGCGGCACGCACAGAATCGTTGCCGTACCCGAGTGTCCTGTCGAGGCGCCAGGTGCCCGTCAGATTCTCAACGGCATCGCACGCGAAGCTGAGCGGCTGCATATTCCCGCGTTTAATGAGGACAAGCATCTTGGTCTGCTTCGCTATGCCGTCGTCCGCTGCGGTTGGCGTACCGACCAAGTCATGGT
>NZ_JBCPDN010000066.1:0-9720 GCF_040915425.1 Collinsella aerofaciens | reverse complement strand
CGTCTATGGCGCCGAGTGCATGCGCGACCAGTTGCTCGGTTGCGAATTCGATATCTCCCCTACCGCGTTCTATCAGACCAATCCGCAGCAGACCGAACTGCTCTATCAGCTCGCCATTGACGGCATGGATCTGCAGCAGGGTGACATTCTTATGGACGCGTACTGCGGCAGCGGCACCATCGGTCTGTGCGCCGCGAAGGATGCCCAGGACAGAGGTGTCGGCATTATGCTGCTCGGCGTGGAGCGCAACCCGGCGGGCATTGCCGACGCACGTCGCAATGCCGAGCTCAACGGCCTCACCCGCAGCGCCTGGTTTATGGCCGACGATGCCACCGATTACATCCTAGATGCCGCCGATAACAACGAGCGCGTCGACGTCCTTTCCATCGACCCGCCGCGCGCCGGCTCTACCCCCGAGTTCCTCGAGGCCGCCTGTGCACTTAAGCCGCGCCGCATCACCTATATCAGCTGCAACCCCGTGACCCAAGAGCGCGACCTGCACCAGCTCCTCGACGGAGGCTATCGCTTGCTCAAGATTACGCCCGTCGACATGTTCCCTCATACCGACCACACCGAGACCGTCGCGGTCCTAGAGCGCCGCTAACCAGCCCAGGTAGCTTTTTGGGACAAGAAAGGGGGCGGCCTGTCTGGACCGCCCCCTTCCATTGGGCATATGAGTCTCGTTACATCCCCTTGCGCAGGTCGCATACGCCGGCTGCCGCCATCTCGCGCAGCAGCGTCTCGCGGTCGCGCGTCACGATCAGGTCCAGCGGGAAGTGAATCTCGTCGAGCAACTTGCGGGCGTGCTCGAGCTTGCCAATGGCCATACCAATGTGGGCATCGGTCGACACACCAATACCCACGCCCAGCTCGGCGCAGCGCTCGGCGATCTTGCGACATACGGCCCAATGCTCAGTGTCGGCACCATGCTCAAGACTATGGTTGTTAATCTCGATAATCTTGTGCTTGGCCTTGGCCGCCAGTAGCACCTCATCGATATCGAACGGCACGCCCGAACGACCCGTATGCCCAAGCATGAACACCTTGGGATGCTCCAGGGCATTGATATACATCTGGGTCGTTTGGGCGAGCGTCGCGCCTTCGGCAAACTGCGGATTATGCACGCTTGCCACCAAATAATCCAAATTACGCGTCACCAAATCGAACAGCGAATGCTGGTGACTGTACGAATCGCCGGCAATATCGAGCGACACGGGAATGTCCTCGCCAAACAAGCTTCCGTCCAGCGAAACGATATCGACCTCGGCGCCGCGAAGCACCAGCACGCCGCTCCAAATGCGCGGCCAGATATCCTGGTTAATAAAGAACTGGAAACTTCGCAGGTCGTTGGGGCAAGCCGTAACCATCGAGCTCAGATGGTCGGCAGATCCGAGCACCTGCAGGCCACGTTCCGCCGCCCAGTACACATTCTCCTCAATGGTTGAGTACGCATGCGCGGAGAACAACGTATGAGTATGAATATCACAAGAAAGAAGGTAGGGCATCAGGTCTCCTTGTCCAGTATGGCCGTCGCGTATATTCATTGTACGCATAGCTTTCGGCAGTCGTAAAACTGCTTCATCCCAATCACACAACGGCATAGACAACGGGGTCTGGCTTAAAACCAAACCCCGTTTCACGTAAAACATTGTAAGCAGAGCACTTTACTTTTGACGATACTCGTCGGCCAGCTGCTTCCAGGCGGGCAGTGAGTTAACGATAGTCTCGTAGCTCACACAGTAGCCCAAGCGGAACCAGCCCGGCATGCCAAAACTGTCCGAGGGCACCGCGAGCAGCTCATACTTCTTCGCGCGCTCGCAGAAAGCGTTCGCATCGGGCTCCAGCGCCTTCACCCACAGGTAGAATGCACCATCCGGCTCAACATAGGTGTAGCCGTACTCCGCTAGTGCATCGGTAAGCGCGGTGCGGTTGCGTGCATAGGCCTCAACGTCACTCGGCTCATCGATGCAGTCGATAATTACGCGCTGGAAGAGCGCCGGCGCGCACACGAAGCCCAGCGTACGGGCGGCACCGGCAACGGCGGGCATTAGACGAGCTGCCTGAGGGTTCGTATTGGGAACCAGGATCCACCCCACGCGCTCGCCCGGCAGCGAAAGCGACTTGGAATACGAGTAGCACACGATGGTGTGCTCGTAGATCGAAGGCACCCAAGGCACCTCGGCGCCATAGACAATCTCGCGATACGGCTCATCCGAGATGAGCATAATCGGGTTCTCGGGATCGCGCTTGGCGTTGACCTCGCGTAAAACATTGGCCAGTCGCGTCAGGGTATCGCACGTATACACGGCGCCGGTCGGGTTGTTGGGTGAGTCGATAATGACGGCAGCCGTCTTATCGGTAATCGCCTTGAGCACGTTATCCACGCTCAGCTGGAACGTATCTTCATCGGCGAGCGCCTCGACACACGTACAGCCGGCCTTCTCAATCCACACGCGATACTCCGGAAAATACGGCGCAATGACGATAACCTCATCGCCCGGGTTCGTAACGGCGTTGAGCGTGCAGGTGAGCGAAGCCGCGGCGCCCACGGTCATAAAGACATCCTTGCCCTCATAACTCGTACCAAAGCGGCGGTTGAGCGACTCAGCCACGGCGGTACGGCACTGCGGCAGGCCCGGTGCGGGCGTGTATCCGTGCAGCTGGTCACTCGGCAGTTCAAGCGCCTTTTTGATGGACTCCGCCACGGCAGCGGGCGCCGGAACGCTCGGGTTGCCCAGCGAGAAATCGAACACGTTTTCCGCGCCGATTTGCGCCTTACGCTCAAGGCCATAGCTAAAAATCTCGCGGATGATGGAGCTTTCCGCACCGCGAGCATACATGGTTTCGTTGATCATCTGTTCCCCTTTCGCATAGGCGGTATTGTACGCTTTAGTTGAGCAAAGCGCCGCAGCAATGTTGATTGGGGACAGACTTAAATGCGTGAAAACGCTCATTTAAGTCTGTCCCCAATCAACAGACGGCCCAATATCGCTCAAAAGAAAAAGCCTCCGCAGGTTTCCCCGCAGAGGCTTTCGCCACAAAGGCTATTTGTCGGCGTCGGTGTCGGCACCGGCATTGACGGCACAGTCATCGCCGGCATCATCGGATGCGGCTTCGGCATCCTCCTGCATGGCCGCCTGCGCAAATGCCGCGGCATCGGCCGCCAGCTCCTCCTCGCTCATACGAGGCGCACGCTTCTTGGTCGGCATGCCGGCCGCCTTGGCATTGCGCTCCTCCTTGGCCGCCAGGATATCGCCCTCGCGCTCAAGGTAGGCATCCCACTCGTTGTCGAGCAGGGCGTTCACGGCGTCGCCTTCGACGGTTTCGCGCTCAAGCAGCACCTTCGCCATCAGGTCAAGCTGATCGCGACGAGCATCCAAAATCTCGACCGCACGACGATGGGCCTCACGCATAATGCGCTGGACCTCGATGTCGATGCGGCGCGCCGTCTCCTCGGAGTAATCCTGGTGATCGGCGTAGTCGCGGCCCAGGAATACCTGATGCTGCGCCTCACCAAACACCTGCGTTCCAAGCTCCTCGCTCATGCCCAAGCGCGTGACCATCTCGCGCGCCATCTTGGTCGCGCGCTCCAGATCGTTGCTCGCGCCCGACGTGATGTCGTCGCACATGAGTTCCTCGGCAACGCGACCGCCCAAGAACACGGCAAGCTCGTCGAGCATCTCGTTCTTGGTCTTGAGGAAGTGGTCCTCCTGCGGAAGCTGCAGCGTGTAGCCCAGCGCCTGGCCGCAGCTGACGATCGAGATCTTGTGAACCGGATCGGAGTGCTCCAGGATGTGACCCACCAGGGCATGGCCGCTCTCGTGGTAGGCGATCGTGGTGCGCTCGGCCTCGGTCATCACGCGACCCTTGCGCTGCGGACCGGCAATCACGCGCTCCATCGATTCCTCGACCTCGTCCATCGAGATCACGGAACGATGGCGGCGGGCAGCCAGCAGCGCAGACTCGTTGAGCAGATTTGCCAGATCGGCGCCGGTGAAGCCAACGGTCATCTGGGCGAGCTTCTCAAACTTCACGTCCTCGTCCATCGGCTTGTTCTCGGCATGCACGCGCAAGATCTGCTCGCGGCCCTTCACATCCGGACGGTCAACCGTAACCTGACGGTCAAAACGACCGGGGCGCAGCAACGCCGGATCCAGGATGTCAGGACGGTTGGTTGCAGCGATCAGGATGACCGACTCGCTCTCCTCAAAACCGTCCATCTCGACCAGCAGCTGGTTGAGCGTCTGCTCGCGCTCGTCGTGACCGCCGCCCAAGCCAGCTCCGCGCTGACGTCCCACAGCATCGATCTCATCGATGAAGATGATCGACGGGGCCTGGGACTTGGCCTCCTTAAAGAGGTCGCGCACACGGCTGGCGCCGACACCCACGAACATCTCGACAAAGTCGGAACCCGAGATGCTAAAGAACGGCACGCCCGCCTCGCCGGCAACGGCCTTGGCCAGCAGCGTTTTACCGGTGCCCGGAGGGCCCACCAGCAACACGCCACGCGGGATCTTGGCGCCCAGTTTGCGATAGCGGTCCGGATCGCTCAAAAAGTCACGGATCTCCTCGAGCTCCTCGACTGCCTCGTCCACGCCGGCAACGTCCTCAAACTTGACCTTGGGGCGCGTGGCCTCGTTGGTCTTGGCGTTGGTCTTGCCAAACTGCATGTTCCTGTTGTTGGCGCCCATCATCTGGCGCATAAAGTAGAACATGATGGCGATAAGGGCGATCGTCGGAAGCACACTCATCGCCAAGTCGCCCCAAAAATCGGGATCGTTGGTGTTGACGATGTACTTGGTATCGGGGTGCTCCGCCATGAGCTCGGCAAGCGAATCGGAGCCGACATAGGTCGAAGAGAAGCTCTTGAGCTCGCTCGTATCGCCCTTGTCCTTCTTCGTCTTCCAGTAATGACCCGTCACGCTTCCGTCTTGAACCGTATAGGTCAGATCTTCGACGCGATCCTGCTTGATGGCGCTCACCATCTCGCTCGTCGCGAGCTTAACGGTATTGCTGGAATTGGCAAAGCCGGAGCCCATGTTAAAGAAGGCGTAGCCCAGAAGCGCGCAAGCCAAAATAAAATACAGCCAGCCCGTACGCGTGGGCTTCTTGCCTCCGGGCATCCCCGGGATCTTTGGGTCCCGGGGAGTCTGGGAATTGTTATCGTTACGGTCGTCGGGCATCTTACGAATAAACCTCCGGTTTCAAAATGCCCAGATACGGAAGGTTGCGATAGCGCTCGGCATAGTCGAGGCCGTAGCCCACCACAAAGGCATCGGGGCAATGGGTTCCAACATACTTGGGCGTGATGGCCGAGACGCGGTCCTCAACGTCCTTCCACAGGAAGGCGGCGACCTCCAGAGAAGCGGGCTTGCGGCTCTCGAGGTTCTTCATCAGATACTTGAGCGTCAGGCCCGAGTCCAGAATGTCCTCGACGATCAGCACGTCGCGACCGCGGATGTCGATATCCAGGTCCTTAATGATACGCACGATACCCGAGGACTTCACACCGTCACCATAGCTCGAAACAGCCATGAAATCGATGTTGGTCGGCAGCTCGATCTTACGCATCAGGTCGCCCATAAAGACCACGGCGCCGCGCAGGACCGCAATCAGCACCAGATCCTTACCCGCGTAGTCGCGAGTAATCTGCTCGCCTAGGCGAGAGACGATACCGTCGATATCCTCCTGCGTGAACAGAACCTTCTCGATATCCGGATGTTGAGAAGCCATGACAACCCTTTCTTGTGCTTATCGCCCACACACCGCCGTATGGACGCGAACTACACATTCTAGCAGCGCACGGGGTAAATTTACCAGCCCGTGCGCCATCAGCGCGGGAATACCGTCAACGTCGCACAGAATAGCAGGCGTGGGACGCTATTCCGCATCGACCACGCGGAGCAGATATGCCACGCGCGTTGCGGCCGTGCACTTAAAACGCTCGTCCGCGCGAACTCCGGCGACCCACACCACGGCACCCCCCGGCGCCGTCCTCACCATGGGCACGCCGGCGCGTTCGGAAACGGGAATGCGAGCCTCGCCTAGCAAGTCGGATACTTTCTTGCTTCGGCCACTCATCCCTAACGGGCACATCACGTCTCCCGGTGCGGGACCGTCCACCCACAGGCGCGCCAATCGCGCCTCGGCAGGGATCTCGCCACGCGAGCCCGCCAGGATCCGCTCACTATCGCTGTCGGCAAAACCCAGGGCAGCCGCGTCTACCAAAGCTGTCACTTCCCCGGCAGCCGCAAGCTCACGGGCGCGGCGCACGATATCGCATCCCGGCTCAACGGCCATCGGTTCTGTGACCAGCATACGTCCCCCGCCCAACGGCAAACGACCGGGTACGGTAACCCAGTCCGCGACCAGGCCCTCGCGAGCCGCCGGCGCCTTAAACGCCAGCATGCCAAACTCAATGCGTGCGTCAATCCCCGCCGGAAGCGTGACCGAGCCGGCGCCCTCGGCAACGCAGGAAAGGACTCGCTCCACATGTCGCATCTCTGGACGAGCGTCCGGATCGATGCGCTTAATTGCCAGTCGCACGATACGCCGCGCGATTACCACCTCGGCCGCAGCAAGGCGCCTGGCATCGAGCACCAGCGCGCCCGCCGCCTCCTTACGCAGGCAGCTTCGAAACGCCTGTGCCGAAAGCTGAGACAAAAACGCGTCCTCATCGCCTAAGATCTCGCAGGCGGCGCCAATCGTCTTGCAGACGCTCGCGTTGCGCTGCGCCACCACCGGCATCACTCGATGGCGCACGTAGTTTCGCAGATACGAGATATCCTCATTGCTCTCGTCTTCACGCCACGGCTGACCATGTACCTGTAGATAGCCCACGAGCTCGCCATGAGTTAGGTCGAGCAAGGGACGCACCACAATATTCCTCCGGCGAGGAATGCTCGATAGGCCAGCGGGCCCTGAACCCTTAATCGCGTTCATCAAAAACGTTTCCGCGCGATCCGAAGACGTGTGCGCGGTGCAGATACGAGCCGCCGTTCGCGGTGCCCCCGTCTGGGCGCAGAGCTCGCGAACATACCTCCGCGCCGCGGCATAGCGCACCTCGCGGGCCGCGGCCTCAATATTGCCCGACTCCCCATCAAAATAAGCGTGCTCCACGCACAGCGGTAAACCATATTTCGCGCAGAGCTCACGCACAAAGGCCTCGTCGCCATCGGACGCCTTGCCGCGCAGATGATGGTTTACATGCAGCACATGCAGGCGCTCGCGAGCAATGGGGGCAACACCGCGTCCGTCTTGGATATCCAGCTTTGATGTGCACGCCATAAGAAGCAGTGCCGTCGAGTCCGCGCCGCCTGATACCATGAGCACGACAGGAGCAGCCTGCTGCCTCGTTCGGGTCTCATCGACTGCCCCGGGCACGGCATGGTGTCCGTAATGCTGTGATACCGTTGGCATTCGCTTCCTCCTCTATTCGTCCGCACCCATTGTATCCTTTGGAATCTTATGTCTCGCCTGCACCTTCATATCCTCGGCAGTGGCTCTAAAGGCAACTGCGCACTCATCGAGGGCCCGCAGGGGCTCATTATGGTCGATGACGGACTGTCTCGCCGCGAGACATTAAAGCGCATGGCAGAACTGGGGCTCTCGACAGACAACGTCTCGGCTCTTCTCATTACTCATGAGCATAGCGATCACATCAAGGGCCTCGATGTCTGGTGCAAGCACTGGCACGGCCCCCTCTTTGCCAGCAGGGGCACCCTTTCGAACAAAGAAAATCTTTCGCATCTGCCTGTCGAGGAATTCGATCCCGGCGACGCCCTATCCATTGCCGGCATCCACGTGCAAACCTACTCAACATCACACGATGTCATCAATCCAGTCGGTTATCGATTCGACGCCCTCGATGATTCCATCGGCTTTGCCACCGACACCGGAGAGCTATCGAGCCAAGCCATGAACACCCTCAAAGATTGTCGAGTCCTCGCGCTCGAAAGCAACCACGATGTGACCATGCTGCGCGAGGGAGAATATCCCCGCTTTCTTCAGGAGCGCATCCTGTCTGCAAGGGGACACCTCTCCAACAGCCAAGCCGCCGAAGCCGCGCGCGAACTTGTTACAGATCGCACCGAACAGCTCATTGCCATGCATATCAGCCAAGATAACAATCGTCCGAGCCTTACCGTCAAAAGCTATGCCAAAGCTCTGGCCGCAACCCTGGATGACGAGGTCGGCAGCTCCGCAACCCTTCTCCAAGGATCGCGAAAACTCTCGATACGCCCTGCGAGTCAGTATCAGCCGGCAACCATTCAATAGACTGTCCTAGACAGCAAAAGGGGCCGAGAATCGCTTCCCAGCCCCTTTTGCTGTCTTTTAATAGCGCAGAACACCAACGAAGTTAGTCGATGGAGATCTTCGTAACGTTCTTCTTCTCGACGATCTTGGGAACCGTAACGGTCAGGATGCCGTCAGCGTACTTAGCCGAGAGGCCCTCGCTCGAAGCGTCCTTTAGATACACGCCACGCGTCGCGCTGTACGAGCTGAACTCCTTCTGCAGGAAGTTCTTGCCCTCGTTCTCCTCGTCTTCCTCGACATTCACGCTAATGGACAGACGGCCCTCATTGAGCTCGACATCGATATCGTCCTTGGCGACACCGGTCAGATAGGCCTTGACCTCATAGCCGTCGCCCTTATCCTCAACGTCAACGGGAAACGCCTTGGAAGCAATCGAGTTGTTTGCAAGGTCGGTCATATCATCAAACAGATCGAACAGCGAGCTAGCAGAAGGACGAACGCCAAAAACCGAACGATAAGGAACCATGCTTGCCATGTTTACCACTCCTTTTAGGACTGCCGAGCCATCTTCTAGGTGACTGGGACTTCTTTTGACGCTCTTATATATGCCCACACAGTGCTTATATATACATCGACTATAAAGTTTTTTGAGTCCAGTACTATAAGCATATCTAAGTGTGTATGACTCAGGTTTTAATAAGGTTAAGGTTCTTTGAACCAGAGCTTAAATAACAAGTATGTTCGCAGCTACAAATAACAAGGGGCTTACAATGAGCGCGTACACGTTGTTGGTAACGAGCTAAAGGGCATCATGGACGACCAGAACCAGAACAAAATGTTTATGCAGACGCAGGGGGAAGAAACTTCCACGCAGCCGCCACGGTTCCATCGCCCCCACATCTCGCAAGAGCCCATTAATGATCCTGAGCCCGAGTATGTGACAAGAAATCGATATCAAACGCTCGAGGATGCCCAAACGGGACGTAAACATATGGGCGTCGCCTCGGGAGACCCTGTATATCTGAAAGACGCACCATTATCTAAAAACAGCGCAGCTAGTGATGAGCCACTGAAAGCATCCGCCGCTCATCAACAAAGAGGTCCTCGACCAAAGCAAACCTTGACGCATTCGGCTCGCTATCTCGAAACGCCAAAACAAGGAAAATCGATCTTCGTTTCGTCGAGTAAACGACGCAAGCAGCATCGAATGACAATCCTGCTTTTGATCATTGCGGCTATAGCAGTTGCCCTTGTTATTCGTTTTATTATCTTTAAATAAAAGCTCAATACCAAAAAGAATTAAATCGTCTGGCGTAAATGAGTCATTTATGCCGCACAAACGCAAAAAAGGGGGAGGCCGCGAGGCCTCCCCCTTCCAAGTTCGATGACGGCTCGGTGCCGTCCACCGGTCAGCGGCGCCCTGGCCTCCCACGGGCTGACCCCGCAGTACTCTCGGCGCGATGG
>NZ_JBCPDN010000065.1:0-12492 GCF_040915425.1 Collinsella aerofaciens | reverse complement strand
GGCCCGTTCTGGGCGCGCCTCAATCGTAGCCCGAGACAGTCCCAGGCTGACAATTTCGACTGTAATGGACGTTCTTGTTTGACCAGTCGTTTAAGAACGTCCCCAACGACTACCCTCGCGTATCGCATGCGCGCCGGGCTTCGGGGGCCAGGCGCACTCTGTTAAACATGCCCTCGGATCGCACGTTTCCCTTCGAATCGATCATACAAGCCCCCAATCCGTTTGGTTTCCCCAGATTGTGAGCCCGCACACCCAAGCCGCACCGCCCGCCGTTCAGTTGAAACCACCTGCAAAAAAGGAACAGGTTTATTTTGGCAGGTTTTATCTGGGCAAACGTCCAAACCGACGTAAGGGAGTTGCCTTCCCTCGTGGCGGTCTTCTAGCAGAAAAACCAAGTGAGTAGGCTTTTTGCAGAAGGCCGAGCACACCCTAAAACGCCACAGCTCTAACCTGCGGTTTCATCGATTATTTGTCGCGATGTGCTCGGCAGGTTCAAAAAAGTCTACTCACTTGTATCTGAGACGCACCAGGTAGGCAAAAACCGCCGCGAAAAGGCCCCTGGTCCCTTCGCGGCGGTCATACGCCTCTGATTTTGTGACGATTTTGCCCGCTTGTTACTCGCTGTAGCGGGTGGCGATGGCAGCTTGTACCATGCCGGTGCTCATGAGATAGGTCACCAGGAAGTAGCCGCCATAAGCTGCCAGGAAGATTGCACAGGTGAGGCCAACGGTGCCGCCGATGCTCATATTTCCGAAAATACTCACCAGCTCGATGATCACCTTAAGTGCCACAAAGGAGTGTGCCAGGCCCACTGCCAGCGGGAACAGGAAGAATACCGCTTGCTGTGCCATCACCGAATGGCGAATCTGGCGGTCGTCACAGCCGATCTGCGCCAGCACACGATAGCTGCGGCTGCCGTCGGCCACGTTGGAGAGTTGCTGGATCGACAGAATCGCCGCGCATGCAACGACCAATACAAAGCCGATGTAGATGGCTAGGTAGCTAATCAAGCCGTTCATCTGCGCTGCCTGCGTGTACATCACGGAGCGTGTGATGAAGGTTCCCCACAACCCCGGCTCCTTGCCGTCAACGAGCAGATTGTCGAGCAGAGTGTATTTAATGCTCTCGTCTGCCTCGGTCGTATCCATCCCCTGTTTGTAGTTAACGAGCAGGCTACTGGAATACGGCTGCAGATTAAGTTGGGACAGCAGCTCGTCGGCAACGACGACGGTACCCGGATTACTGCCCATCGCCGAGTTGGCGATGGCCGCCGTATCTTCGTCCGACTTATCGGTTGCGGGCTTGAGCTCATGCCCGCCCAAGGTAAGGGCATGGCCGCCAGCCATATACTTGGTGTACAGGTCGACCAGCTCGCCGCCCATATCACACGTGAGCAGATACTGGTCGTGACCGATGTGCACCGGCTCCTCGCCCATCATCTGACGCAGTTTGTTGTACTGACTCGCCGGCGTCACAAACAGACCCATCGCATCGGCATTGCTACCCCCGAACGCCTTGGGAAGCTTTTCGCCCATGATCTTGCACATCTCACTTGGGGTCACCGAAGGATCCGAACCGCTAAACGGGTAACTCAGATACGAATCGATCTGCACATGCTCACCGGCAACATCGGCGATATTGACCTTCTTGGCGGTCTCGTCGTTGTTGTCCGCCGACTTGCCCTTAATACCGTCTGCAACGTTATCGTGATCGATACGATCGCCGTGCCATGCGGAGTACAAATCGACCGTACTATCGGCCAGCACCATGCGATCGGCCTCAGACGGATTGACATACTCTTTGTAGTAGTCGAGCGTTTCGGGCGTGTAATAGACATACGTCTGAGACACATCAACAGGGTTATAGCGCTCCAGGTTTTCGTTCATCACGTTGGCAATCGACATACCGCACGTCACAGAAGTGATGGCCAAAAACAGGAGCATCGCGATGACGCCCATCGAAAAGCACACCGTGTTGACCTTGGCCGCAAGCTGGCGCACGGTAAACATGTTGAGGCCGCGCCAATACACGCCGCGCAGGCTCTGCAGCAGCTTGATGAGCATGCCCGAGAGTCCCCAGAACAGGGCAAAGGTGCCCACGGTAACCATAGCGGTCGTAATACCAAACTGGGTCATGGCCTCTTGCAGCTTGCTGTCCGTCGCGGTTAGCGGGAACCCATCACGTAGCAGACGGTAATAGGCCACGTCCACAAGCACCACGCCCACGGCAAAGATGGCAATCGCGATCCAGGGGTTGCGTGTCTTGATGCTCTCGTTGCGACGCTCGGCACCCATAAGCTCGATGAGTTTGGTACGACGCACGGCGCGAAGGTTCAGCAGTAGCGTAAGCACAAACATTACGAGCATGCAGACAAGGGTCAGATTGAACGCATGCACCGAGAAAAAGAAGTGGAAATTGGCGATCTGTGTCTTAAAGAGCGAGGCCGTAAAGAACGTCATGAGCTGGGAGAGTCCCACACCCAGCACAATGCCGGCGACAAAGGCCACGACCGATACCATCACGGTCTCGAGCGCCATGATCGTGGCGACGCGCCCGCGCCCCATGCCGAGCACCTGGTACAGGCCAAACTCCTTCTTGCGGCGTTTCATGATGAAGTTATTGGCATACACCATCAAAAAGGCCATGACACCGGCCAAAAAGTACGTCAGGTCGCCGAGCATGCTGCCCATAACCTGCGCCAAGCCCTTTTCATCGATGCCGGCGATGTCGACCTGCATCGAGATGGTGTTAAAGGCATAGAAGACCGTGACGCCCAGGGTGAGCGTCAAAAGGTAGACGAGGTAGTCGCGGCCGGCGCGGCGGACGTTGCCCCAAGCGAGTTTACAGAGCATCGGAGCCCTCACCGCCCATCATGGCAACGACCTCCATAATGCGGTCGAAAAACTCTCGGCGGTCGGTGTCGCCGCGGCGCAGCTCGGTGAAGATCTTGCCGTCGCGGATAAACAGCACACGGCTCGTGTAGCTGGCGGCAAAGCTGTCGTGCGTGACCATGAGCACGGTGGCGCGTAGGCGGCGGTTAAGGGCCTCCAGGCTCTCGAGCAGCAGGCGAGCGCTCTTGGAATCGAGAGCGCCGGTGGGCTCGTCGGCCATGATCATGGTGGGGTCGGTGACAAGCGCGCGAGCCGCGGCAACGCGCTGCTGCTGACCGCCGGACATCTGGTAGGGATACTTGTCGAGCACCTGACTGATGGACAGGCGCGCTGCCACATCCTGCACGCGGGTCGAGATCTCTGCCGAGTTTGTGCGGGCGATGGTGAGCGGCAAGGCGATGTTCTCGCGTGCCGTGAGCGTATCGAGCAGGTTGGAGTCCTGGAAGATAAAGCCGAGCTCCTCGCGGCGGAACTGCGAGAGCTTGGCCTGCTTCATGCGCGTAACGTCCTGCCCGTTTATGCGAATGGTGCCGCTTGTGGCGCTATCGATGGTCGACACGCAGTTGAGCAACGTTGACTTGCCCGAGCCCGAAGCGCCCATGATGCCAACAAATTCGCCGCGGTTGACAGTAAAGCTGACGTCGTTGAGCGCGCGGGTCACGTTGCCCAGCGCTCCATATACCTTTTCGAGATGCGCGACCTCCAGTACCGGGGTCGCCATGTGCGTGCTTTGCATACCGAGTCCTTTCTTGCGATTAGTCTACGGCATCTATAGTCGCAAGAAGACGAGTCGGCTACCATCGATATGGCTTACGCTTGCCTTACCGTTGTGTAAGGTACGGGTAGCTACCCTGCCACGTGTTGATGTTGAGAGAGGACTCCTGTTGAAGACTGTTCATGTTGCCGCTGGGATCATTCGCAAGGATGGATCTGACGAGCTGCTTGCCGTGCAGCGCGGCTACGGCGACATGCAGGGACTTTGGGAGTTCCCCGGTGGCAAGCTCATGCGCGGCGAGACGCCCGAGGACGCCGTACGCCGCGAGCTCATGGAAGAACTGCAGGTAAAAGTCACCAACCTGCGCGATTTCTATACCGTTGAGTACGACTACCCCGATTTCCATCTCTCGATGGAGTGTTACTACTGCTCGCTGGCCAAAGAGTCTGGCGAGCCCCAGAAACATGACCGCCAGCTCGATATCCGCTGGATTCCACGCACCTCGCTTGCCACCGTTGAGTGGATGCCCGCCGACAAGGGGCTCATTGATGCCCTGATTGAGTTGAAAGAAGACCGGCTTGAGGCCAACGGCACTGCCAACGACGCCGAGGCCACCACGGCCGACGAGCCCGCCACCAAGCCCAAGCGCGCACCTAAGCGCCGCAGCAAAAAGCGTCCCAAGCCCGGTCTGCTCGACGGCATCGATACCTCGGACCTTTCCGCCGACGAGCGTGAACTGGTGCGCCGCCGCGCCGCCATCAAAAAGTCCATGAAGGGCAACAAGCGTGCCAACACCAAGCCCGAGCTACTCGTACGACAGCGCCTGCGCGCAGCGGGCCTTACGGGTTATCGCTTGGAATGGAAAGTTCCCGGCAAGCCCGACATCGCCTTTCCCGGGCGCAAGATCGCCATCTTTGTCAACGGCTGCTTTTGGCACCGCTGCCCCAAGTGCAACCCTAGCCAGCCCAAGCGCAACGTTGAGTTTTGGGAGGCCAAGTTCCGTCGCAACGTCGAGCGCGACCGCACCGCCGTGGCGGCACTCACTCAAATGGGCTGGACGCCCATAACCATCTGGGAATGCGAACTCAAAAAGGACCGCATCGATGCCACCATGGAAAAGGTCATCGAGCGGGTGCGGGCCGCAGAGCCGCAGCGCTAAGAACGAGCCATCCACACGCCCCACACAGGCGCGCCACATCCGCGCCACAAACCTTAGAAAGCCCTTAAGCTCAAAACCTTTCAAGAGTGTTACCCGATAGCTTTGACCTGCGGTTTCATCGTTACATCAAACCTCATTAAGCCTTTCTTTAGCGCTTCTTTGCAACAGCCGCGGCATAATACTGCCAACGCACGGGACCTAGCAGCACACCCCGTGCGCAACCTTTTGGTGGACATCGAGGAGGCCGCATAAGCATGCATTCTTCCAATGACGCAGCACAGCAGCCATCCCTAAAACATGCTGACCTTTTCTCCTTCCCCCCCCCGACACAAAGAGACGGTCTCCTCGACTCCCCCACCAAAAAAGCCAAACGCTCAACCGACCAGGAACTCAACCTGCGAGCATCCTTCGAAAAGCTCCAATCATCCCTAAACAAGTCATTCCCCAACCAAGCCCGGGCATACTAACCCCTCATCAACAAAGTAGCCCTAACGCGCCACCCATTTCCGCCCCAACGCCACAAGGGCGATCGAGCAGGACGGCTTGGGCGGGTCCCCGTACTTAGTTTCCAAAATCATTCCGCAGCGCGAAAGGTTTTATCATTTTTCCGCCCAACGCCACAAGGGCGACGACCTCGAGTAGGTCAACCTGGGAGGGACGAGGGCTTAGTTCCCCAATCTTTCCGCAGGGGGCAAAAAGCCTCGCCGCACGAAGTGCGCAGCGAGGCTTTTTGCATGCCCGAGGACGATTGGGGAACTAAACCCTCGTCCCTCCCCGGGATATGTAGCGAGTCGGAGTACCCTTGCTGTTACTCTGCTTTGCCCACAGAGTTGAGGTTGGTCATGCGGATCTTAACCAGCTCGGTGATCTCACGCATACCCTCCTTGGCCGGCTTCTTGGGATCGAAGCAGGCGGGGTTCTCGGCCATGTAGGCCATGAAGCCCTTGGTGTAGGCCTGACGCAGCTCGGTGGCGTAGTTAACCTTGCAGATGCCGTTCTTCACAGCCTCGGCAACCTGCTCATCGGGCACACCGGAGGTGCCGTGCAGAACCAGCGGCACGTCGACGGCGTCGCGGATAGCCTTGACCACGGACTGCTCGATGTGCGGATCGCTCGTGTACACGCCGTGGCTGGTGCCAACGCCAATAGCCAGCGAGGTGCAGCCAGTGCGCTCGACGAACTCCTTGGCCTCGGCAGGATCGGTGTAAGGGCTCTCGCCCTCAACCGCAGGACCGTCGTCCTCCTTGCCGCCAACCTTGCCGAGCTCGGCCTCGACGGGCACGCCCATGGCGCGGCCAGCGTCGGCGACGGACTTGGTCAGAGCGATGTTGTCCTCGAAAGACTCGTGCGAACCGTCAATCATGACAGAGGTGTAGCCAGTGCGGAAAGCCTGCATGCAGCGGTCATAGCCATCGCCGTGATCGAGGTGCAGAGCGACGGGCACGGAAGCGCGCTCGGCGGCAGCCTTGACCATGCCGTAGAAGTAGTCCAGACCAGCGGTCTTGATGGTGCCCGGGGTGGTCTGCATGATGACGGGGGACTTGGTCTCCTCGGCAGCGGCCAGAACGGCCATAACAAACTCGAGGTTCTCGACGTTGAACGCGCCGACGGCGTAGTGGCCGGCCTGAGCGTCCTTGAGCATCTTTTCGGTGGTAACAAGTGCCATGAGCGTTTGCTCCTCTCCCTCGCCCGCATCTGGAGATCGGGCGTAGTTGTTCACAAGGCGTTTTACCTTGCGTTTTACTGCGCTCATTGTATGAAATTCAGCGGCTTTGCACGTGCGAGATATTGAGCCCATGCAGGTCAATACAGTCGTTTTTGAAAAGTAAACGGAAGGAATTGGAGCCGAGTGGGCGTGTTCGATATTGAATTTTGAGCGTTCAGCGTCTTTCTTTTATAGAAAAGATAAGTAATCGAAAGGTGTTTTCTTACTCAAAAAGAAAATGAACGAAAATAGAGTCAACACAATTCCTGCAAATTTAGCCGAGAATGGAGCAGACATGACCCAAGCTACCAACCGTGCTTTTGCCGACGAACGCCGCGCCGCCATCATGGAAATGCTCGAGCACAACGCCTCGGTGCAGGTAGCAGAAATCGCCCAGACCTTTGGCGTGTCCTCCGTCACCGCCCGCGCCGACCTGGACGCGCTCGCCGAAGCAGGCAAGCTGCGCCGCACACATGGTGGTGCCGTTTCGCTTCACAAGCGCCTGACCGTCTCCACGCAGGATCGCCGCATCAATGTCAACGTCGCCGCCAAGCAGGCCATCGCGCAAAGCGCCATCGAGCTCGTCAATGACGGCGACACGCTGCTCGTCGACTCGGGCACCACGGCGCTTGAGTTCGTCCGGCTCCTTGATCAGCGCGACGGCATCACCGTTATCACGGCCGACATTACCATCGCCGATTATATTGACGAGAGCATGCCCTCGGTCGATGTCGTCATGCTGGGCGGGGCACTGCGCAAAGGTCATCGCTATCTGTACGGCCCACTTACCATGCAGGCTCTCCAAATGGTCCACGCCGATCTTGCCGTCATGTGCCCTGGCGCTTTTGTTCCCGGCTGCGGCTTTACGACCGACTTTCCCCAGATGGCCGAGACCAAAACAGCTATGATCGCCGGAGCCCATCAAAGCGTCGCCCTCATGGACGCTAGCAAGGTTAACGGACGCGGCATGTACCGCTTTGCCGAGCTGACTGATGTCGACACCATCGTGATGGACCGTGACCCCGATCATGCCGTCGCCACCTCAATCGCCGAGGCCACCGACAGCGCACGTCCAGCCCTCATCATCGCCGGCGCTTAAACAAAAACCACCACAAAGGTGCCTGTCCCCTTTGTGGTGGTTGTGATGGCTGAGCGTCAAAAGTGAGCGTGTCGCTACTTGGACAGCTCGTCGGCGAGGGCCTCGATCTGGGCGCGCGAGGCTTCGTTGAGCGAGCCCAGCACAGTCACCTTGTTCTGCGTCAGGGTGATGTCCTTCATGCCCTCGAGCTCCTTGGTCATAACCTTGGCAGCCGCGGGTGCCCAAGAGCCGGCCTCGACGAGCGCCACCGTACGGTTCTGGTAGGCGTGCTCGGCGAGCGTATGGATGAAGGTGCTCATGCACGGGAAGATCTCGCCCTGATAGGTGATGGAGGCGAGCACCAGACGGTCGTAGCGGAACGCATCCTCAACGGCCTCGGCCATGTCGTCACGAGCCAGGTCAAAGACGGAGACCTTCTGGCCGCGAGCCTCAAGCGCAGATGCGAGCTCCTCGACGGCAGCCTTCAGATGCCCGTACACGCTCGCATAGGCAATCGTGATACCCTCGTCCTCGGGCTGATAGCTCGACCAGGTGTTATAGGTGTCGAGGTAGTAGCCCAGGTTCTCAGTCAGCACGGGGCCGTGGAGCGGGCAGATAATCTGGATGTCCAGGTCGGCGGCCTTCTTGAGGACGGCCTGCACGAACTTGCCGAACTTACCGACGATGCCAAAGTAGTAACGGCGCGCTTCGCAAGCCCAGCCCTCGGGATCCTCGATGTCGTTGGCGCCAAACTTGCCAAAACCGTCGGCACTAAAGAGCACCTTGTCGGTGGACTCGTAGGAGAAGAGCACCTCGGGCCAGTGAACATTGGGGGCACCGACAAAGGTTAGGCTGTGGCCGCCCAGGTCGAGCACGTCGCCATCTTTGACGACCATCTTGCGCTCGGGGAAGTCGGTGCCAAAGTAGTTGGCCATCATACGGAAGGCGCCCATGCTGGCAACAATCTGCGCCTGGGGATAGCGCTCCATAAAGGCGGCGATGCCGGCGGAGTGATCGGGCTCCATGTGATGGACGATCAGGTAGTCGGGCGTGCGGCCATCGAGCACGGCCTCGAGGTTGCCGAGCCACTCGTCAACAAAA
Organism: Collinsella aerofaciens; assembly: GCF_040915425.1. Classification (GTDB taxonomy): domain Bacteria; phylum Actinomycetota; class Coriobacteriia; order Coriobacteriales; family Coriobacteriaceae; genus Collinsella; species Collinsella aerofaciens_BW. The sequence continues at coordinate 3,843 of NZ_JBCPDN010000065.1, read as the reverse complement.
CCGCCGTCGACTGAATCGGCGACAGCGATCTTTTCGCCCAAGATAACGTAGCTGTTGTATGCCATGCCGTTCTCGGACACATCGTACTGGCCCTCGAACAGGTCAATGTCGTGATCGTTAACGCCAATGTAGCGGATATCCTTGGTGATCTCCATCGGGCAAAGCCTCCTAGATAGACAAAAGAGCCCGTCTATCATAGCACTCGTCTTCATAGCCACGGCTATCTGCCAGCATCCTTATCGATTGTTATTGAGGCGGAATATATCGCCATTGACCTGCAAAAACTATGTGCGCGGAGCTGCCGTGGTATGTCGAACGATAAGCTGGCCGGGAATACGAATGGCAACGGTTTTGTCCGTTGCCCCCGCCTTGGGAACCGCGTGCTCGAACACCTCGCGTCCACGCTGATGCAAATCGAATCGAACGGTCGTGAGCTCGTTGTGTGCCACAAAATCATCGAGCGAATCGTCGACGCCCACCACGCTCACGTCCTCGGGCACACGCAGGCCGCTATCGCGCAGCGCTGCAATCGCGCCATTTGCCATCTGGTCGTTTGCCGCGTAAATCGCCGTCATGGTGCGATCGTGCTCGGCCAGGTACCTGCCGGCCTCGTAGCCGCTGTTGGCAGACCAGTCGCCCTCGAGCGGCTCTGCCGGCTCGATGTGTTTACGCTCGAGTGCATCCTGCCAACCGGCGCGACGAAATTGCTCGTCGACCGAGAATGACGGGCCGCCAATATAGCGAATCTGCTCGTGCCCTAGCTCAAACAGGTGATCCATAAGCAATAGCGAGCAGCCGTAATGGTCGGAATCGACCGTGGTCACCCGCGGGTGCGCGTACATGGTAACGATGACCGTGCCAATGCCCGGCAGTGGATCAAACGTCTCAAAATCGGGCGCCATGCGACTCATGCCGATGATGATGCCGTCCACCGGCAATGCGGCCATACGACGCGTGGCCTCGGCAAGCGAAAACTCCTCGGTCTTGGACATCTCGACCAGCGTGATGGCGCAATTATGCTCGCGAGCAGCGCTGGCGATGCCGTCGATCATTGAGAGGTTGCCGAACTTGGTGACATCGTTGACGCACAGGCCGACCGAATGATAACGGCCGTCGCGCAGCGAGCGACCGGCATAACTCGGACGAAAGCCGAGCTTTTGCATAGCGGCCTGTACGCGCTGGCGCGTCTGCTCGTTAACGTTAGGCAAGCCGTTGGCGACGCGCGAAACCGTCTGCTGCGAAACGCCGGCAGCGCGGGCGACGTCGGCCATGGAGACCGGACGCGAACTGGTATCGTTGGACGGGCGCCTTGCCACAGGATCACCTTCACCCTTGCGAGATCTGAATAGCGTGAATGCCGGCCCGGGCAGAAATACATCCCGCGCCGAGGCCCGCTATCGTCGGACGCATGTTAACGTACTCTACTTTTTCTATCTGCATCTCTTCTGCTTTATAAGTCCATACGGTAGTACCGTTCACGGCTGAATTTCTACCGATTACCAGATTCTCAAAAAGTGACAAGCGATGTGTTATGAGTACGTTAACATAGCCCGTAACGTGCGGTATCGTGAACACTTGGTTCATGCCGCTTTAAGTTGTTAACGTACTCATAACGACGCAAAACCCACCCGGGCGCGCCAAGGAAAGGACTCCCATGACCACCCCCGACGAAAAGACATTCGCCACGCTCACCAAGCTGTTCGAGGAGGAGTTTGGCCCCATCGGCGACCGCCAGGTGCTCTACGTGCACGCGCCCGGCCGCTCCGAGATCAGCGGCAACCACACTGACCACGAGGGTGGCCACGTTATCGCCGGCTCGCTCGATGTCGCCGTCGACGGCATCGCCGTGGCAACCGATTCCAACAAGGTTCGCGTAGCCGACGAGGGCTATCCCACGTTTGAAATCGCGCTCGACACGCTAGACGTTCAGGAGTCCGAGAAGGGCACGTCCGCGAGCCTCGTCCGCGGCATGGCCCACGAAATCGCTGCTCTGGGCGTTGAGCCCCAGGGCTTCGACTTTGCCTTCACCTGCTCCGTCCCCTCGGGCGGCGGTCTTTCGAGCTCCGCTGCTGTCGAGGCGGCATACGGTCGCGCCATGGAGACGCTCTGGGACGCACCCGCCATCGAGCCCGTCGCGCTCGCCCAGATGAGCCAGCGCACCGAGAACAACTATTACGGCAAGCCCTGCGGTCTGATGGACCAGGCCGCCGTTTGCTTGGGCGGCCTCGCCTACATGGACTTTGAGGATCAGGCTCAGCCTAAAACCCAGAAGCTCGAGCTCAACTTTGAGGATCACGGTTATGCGCTCGTGCTCGTTAAGGTCGGTGCCGACCACGTGGCCGCCACCGACGACTACGCCGCCGTTCCGCGCGAGATGCAGGACGTCGCTGCCGAGTTTGGCAAGGCACGCCTGTGCGAGGTAAACGTGGCGGACTTTGACGCCAAGCTCCCCGAGCTGCGCGCCAAGCTGGGCGACCGCGCCTGCCTGCGCGCCGTTCACTACTGGTACGAAAACGGCCTGGTCGATAAGCGCTGGGCTGCCCTGAACGCCGGCGACATCGATCAGTTCCTGGTCCTGACGCGCGAGTCCGGCGCCAGCTCTGCCATGTACCTGCAGAATGTCGTTGCCAAGCTGGGCTCCGAGCAGCCTTCGATGTATGCCCTGGCACTGGCCGAGCACGTGCTCGACGGCCGTGGCGCCGTCCGTATCCACGGTGGCGGCTTTGGTGGCACCATCCAGGCCTTCGTGCCGCTCGACCTGGTCGACACCTTTATCACCAAGATGAACGGCTGGCTGGGCGAGGGCTCTGCCCGCCACTACGCAATTTCTGACAAGGGGGCTTACGCGGCATGGCTGTAATGACTGACGTGCGCGAGGCCGCGCAGAACCTGATCGAGTACGCTATCCACCGATCGATGATCGGCCAGGACGATCGCATCTGGGCGTATAACACCATTCTCGAGTGCATCGGTGCTACGGGCCCGGCGCTCGACATGGCCTGGGCGCTCCAGGTCGAGAAACTCTCGCTCTTGCACCCCGATACCCTGCCCAACTTTGACCTTGAAGGCACGCTTGCTGCGCTTGCCGAGGCTGCCGTTGCCAACGGCGCCGCCGAGGACACGGCGTCTGGCCGCGACCGCATTGCCATGCGCATTATGGGCGCGCTCATGCCGAGGCCTTCGGTTGTAAACGAGGAGTTCAACGGCCGCATGGGCGTCAACGAGCCCCGCGCCGCGACCGACTGGTTCTACGGTCTGTGCTGCGACGCCGGCTACGTGCGCCGCGCCGCCATCGCGCGCAACATCAAATGGAGCACCCCCACCAACTGGGGCGACCTGGAGATCACCATCAACCTGTCCAAGCCTGAGAAGGACCCGCGCGATATCGCCGCGGCAGGTGCAGCTAAGAACACGGGCGAGAAGTATCCCGCCTGCCAGCTCTGCATCGAAAACGAGGGCTATCCCGGACGCTCCGCCGCAGCCGACGGCGGCGCTCACCCCGCCCGCCAGAATCTGCGCGTCATCCCCATCCAGCTCGACGGCGAGCGCTGGGGCTTCCAGTACAGCCCGTACGCGTACTTTAACGAGCACTGCATTGCCATGAGCTCCGAGCATCGTCCGATGCACGTCGACCGCAAGGGTCTGACCTGCCTGCTCGACTTTGTGGACCTGTTCCCGCATTACTTTATTGGCTCCAACGCCGACCTGCCCATCGTGGGCGGCTCGATTCTGTCGCACGACCACTTCCAGGGCGGCGCGCACGAGTTCCCCATGATGCACGCCGCCGAGGTCTCGCAGTTTAGCGTGCCGGGCTTTGACCAGGTCATCGGTACCGTGTTACAG
>NZ_JBCPDN010000064.1:0-12579 GCF_040915425.1 Collinsella aerofaciens | reverse complement strand
CGGGAGCGGACGCCGAGCATATCGGCAAGGGACCTGCGGCGCATATCGGCCTCGACCAGGAGCACGGACTTGCCGCTCGTGGCGATTGCCTGAGCAAGATTAATGGAAACCGTAGACTTGCCCTCGTTGGGAATCGAGGAGGTAACGGTGATGGTGCGAATGGGGTCGTCCACGCTCGCAAAGCGGATGTTGGCCAGAAGGGTCTTGGCGGCATTCTGTACAACGAGCTTATCGGTGTTCTTTGCTTTAGCCATGCCTATTTACCACCTTTCATAGCCGGAATTCGGCCAACAACGGGAATGCCCAGGAGCTCTTCTGCCTCTTCGGCACCGCGGATGCGGGTATTGAGCATGTCTGCCAAAACGACATAGGCAACTGCGATAAAGATGCCCGCGAGGAACGCGACAGCAACGTACAGCATACGCTTGGGACCGCTGGGGGCTTCGGGGGTCTTAGCCTCGTCGATAACGTTGATGCTCTGGGCAGCGCCGACGTTCTGAGCGACCGTACTCACCGAGCTAGCTATGGCCTTTGCGACCTTAGCCGTCTCCTTGGCATCGGTGCCGGTAACCGAAAGCGTAATGACACGCGTGGTGGTCTCGGAGGAAACAGACACCTTGTAGTCATCCAGATCGGTGAGGCCCAGTTCATTGGCTGCGCCGCTCTTAACGCTATCGCTATCCAGCAGCGTGGCGATATCGTTGGAAAGCATCTGGCTCGCCGAGAGATCGTTGTAGCTCATCTGACCGCTATCGTCGGTCTTGGCGAGAATGTACATGCTCGTCGTCGCGGTGTAGGTGTTGTCCATCGCAACAAAGGACACGATGCCCATGGCGATCGCGCAGACCACCGGAAGGGTGATGACCAGCTTAAGGTGCTTTTTGAGCAGCTGGAACAGTTCGAGAAGGGTCATGCAGCTTGCCTTTCATTTCCCCAGTTCGGATTGACAAAACTGTCCGTATGTTATCGCATCTTTTTACCGAGACCAAACTCTATACATAAGAAACAGGCTCTCCTGTAAAAATGTCGGAAGCAATCGTAAAATTGCACAACAACGCCGCACCCGAAAGTCAAATGCGGCGTCTACATCAATATCTATGTTGTATCGCTATGCGAATGGCTCGTCCTGCTGTATGGGAAACGTCACCGTAATGGTGGTTCCCACGCCCAACTCGCTCGACAGATCGAGCGTGGCGTGATGATACAGGGCCGCATGCTTGACAATGGCAAGCCCCAGACCGGTTCCGCCGCGTGCCTTGGACCTACTCTTGTCCACGCGATAGAACCGCTCAAATACCTTGCCTTGTTCTTCAGGCGCGATACCGATTCCCGTGTCGGCGACCGCGAGGAACGGATGGCCTTCGTCGTTGGTGCCGCACTGCAGCGTAACCGTACCGCCGGGTCGATTGTAGCGGATGGCGTTGCTTGCCAGATTATAGATGAGCTCGTCGATCAAGCGCGACACGCCTTCGATGACCACAGGCTTGGTCTCATGACTTATCGTCACATTCGCCTGACGGGCGACCTGTTCAAGACGCTGCTCAACCGCGTAGATAGCACGCGAGAGCTCAATAGGCTCCGTGGACCCAATGGGCACCGCCTCGCCCTCAGTTGCACGCTCGGCCTCGTCCAAGTTAGACAGCGTAAGGATGTCGTTGACAAGCGCCGCCAAACGGCCCGCCTCACGATAGATGCGACCGCCAAAGTTGCGCAGGTCGTCCTCGCCCTCGACCATGCCGTTTGCGATGAGCTCAGCATAGCCCGAAATCGCCGTAAGCGGCGTCTTGAGCTCATGGGTGATATTCGCCGTGAACTCGCGGCGCATACGGTCGTTGTCCGCTAGCACCGCCATTTGGCGCTTGAGTTCCTGGCGCTGCGACTCAATACGCTCAAGCATGGGGACCATCTCGGCATAGGCGTACTCATAGCTACGGCGTGGGTGGTCCAAATCCACCTCTTGCAACGGCGCGATGATGGCACGGGACTCGCGGCGCGCCATAAAAAACGAGAGTACCGCACCCGCTGCTGCGATAAGCAGCATCGGCGCCACCATCGACAGCAAAATCGCCGCAACGCCAGGCTGGGCCTGCGCCAAGCGGACAACCTGGCCGTTATCAAGGGCGACAGCGCGATACAGCATAATCTCGTCGAGCGTAGAGCTTGCGCGCTCCGCGGAACCCAAACCACTCTCAAAGGCCTCGATGACCTCGGGGCGATCGCCATGGTTGGGCAGTGTGGAAGGCGACGCCTCGTTGTCGTAGGCAACCGATCCATCCTTGTTAATCAGCGTGATGCGCAAGTCCTCGCGATCGAGGCTACGCAAGAACGGGATGGGCTCCTGCTGCTCGTCGAGGGCGGCAGCAATGAGCTCGGTTTCCTGCGCCAGGTTGGCACTCGTGGCATCCGCCAAGGTGTTTTGCACAAAGAACGCGCCCAGCACCGTAAACGCCACGATAACCGCCATGGCGCAGACAAAGATCGTCACAAAAACGCGGTGCGACAGCGTATGTTTTCCCTGGGGGGCGAAGACCACGGGTTACTCCTCCGATGCGGCGGCCGCGGTGTCGTCACCTTCGGCACCATCACCGGCAGAAGGCTCGGCCAAGCGGTAGCCCACGCCGCGCACGGTCTCGATGGCGCCGGCATGCTCGCCCAGTTTTTGGCGAAGCGTCTGCACGTGCACGTCAACGGTGCGCGAACCGCCGTCGAAGTCCCAGCCCCACACGCTCTGCAGCAACGACTCGCGGGTAAAGACCACGCCGGGCTTACGCATGAGGTACTCGAGCAGGTCGAACTCGCGTAGGGTGAGCTTAAGCGGCTCGCCGGCAACGGTCACCTCGCGATGGCTGGGCGAGAGCACGATGTCGCCCACGCTGAGCACATCGCTTGCCTGCTTGACCATGCCGCCGCGACGCAGCAGTGCGCGGCAGCGGCTCGCAAGCTCCATGAGCGAAAACGGCTTAGTCAGGTAATCGTCGGCACCGCCATCGAGCGCCATCACCTTGTCGAGCTCGGTGTCCTTGGCGGTAAGCATCATGATGGGCACCGTCGCCGTCAGACGGTCGGCACGCAGGCGACGCATAATCGCCAAACCATCGGTATCGGGCAGCATGATGTCGAGCAGGACGGCATCGGGTACCCGTCGCGCCACGGCAGCCTTAAACTCGCCGTCGCACGAAAAGCCCTCGGCCTCGATCCCCTGCTTGCGCAGTGCATAGACCGTCAAATCCCTGATGTTGTCATCGTCCTCGACGTAATAGATCATGTTGAACCCCTTTGCGGCCGGCATGACCGCATCTTAACCCTAAAGGTACCTTTACTAGATGGTATCAGCCAAAACGTCCCGTCAAATAATCCGCCGTGCGCGGATCGGTCGGATTCTTGAAGAGTTGCGCGGCGGGCGCATGCTCCACCAACTCACCCAGCAAGAAAAACGCGACCGAGTCGGAGATACGCGCCGCCTGCTGCATATTGTGCGTAACGACCACGAGCGTACAGGTCTCTTTGAGCTCGCAGGCCAGCTGCTCCACCACGAGCGTCGACACAGGGTCGAGTGCCGAGGTCGGCTCGTCCATCAGCAGAATGTCGGGCTGCACGGCAAGTGCGCGGGCGATGCACAGGCGCTGCTGCTGTCCACCCGAAAGACCCAGGCCCGACTCCTTGAGCTTGTCCTTGACCTCATCCCATAGCGCAGCGCGACGAAGGGAATCCTCGACCAGCCCATCCAGCACAGCGCGATCGCGCACGCCCATGCCGCGCGGCCCATAGGCGACGTTGTCGTAGATGCTCATGGGAAACGGGTTGGGGCGCTGAAACACCATGCCCACGCGCTGGCGCAAACGGCAGATGTCGTAATCGCCCAGGATATCTTGACCATCGAGCGCAATCTTGCCCTCGATACGGCAATCCTTGATGCCGTCGTTCATGCGGTTAAAGCAGCGCAGCAACGTGGACTTTCCGCAGCCCGAAGGCCCGATAAACGAGGTGATCTGCTTGTCGCGGATCTTGATATTCACGTCCTTGAGCGCATGATGGTCGCCATAGAACAGGTCGAGGCCCTCGACGTCGATGCGCGTCGGCGAGGCGGCAAGATCCTCTGCCGTGGGGCGAGTCGCATCCCCAACCTCGCGCTCGTGCGCGGCCTCGGCCTGCGCTTCCATGAGTTCTTCAAGCTCCGTGGGCTCCACAGCCGCAGCAGCCGTCATACCGCATACCTCCACATCGATATCAATTCAGCAGTATCGATAGTAGAAATCGCGGCTCATATGCACGTGAGCGCATTGTCAAGTGTTTGTAAGGGCACGCTGGCTATGCGGCGGGCAGCTCGATGGTGAATATCGTGTGTTCGGGCGTCGATTCACATGCAACGGTACCGCCGTGTGCCGCGATGATCTCCTTGGCAATAGCAAGGCCCAGACCGGCACCACCGCGATTGGTCGCACGCGCCGCATCCAGGCGATAGAACTTCTCAAAGATCACCTTGAGCTTAGCCGCAGGGATAGGATCGCCCTGATTGATAAAGCGAACGCGCACGCCGCCATCGTCTTGGCGCCCGGCCTCAATCGTGATAGTCGAGCCCTCATAGCTATAGGCGACGGCGTTTTTCATGATGTTGTTGAACACGCGAGCCATCTTGTCGCCATCCACGAGCACCGTCAGGTCCTCGCGAATATCAACTTGGGCTTCCTTATGCTGCTCGTTGAGGATGGGATAGAACTCGTCAGCCACCTGAGCCAGCAGCAACCCCAGATCAACATAGCCGCGCGTGAGCACGATATCGTGGAAGTCAAAGCGTGTGATATCGAAGAACTCTTCGATGAGTGCATCGAGCCGGTGCGCCTTGTCGAGAGCCACGCCCGTAAAGTGCGCACGTTGCTCAACCGGCAGCTCAGGAGCCTCTTGCAGCAGCGAAAGATAGCCCACCACACTGGCAAGCGGGGTGCGTAGGTCATGTGCCAAGTACGTGACCAGATCGTCCTTGCGATGCGACTCGTCACGCAAGGCCTGTTGCACCTTGCGCTCACGGTCACGCACGCGGTTAAGGGCGCCCTCGACCTCCAAGAAGTCGCCGTCGATGTTGTCCCAGGTGTCGGGGTGATCGATCAGGCGATCTTGAATACGAGCGGCCAGCACACAATCGGCATGCTGCTCGCCCTGTTCGTAGCCCTGGTAGTACAGGGCGCGGCCACACAAGAACAGCACGCACGCGGCAAGCGCCAGCACAAAGCCAAGCATGTTGAATACAAAGCCGGCATCGAACAGCACCGGCCCTTCGATGCCGCCGAGCGCCATGGCGCCAATCGCCAACGTCATGGCCCACGCGGCGCCGCCAATCACCATGCAGCGGCGCACGATCTCAAATCGATCGATCAGCAAAAAGCCGGCAAGCAGCACCGTCAAGATTCCGGCGATGTTGTCGATGCCAATCAGCAGCAGGCTCAGCAAAAAGAGCAGCACCGTTGCAAGCGCGCGGTTGTCGACGACCGACCTCACGTATTCAAAGAGCCGATCGGGTACCTCGAATGCCTGCCTATCGTCTTTTGTCATATCCACTTCCCCACCATCAAAGGCGCTATTCGATGATGTAGCCGACGCCCCAGACGTTTTTGATAAAGCGTGGCTTTTGTGCGTCGTCGCCGATTTTTTCGCGCAAGTGGCGAATGTGCACCATCACCGTATTGTTGGAGCCGGGCATAAAATCCTCGCTCCACACCGCGCGGAACAGGTCCTCCACGGCCACCACGCTGCCGCGATGCTCGACCAGATACAGCAAGATTGAATACTCGGTGGGTGTGAGGCGTACCGGTGCACCGTCCACCGTCACGGAACGAGCGTCGCGGTTGATCTCCAAGCCGTCGAGCTGAATGGTCGGCGACTCGGCCGCCTGTGCACGGCTACCGTAGCTGGTGTAGCGGCGAAGCTGAGCGTGCACGCGCGCGATGAGCTCCAGCGGACGGAACGGCTTGACCACGTAATCGTCCGCGCCAAGCGAAAGGCCCCCGATCTTGTCTTGCTGGGCATCGCGCGCCGTCAGCATGATCACGGGATAGGTATGGCTGGAACGGATCGTACGCAGCAGCTCAAACCCATCGATATCGGGCAGCATGACATCTAGCAGCGCCAAATCGAACTCCTGCTCCAAAATCGCCTTGGCAGCATCGGCCCCGCTATAGGCAATCTGGACATCAAAGCCCTCTTTTGTAAGGTAGATGCCAACCAAGTCGGCGATGGCCTTTTCGTCATCAACTACCAGTATGCGCTCGTTCATGCGTGCTCCTCTCGCGCTCCATTATGCCTGAGGCGACGCACGCCACACACAACAAGCGTGGGTGATTAAGTCGGTCTTAAGCACCCTTGTGCCCGTTCGAACGCGGATGTGGGCCACGCACGCACGCGATGATCGCCGACGCCGGCAAACGATATACTCTAGTTTCAGAAGAGACCATCCCGTCGAAAGCGAAATCTGTGAAGTCCCTCACCTCTTTTGCAAAGCGCTCAGCCCAGCTTGCCGCCGGCTTTGTCTGCGCTATCGCCCTTGCCGCTGGCGCGCCCACCGTCGCCGGCGCCCAAGTGCTCACGACCGACAATGTTTGCGGCAAAACCGCCGATGCGCGCGGCATCACGGCCGAAAACCTGCCCGATATCGATGCGACCAATGCCCTCGTCATGGGCAAAGACGGTACCGTCTACTATGGGCGCGGCGCCGATGAGCAGGTCAAAATCGCCTCGATCACCAAGGTCATGACCGCAATCCTAACCGTCGAGAATTGCAAGATGGACGAGAAGGTCACGGTGAGCAACGCCGCAGCCACCGTGGGTAATTCGACCGCCGGCTTGCTCGAAGGCGACGAGCTTACCGTGGAGCAGGCACTACGCGGTCTGATGATTCCCTCGGGCAACGACGCCGCCATCGTGCTCGCCGAATATGTGGGCAAGAAGATCGACCCCAAGACCAAAGACGCCGAGGCCACATTTGTGAAGGCCATGAACGAGCGCGCTAAGAAGCTCGGCTGTACCGGTACGCTTTTTGAAAACCCGCATGGTCTGGACTTTGATGAGTGGGCTGGCAATATGCACTCAACCGCACACGACGTAGCGCTGATGATGCAGGAGGCCATGAAAAACGACACGATCCGCGAGGTCGTAGCGAGCGAGGATTCCTGGATCGAGGTCACGGGCGCCGACGGCACCGACCATTCGCATTCCATGGACACGCATAACTATTTGCTGGGCCAAGATGGCAACATCGGCGGCAAGACCGGCACCACCGACGACGCGGGCTATTGCTTTACGAGCGCCTACAACCGCGACGGCGACGAGATCTACACCGTTATTTTGAACTCCACCACCACCGATCAGCGCTTTACCGATACCGCCACCCTTGCCAACTGGTACTACGGTCACAAGGTGACGGTCGCAATCGCCAACACGCAAGAAAAGACCGCCAACGGCAACCCGCTTATGGCGCGCATTAGTCAAACCGACTGGACGGATAAGACAATCGACGCCACGCTCGCCGATCCCACGGCGCAAGCGACCGTGTTTTCTCTTGCCGGCGAGGTGACCGAAAAGGTTAGCTACGACGATCTTTCGGGCACGGTGCATGTGGGCGACAAGGTGGGCAGCGTTACACTCAAGCAGGACGGCACCAAAATCGCCGTTATGGACCTGGTTGCCGACGAGGAAGGCGCAGGGCCGAATCCCATTGAGTGGCTCCTTGTGAAGCTCGACCGCCTGGGCCGCCGCATCGACAACCGCCCGCTCACAGCCGAGAGCGAGACCGTAGCCAAGGCGCCCAAGGCGTAGGGCCGGAGCGATATCACATCGAACCAAATGAGGCGTCCAACGGGGCGCCTCAATTTTGAGGGTTCGAATCCCCAGCCTCCTTTCTCCGCACAAAAAAGGGCCCCAAATGGGACCCTTCTTCAAATTCGTACTGGCGGAGAGCTGGGGATGTCCGGGCATGCTACGCATGCCCTCCGGCTTCAAAGCCTGGCGGCTTTTCGCCCACGGGCTACAAACGCTTTCGCGTTTGCTTAACGCCCGTGCCCTCTCGGGTTCGAATCCCCAGCGCCCTTTCTCGATAATAAAAAAGGGCCCCCGATGGGACCCTTCTTTAAAGTTAAACTGGCGGAGAGCTGGGGATTCGAACCCCAGATGCCCTTTTGGGGCATACTCGCTTAGCAGGCGAGCACCTTCGGCCTCTCGGTCAGCTCTCCGTAACAGCCGTTCTATAGTAACCAAACAGTCGAGGATGGGCAAGAGGGAATTTGGAGCGATTCCATTTTTACCTTTCCCGCACCGCCTCCAACAAATAGTCGCGCATATACGGAATTGCAAACGAAACACAGCCATAGCCCGCGGGCTCAATCAACCCCGCATCGATCAGACGCTTGCGATATGACCCAACTTTGTTCGCCGACAAACCCATCTTCTTGGCGATATCGCCGTTGGCGATATCGACGCCCTCGCATTGAGCCATCGCCGCGAGATACTGAAACTGCCGTTCCGACACCCTGCGCAGCGCTGGGGCAATCACCATAGCATTAAAGCTATCAAGAGCCGCCTGGATACCCTTACGAGCCGCCTCTTCGCTCACGCTCTCCGCCCCACTGCGCGCAGCAACCTGCCAAGCGTAATATCCGACCAGCTGGACCATAAAGGGATAGCCTGCCGAAGCTTTTGTTAATAGCTCAGCGGCACCTTTGTCGAGCTCCTTGCCCGCTCGTCTCATCGTATCCTCAAACGATCCGCCAACTTCAAAATCGGAAAGCCGAGTAAGTTCAACATGTTTGGCTCGCTGAAGGAACGTCAACGTATCATCCACCACCACGCCATCTACCGATGTCGGCAGCCCGGCGAAAGCGAAAGCGACATTCGCTCCTTGGCGGATCAAGAGCTGCATCTCATTGCCTAGCTCGCGCATTTCCTCAGTTGAGGCATCCTGGATCTCGTCGAGCGTAATGAGCAGACCACCGCGCTTCGCAGCATCGTACATCGCCTCGCCCAGATGAGAGGCCGACTTCGACATCTCCATGGAGCCAAGGCTGACCCCTAAAATCGATGGGGAAATCGAGATTGATTCAAGACGAACGTTTCGCTGCAGAGCCTCGAGGATTCTATTGCAAAAACCAGCATTGGAGGCAACGTCAACGACCTCGAATCCTTTTTTGCGTGCAAGGTCACCCAATGCATTAAGGAGCACCGTTTTACCTGTGCCTCGGACGCCCGAGATGCGCATGAGTCGATCGGGGGCACCAGGACCATTCTCAAGAGCCTCGGCAAAGTCATCCAAAACAGTGTCCCGTCCGATAAGCTCAGGCGGATTCATGCCCGCCGTTGGCTTAAAGGGGTTAACAGCTTTCGTCATTCTGCCCTCCTCTACTAGTTTTAACAACTTTAACAAAGTTTAGCAACTTTAGCAGAGTTTAACAGTTTTAGCAGGCTCGGCGGCTTTATTCCTTACTGATCCTGCCGGGTCCTCCCGCCCGCGCCGATACAAATAGCGCGGTGCGGCCCCTCTATATCGCCCCTACCCCAGCGAGCGGTTGAGGGAGCCGAGCTCGTCGTTGCCCATGGTGCGCCACATTTGGAAGATGCAACCGCGTGCCAGGAAAAAGAAGCCGTTGTCGACCAGTTGCACAGCGGCATCTGCCAGCTGATTCGTCACGGCGGACACTGGCGGCAGCTCGAGTCCAGCCTTGCGGATGGTCTCGACCGCCTCCTCGAACGTCGGAGGCTCGCTGACGCCCATCTCATTCATAAGGCCCTGCATTTCTTCCAGCGCACTACTGCCCGATTCCTCACCGCGCGGCACCAGACGGTAACAAGCCAGCGCTAGGTCGAGCTGATCGCAATTCCAATAGGCAAACGCCAAGCGATAGAACAGGTAGCCGATTGCAGAACGATCGCTGGCAATACGTAGGCCGTGGCGCGCCACCTCGATAATCTCGTCAAAGCGCTCCAGACGCGCAAGCACGTTGATGAGCGCAAAGTGCGATTGCATGGACGAGCGTGCCAGATCGTAAAGATGGCGCACCTCGGGCAGTGCTCGTTCAAAGTCCTCTTGCTCGGCGTAAAAGCTGCAGATCTCGTGCTGGGCAAAGTACAGTGCATCGGGCGCACGAAGGATTCGCACAGAGCGGTCTTCTTCCAACACCGGTAGCACCATGCGCACCAGCTGGTTATCGCAAAACTGCGTTTGAACCGGACCTGTCGCCAAAAGCTCGGCGACGGCGCACTTAGCCTCCAACTCCTCAACAAGACGGGAAAAGCCTTCAAAAGCACCTGTACGGTCGACTTTTGCCTGCTCGCGCAATTCAACAACGCGGGCCACGTATGGGTCGTCGTCCTCTTCCATGACCTCCAACTCGTCAGCCGTATCGGCAAGCAGCAGATCGCGCAGCGCCGGCGGCAGTGTGCGATGGTCATCACGCGGACGAGCATGAACCTCCGCAGGCTCAATCGTCTCCGGAGCGGTTGACTCATACGCCTCAAGCACACGCTTGCACGGCATATCGTCCATGTCCATGCTCTCAAGATCCTTGGCGACAGGCACGCAATCGGCCAGATAGGCCGCGCGCCCAAAGAAATACGTTGCGACAACGCGCTCGCCCTGCTCACTGTCGGGAGCAGCAATCTGCACATAGCAGCGCGTGATGCAGGTGCCCGCGGCAAAACACGCTGCCGCAAGCGTAAGTGCCACGCGCGCATCGTGCTCCGCGGCCCAGATCGCGCGCATGTCCTCGTCCAGCTCGCGCCAGGCGTCATCCTGAGCGTCGTATTCACGTTGTGGCATGGCATCCACGACAGACCGCCCAAACCGAACGAGCATAATCCCCTCGGCAACGTTTGCCCGATAGGTATAGTCGAGCCGTGTGACCACGTTAAGCGCCTCGACAATACGCGCGAAGCGGGTACGCACATCCCACTCACCGCCCGGCTGGCAAGCCACCGTACCCGGTTTGCCCCACGGGTTATCGCTCGAGGCCGTATCGAGCAGTCGGGGAACATCGTTGGTCGTCTTGGCGATATGCCACGCATCAAAGAGCGCGCAGCCCTCAAGGCTCGGCGAGGATGCCGCAGGGGCCAATCCGGCCCCGATGCGCTCGAGGATGCCAGAGAGGCGGTTGAGACGGCACTCGATGGCAAGCAGCATGTCAATCTCGTCCTGGTCCAGCAGGCTGCGATCAAAATTGAGATAGAAAAGCTTTGAGCGATCGATGCGAGCCAGGCTCATCTCGGACTTGGCGGCGATGGTGCGCAGTCGGGGCAAGTCGACCTCGCTCATAAGGGCGGCGGCATAACGCTCAATACCGCTCGGATTCTCGGCATGGTCAACGCGGTAAAGCAGCGTCTCGATAGCGTCAGGTAGCGGTGCCGTGTTAAAGCCCAAAAACACCTCGACCGGCTCGGGCAACTTTACGAGCTTTATTTTGTCGACAACGTTTTGCATGTCCGCATCGAGACCGTCGACGCCCGCCGTGTTCGCAATAGCGCTTTCGGAGTTGGCAAATATCACGTAGCGCAAGAACATCGAGGCCATGAACTCGCCGTAAGGAAGGGCGCGGGTCGAATTCCATGTCTCGTGGTCGGACTGCTCGCGCATGGGGCCTTCGGGAGAGCCGGCAGTTTGCGCACACGTACGCATTGCACCGTTGGCTTCCCTTACCATAATCTCACCAATACTGGAATCCGACTCGTCAAGGACCAGCTCCATGTCGGGATCGTTGGGCAGCGGAGCCTCGCTAACGGGGCGGTCCACCTTGTACACCTCACCCGAAACGCTTACGTAGCCCAAAAGCGACACATGGCTTTTGCCAACGAATTCGACGACATAACAAGATTCATGCTGGTCCTCGCCAAAGAGTTTCCAGACCACGCCATATGAGCGCCCCGCAGGCTGCTCGGGCATCGCCGGAAAGCGCTTCTTGGGATCGAGAAACCTGAGCTTGTATGTCGGACGCTCTGCCACGAAGTATCACCCTGATCGGTCGCTTGAAGAAGGAGTGGTCACGGATGGGCCGCGACACCTACTCGAAATCTTACACGAGTCGACAGGAAATAGTCCGCTTTACGCCCGCGCCTCGACCGAGGTTCGAATCCATGCAGTGTTTACGTAAAAGAAAAGCCCCCGTTGCCGGGAGCTTTAATCTCAAATGGTGCGGCGTATAGGATTCCGCGCATCCGCTGCGCGGATGCGCACCGGCTTCGCCCGCCTGCCGGCGTGCTCGCCCGCTCGCTAAAAACGCTCCGCGTTTTCTTGACGCTCGCGCCTCGACCGAGGTTCGAATCCATGCAGTGCTTACGTAAAAGAAAAGCCCCCGTTGCCGGGAGCTTTAATCTCAAATGGTGCGGCGTATAGGATTCGAACCTATGACGTTCTGATTCGTAGTCAGACCCTCTATCCAGCTGAGGTAACGCCGCGACTTGTTGATTATTATGCACATGGACTGAATAATCGTCAAGCGTTTTTCAAAAAAAGTTATTGAATTTGATTTTTACCTTGATTATCGACTTTATCCGAACACCTCCCACATTCATCCGTACATGTACGGATGAATGTGGGAACCCGATACC
>NZ_JBCPDN010000063.1:0-13171 GCF_040915425.1 Collinsella aerofaciens | reverse complement strand
GCGTTACCTTAGGCGCCGCAAACTGCGGACGCTCGATAAGTTCGCGGACAATATCGACATGACGGTCGTAGATATGGGCGTCGGCGATCACATGCAGCAGCTCGCCGGGAATCATATCGATCGACTGCGCAACCATCATCAGCAAGATGGCGTACTGGCACACATTCCAGTTGTTCGCGGCCAAAATGTCCTGGCTGCGCTGGTTGAGAATCATGTTGAGCGTCGGCTTGTCGTCCTGCGGGCGCTGCGTGACGTTATAGGTCACGCTGTACGCGCACGGATACAGGTGCATCTCGGACAGGTCGCTAAACACATACGTGTTGGTCATGATGCGGCGACTGTACGGTGTGTGCTTAAGATCGTACAGCACTCGGTCCATCTGGTCGAAATCGCCCTCGGCATAATGGCTCTTCTGGCCAATCTGGTACCCGTAGGCCTTGCCGATGGAGCCGGTCTCGTCGGCCCACTCATCCCAGATATGACTGTTGAGATCATGCACGTTATTGGACTTCTTTTGATAGATCCACAGGATCTCGTCCATGGCGGACTTGAGCGCCGTGCGGCGCAGGGTAAGCGCGGGGAACTCCTCGCGCAGGTCGTAGCGCGCCGTGACGCCAAAGTTTTTAATGGTATAGGCAGGGGTGCCGTCCTCCCACACCGGGCGGACCTTTTGGCCCTCGGTGGTGGTGCCATGGTCCAAGATATCGCGGCACATGGTTACAAACTGTTGATCAGCTTTGCTCATTGACCCTCCTGTCAGTCGCCTACAAGCGAGATTCATTGTAGCCCAGGCGCACGCGGCCCCACAGCCCAAACATAAGCCCTCATTTTCTGACATATGCCAGAAATTCCTTGCGCAAATCCGCACGTTCGCTATTCTATTGTTGACATATGTCAGATTTGGAGAGTGTATGGCTGGAAGACGCGAAAAACTGCGCCGCGTTGGGATCATCCCCGAATATCGCGGCTTTACCCCCGATGGCCTTGCCAGCGGAGACGCTATCGATATGACGGTCGATGAGCTCGAAGTACTGCGCCTGTGCGATCTGGAGGGCCTCAATCAGGAGGCCGTCGCCCTGCACATGGGTATCGCCCGCGCCACGGTGGCGGCAATCAGCAGTCGCGCGCATCGCAAGGTGGCAAACGCGCTGGTCAATGGACGGGCGATCGTCATCGAAGACGGCAACATCGCGTACTCCCCCATCACCACGACGACGGCCGCATGGCCAGCAAAGGAGGTCGGCACCATGAGGGTGGCAACAACGTACGACAACGGCAACATCTTTATGCACTTTGGCCGCAGCGAGCAGTTCAAGATCTACGACATCCAGGATGGCAAGGTGCTCAACGAGCAGGTCGTAGGCACCGGTGGCACCGGCCACGGCGCCTTGGCGGGCCTGCTTGCCAACGGTGGCGTTGACACGCTCATTTGCGGCGGCATCGGCGGCGGCGCTATCAACGCGCTTGCCCAAGCCGGCATCACGGTCTATGCGGGCGCCCAGGGCAGCTGCGATGCCTGCGTCGAGGCCCTCATTGCCGGCACGCTCGCACAGAACGGCGAGGCCACCTGCGACTGCCATGGACATGATCACGAGCACATCCACGAGCATGGCGAGTCCTGCGGCTGCCACGGTCACCACGACCATGACGGGCACGAAGGCTGCGGCTGCCACTAGCGGCAAGCACCTCGTCGAGAACGCGCTTCCACGCGTGCGACAACCGGCGAACAAACGGCGAAGGCCGTCTGGAATACCATCCAGGCGGCCTTCGCCATACACGACTCAACTAGTCGTTACTTCTTGTTGCGCATCTGCGCTTCCATCTGGCGCAGCAGGTCCATATCGGACTTGGGGCCGCCCGTTCCCAGGCCGCCCATGCCGCCCAGGCCCATGGCATCCAGACCGGGAATATTGGGCATGCGCATCTTTTTGCCCTTCTTACCCTTCTTGCCCTTCTTGCCGCCAGCCTGCGCCTGATTGGCCATCGTGCGCATGCGGCCCATCATCTTATTCATCTCGCCCCACTGCTTCATAAGGCTATTGACCTCGGTGGGGGTCACGCCGGCACCCTTGGCAATGCGGGCACGACGCTGGCCGTTAATGATGGAAGGACGCAGGCGCTCCTCCTTGGTCATCGACATGATGATGGCCTCGTTCTTGTCGAAGATGCCTTCGTCCAGGTTGCCGCCCATCTGGTTGAGCGCGCGCTGACCACCGGGAAGCATGCCCAGAATGCCCTTCATGCCGCCCATCTTCTTGACGGCCTTCATCTGGTCGAGCATGTCGTTCATGGTAAAACCCTCGCGCAGCATACGCTCGGCAGCCTCGAGCTGCTCGGCGTCGGCCGCCTCCTGGGCCTTCTCGATAATGCCGACGACATCGCCCATGCCTAAAATGCGCTTGGCCATGCGGTCGGGGTAGAACGGCTCAAGCGAATCGGGCTTCTCGCCCATGCTCACGAACTTGATGGGCTTGCCGGTCACCTGGCGCACGGAAAGCGCGCCGCCGCCACGAGCGTCGCCGTCGAGCTTGGAGATGATCACGCCGTCAAAGTCGGTGCGCTCGGCAAAGGTCGAGACGACGTTGACGATATCCTGGCCGGTCATGGCATCGACGACCATCAGCACCTGATCGGGCTTAACGGCCTTCTTGATGTCCACGGCCTCCTGCATCATCTGCTCGTCGATCTGCAGACGACCGGCGGTATCAACGATGACCACGTCGCGCAGGTGGTCGACGGCCTCCTGGATGGCGCCCTTGGCGATATCGACCGGGTGCTCGCCGTCACCGCGGAAGACCGGCACGCCGATCTCGCCGCCGAGCGTGGCCAGCTGGTCGGCAGCAGCGGGACGGTAGACGTCGCACGCGGCGAGCAACGGCGAGCGACCCTGCTTCTTGAGCAGGTAGGCCAGCTTTACGGCAGCCGTGGTCTTACCGGAGCCCTGCAGACCCACAAGCATGATGACATTGGGAATACGGTTGCTAAAGACGAGCTTGCTCTCGGTGGAGCCGAGCATCTCGGTAAGCTCGTCGAGCACAATCTTGACGACGTTTTGCGCCGGAGAGAGCGACTCCATGACCTCTGCGGTCATGCAGCGCTCCTTAGTCTTGGCGACAAACTCCTTGACAACCTTAAAGTTAACGTCGGCCTCGAGCAGCGCCATGCGAATATCGCGCATGGCCGAAGTAATATCGGCCTCGGTCAGCTTGCCCTTGCCGCGCAGGCGGTCAAATGTATCGTTGAGGCGATCGCTCAGGGAATCAAACACTAGTCACTCCTTAATTGGACTCGCCCACCAGGGCGCGGCAGAAATCTTTGGCATTGAACTCCTGCAGGTCATCGACCTGCTCGCCCACGCCGATGCGCAGGATCGGGAGCTTGAGCTTCTCGGCCACGGCCATGGCGATACCGCCCTTAGCCGTGCCATCGAGCTTTGTCATGATAATACCGTCCAGGCCAAGCGCCTCGTTAAACTCGAGCGCCTGGTTCAGACCGTTTTGGCCCGTCGCGGCGTCGATCACAAGCACGACCGAAACCGGCATGGGACCGGCGGCCATATTGGCGGCGCGCTTACGGGTCACATTGACCACCTTGGCAAGCTCGCGCATGAGCTCAGGGCTCGTGTGCAGACGGCCGG
Organism: Collinsella aerofaciens; assembly: GCF_040915425.1. Lineage (GTDB taxonomy): Bacteria > Actinomycetota > Coriobacteriia > Coriobacteriales > Coriobacteriaceae > Collinsella > Collinsella aerofaciens_BW. The sequence continues at coordinate 9,534 of NZ_JBCPDN010000063.1, read as the reverse complement.
CGGTATCGATAAGCACCAGGTCGCTGCCGCGCTTGTCGGCCTCGTCGAGCACGTCGTAGCAAACACTTGCCGGGTCGGAGCCGCGGTCGCGCTTGATGACGGGGACGCCAGCGCGCTGGCCCCACACATCGAGCTGCTCGATAGCGGCAGCACGGAAGGTATCGGCCGAACCGATCACGACGTTCTTGCCGCGGGCGGCCATGGCGCTCGCGATCTTACCGACCGTCGTGGTCTTGCCGGCACCGTTAATGCCCACAAACAGCACGCAGCTCGGCGTATCGGAAAACGGATCGCGCTCGATGGGCACAAAGTGCTGCTCGAGCTGCTCGGCTAGGGCACGACGAAGCTGCGGAGCGGTCTTGAGGTTCTTCTTGGCCGCGGCATCGCGTAGGTCATCGGAGACCTGAATGGCGACCTCGGCACCCATGTCACCCATAACGAGGGTGTCCTCCAGGTCCTCCCAAAAATCCTCGTCGACCTCGCCGCCAAAGTAAAAGACCTCGTTGAGGGCCTCGCGACTGCGCTCAAGTCCGCGCGAGAGAGCGTCAAAGAATCCCATTATGCATTCACGACCTTTCCGGTTTCGCGATCGAGTTTTTGCGAGACGACGCGACTGACGCCGTCGGCTTGCATCGAGACGCCATAGAGGACGTCAGCGTCCTCCATAGTACGGCGCTGATGCGAAATGACCAAGAGCTGCGTATCGGAACGCAACACATCGAGCGCGCCGATGAGCTTGGACAGGTTGGCGTCATCGAGTGCCGCCTCGACCTCGTCCAGCACATAGAACGGCACCGTGCGCGTGCGGTACACAGCAAAGAGCAGGGCGAGCGCCGTCAGGCTCTTCTCGCCGCCCGACATGAGCATCATCTTGGTGATGCGCTTGCCGCGCGGCTGCGCCACGACCTCGATACCCGTCTCGGCAGGATGCTCGGGATCGGTCATCTCCAGATGAGCCTGGCCGCCCGGGAAGAGCATAGCGAAGATCTCGCGAAAGTTCGCGTCGACCTTCTCAAACGTCACCAGGAACGCCTTGCGCATCTTGCGATCAATGGCCACCGTGATCTTGGTGAGCGCCTTGCGCGCGCTCTCCAGATCGGCCAGCTGCTCCTCGATGTAATCGGCGCGGCGCTTGAGCTGCTCGTACTCCTCCATGGCAACTTGGTTAACGGGACCAAGGTTGTTGATCTGGCACACAAGCTGGTTGAGTTCGCGCTCGGCGGCATCGCGGTCCGTGGGCGCCGGAAGCATGAGCGCTTCCTCGAGCACCGTCGTGCCATCGGCGGTAATGGCCTTGATGGCAGCCTCGACCTGCACCTCGAGCTTGCCACGCGCGACCTTGAACTCGTTTTGCGTGGCAGAGGCGGTATCGACTCGCTCCTTAGCGCGGGCAACCTCTGCCTTGGCATCCTCGATGGTCTTCTTGAGCGAAGCGGAGTCCGCCTCCTCCAGAGAGGCCTGGTCACGCAGGCGCGCTGCCCAATCCGACGCGCGTTCCAACAGGGCAGAATAGCGTTCGTGCATGGGATCGACGCGCAGGCGCAGCAGCTCGAGCGAGCGCGAGGCCTGGCGTGTTCCGCGGATACGACGGTCGATGCCCTCAAGACGATGCTCCAGGTCGGGCACGCGGCCCTTCAGCGAACGCAGGCGTTCGCTCGTCTGGGCTAGGCGAACCTTGGCGTCGGCGAGCTTGCCGGCAGCCTCGGAATCGTCACGGCGAACGCGGTCGAGTTCGTCGTTGGCCTCGGAAATCTGCAAGCCCAGATCGCTTGCCTGCGCGCGGGCCTCGTCACGCGAACGGGTGAGCTCGTCAACGCGCGGGCGCGCAGCGCGAACGGCTTCGGAGGCCTGCTCGCGGCGCTTGGAGATGCGCACGCGCTCGACCTCGGCATTGTTGGCGCTTTGCTCCAAGCGGCCGATCTCGGAAAGCAGCGAGCGGCGCTCGCCCTCAAGGCGGGCAATCTCACCGGCGGCATCGTCCTCGGCGGCACGCGCTTCCTCAACGGCCGCATTGGCCTCAACGACCTGGCCTGACACATGTTCAAACACAGCGGCCAAATCGGGCTCAAGCCCCTCCAGCTCGCGGATACGGCGCTTGCGCTCCAAGGTACCCGACGCCTCGCCGGCATCGAGGCCCACGCGCACCAGGCCGCCACAGCTTACGCGGGCGCCATCGGGAGTCACATAGGTCACACCGTCAACGACGGGTGCTGCCAGCGCGGCAGCCAAGTCATCGACCACGTAATAACCGCCGAGCAGCGCCTCGACGACGGGTCCGTAGCCTGCGCGCACGGACAGACGATCAACCAGGCGGGTACCGGCAGCGCCCTCAGCGGCGGTAGAGCCGCTCACGCCGCGCGCCACCAGCAGTGCCTCGCCCGAGGCCTTCTTTTGGTCCAGAGCCGCACGACCGGCACGCTCAAGCGTGGCGGCGTCATCAAACAGCAGCGCATCGATATCGCCGGCGAGCAATTGCTCAACCAGGCCCTCAAGCTCGCGCGGGGCCTCCAGCACGTCGCCCAGACGACCCAAGACATCGTCGCCCAGCGCACCCACCAGACGGCTCACGAGCGGCGAGCTGTCGGCCATGCGGGCATCGAGTTTCTTTTGGCTGGCAAGCTCCGAGCGCACCTCGGACAGCTTGTTGCGCGCCTCACTCTCACGATTACGCAAGTCCTTCAGGGCTGCACGGGCGACCTCGGTGGCCTCACGCGCATCGGCCTGGGCCTGGCGCGCTTCCTCAAGAGCGCCTTCAAGCTCCTCGGCGCGGTCACGACGGCTCTCGAGCGAGGCCATGACCTCCTCGAGCTGCTCGTCAATCTGCTCCAGGCGCGAGGCATACATGTTGTCCTCGACCTCGGCATTGCTCAGCGAGTCCTTCACCTTGGCGAGCTCGAGCGCGGCGTTATCGGCCACACGCTGCACATCGCGCTGCTCACGCGTGAGCTGCGAAATCTGATTGTCGAGCGCAACGCGCCGCTCGTGAAGCTCAGCGGCAGCAGGACCAGCGGCGTCAACGTCCTCCTGGGCCTGCATGTGCGCACCGGTCACTTCCTCAAGCTGCGCACGCGCGTCCTCGAGCTCCTCGACCACGCGACGACGCTGATGCTCGGAGCTCGAAATCTGCCCGCGCATGTCAGACAGGCGCGACACCATGTTGTGGCCCTTTTCCTCGAGCAGGCGCATGTCGGAGTTAATGCGGCCGACCACATCTTGCATATGACGGCGCTGCTCGCCCAGGTCGCCCACAAACAGGCCCTTTTCCTCGAGCATGACCTGAAGCTTCTCGAGCTCGCGCTCCTTTTCGCCCAAGCGGTACTGCGCAAGCTCAAGCACGGCCGCGCCCTCTTTGGAGCGGCTCTCCAGGTCGTTCCACTGCGACTGCAGCGAACGCAGCTCATCGACGGCAAGCATCTGCGTAAGCTCGTTCGCGCGCGAGGACAGCTCTTTGTACTTACGTGCGCGATCGACCTGACGCTCCAGTGGTCGCAGCTGACGGGCGATTTCCTTATTGATGTCGCGGGCACGCGTCAGATGCTCGTCCATCGACTTAATCTTTTTGAGCGCACGCTCCTTGCGGCGCTTGTGCTTGGAGATGCCGGCGGCCTCCTCGATGAGGGCGCGGCGCTCCTCGGGGCGGCTCTGCAAAATGGCGTCGAGCTTGCCCTGGCTGATGATGGAATGCGTATCCTTGCCCAGGCCCGAATCGTGCAGGATGTCCTGAATGTCCATCAGGCGGCACGGACTCGAGTTGATGAGGTACTCGCTTTCGCCCGAACGATACATGCGACGGGTGATGGCGACTTCGTCAAAATCGACGGGCAGCATATGGTCCGAGTTATCGAGCACCAGCGTGACCTCGGCGACACCCACCGGCTTGCGCGCTGACGAGCCCGAGAAGATGACGTCCTCCATGGCCTGGCCGCGCAGCTGCTTGGCGCTCTGCTCGCCCAGGACCCACAGAATTGAGTCGGAGATGTTCGATTTTCCCGAGCCGTTGGGACCGACGATGACGGTCAGGCCCGGCTCAAACGTCATATGGGCGCGGTCGGCAAACGACTTGAACCCTTTGAGCGTGAGGGACTTGAGATACACGGTTCCTCGCTTACACGTGCTTCTTGTTCAGAATCACGCCGTTGGTGGTGTAACCCATGCGGTCGAGCGCTTCGAGCGCGGCGGCTCCCTCGGCTTCCTTCTTTGAGGAGCCAGAGCCGCGACCCTGGCGAATACCATCGATCAACACCACGGCGGTAAAGGTGGGCGCATGCGCCGGGCCCTCGGAGCCAACGAGCTTATACGCCGGGGGTTCGTGACCGTCGGCTTGCACGCACTCCTGCAAAAACGACTTGGGGTTTGCAGGATGCTCGGCACGCTCGGAAGCCAAATGCGGCTTAAGCGTACGATGGATAAACTCCGCTGCGGCATCCCAGCCGGCATCCAGGTACAGTGCGCCCACGAGCGACTCGTAGACGTTCTCGAGGGCCGAATGCAGGCCGCGCGCACCGGTACCGGTCTCGGAGGCACCAAAGATGATGATGTCGTCGATGCCCAGCTCGTGAGAAACCTCGGACAGCGTAGCGCCCGAGACAAGCGACACCTTCAGGCGTGTGAGCTTGCCCTCGTCAAACTCCGGATAGGACTCAAACAGGGAGCGTGCGACCACAGCGCCCAAAATGGAATCGCCCAAGAACTCAAGGCGCTCATAGCTGGCAGAAACCGGCTGGCCCTCGACTGCCGAGGGATGCGTAAGGGCCGCACGCAGCAGCACCTTATTATTGAACTCGTGGCCCAGAATTTCCTGGGCGCGCGTAAGTCGTTCGGATAAAGCCAAGACCTAGGCCTCCCTGGCGTTTTCGATCGCGTCGACGGCGTCGGCGACAGAGTTGAGCGAGAGCAGAGTCTCGTCATCGATCTCGAGGTTGAACTCGTCCTCGATAGCCGTAACCAGCTGCAGGCGCTCGAGCGAGTTGGCATCGAGGTCGTCAAAGGTGGTCTCATCGCTAATTTCGGCAACATCGACGCCCAGAACGTCAGCAGCGACCTCGGCGATCTTGTCGAAGATTTCGGAGCGGTCCATAGCGCTTCCTCTCATAGTGCATGAATACCAAAAGAATGGTACCGCCCGGGCGGTACCAAGACACGGTTCTGATTCTACCCCACGACGTGCGCCCCGAGGCGCATAACGCCGCTGTTATAAAACGATACCGTCCATAGAGTTGGCGACATTCTCGACCAGCCCGGCGCGCACGGCTTCGGCCGCCGCGAGCGTACCGTTTTTAACAGCCTCGACCGAGGTGGCGCCATGGCCGATCAGGACCACGCCGCGCAGGCCCAAAAGAATCGCGCCGCCCTTGGCGTCGCCAGAGAGCTTGGCCTTAATCTCGCGCATCTGCTTTTTGATGAGAAGCGCGGCAATCTTGGTGCCGAGCGAAGACATAAAGACACCCTTGAGCTCCTGCAGCAAAAACTTGGCAGCGCCCTCGGTGGCCTTGAGCGCAATATTGCCCGACATACCATCGGCAACGACGACATCGAAGTTACCTGAGGTGATGTCCGTTCCCTCGCAGTTACCAACAAAGCCGGGAACGGCGGCTTTCATGGCCGGGAAGCAGGCCTTGGTAAAGTTGGAGCCCTTCTCGTCCTCGGTGCCGTTGGCAAGCAGGCCCACGCGGGGATGCTCGATGCCCAGGACGACGCGGGCATAGGCGCTACCCATCTGAGCAAAACGCACCATATCGTCAACCTCGACATCGGGGTTGGCACCCATGTCGCACAGCACCGTCAGACCGCCGGCGCGATTGGGCAGCGCATTGGTCAGACAGGGGCGCACCGGCTGCTTCTTGCCTTCGGCCTGATACCTAAACGGCGTCACGTAGGCTGTGGCAGCGGCCGTCATGGCGCCGGTGGAGCCGGCAGAGAAGAACGCATCCGCGTTGCCCTTCTTAATGGCGCGGCAAGAAAGCACGATCGACGACTTACGCTTGGTCATCACGGCGCGAATGGGATCGTCATCCATGGCGATAACGTCGGGCGCCTCAAGGGCCTCAACACGTGCGTGGGAGGCTGCAAAGGGATTGACGATTTCGGCGGGACCAGCTGCCAAGACCTCGATATCGGGATCGGCGGCAAGCGCAGCCTCGATACCATCGAGAACAACCTGAGGTTTCTCGTCTCCGCCCACAACGTCTACACAAACGCGAACGTTACTCATATACATGCTCCTTATACAAAAATGGCCGACTCATTGAGCCGGCCATTGTGGTTCCATTTGGAACGGCATCGCATCTAGAGTATACCGTTACTCGGTAACGATAACCTCGCGGTCCTTGTAGAAACCGCAGCTGGGGCACACGTGGTGCGGAAGCTTGACAGCGCCGCAACGGGGGCACGTGGACTGAGCCGCAGCCGAGATCTTCATGTTGGCGGAACGACGGGTGTGAGTGCGGATACGACCCTGCTTTTGTTTAGGTACGGGCATAGTGACCTTCCTTATGAACTATCCAGTGTGGCGATTACGCGCAAGTAGCGATACTACCACAGTTTTACTCATCGAGCTTGAGATTCTTCAATGCTGCAAATGGATTTTCCGTGGCAGCGGCCCATTCTGCCTCTGCCTGGGCGGCGCAATCGCATTGCTCGACGTTGAGATTGCAACCGCAGGTGGGGCACAGACCACGGCAATCGGGCTTGCAGAGCACCACAAACGGCGTGTCCATAACGACCGCGTCATTGATGGGCTCACCCAGATCGACGATGCGGTCCTCACCCAGGAGCTCGTAGCCGTCCTCGTAGGCCTCGGGATCCTCGGGCTCCTCAAAGAGGTAGAACTCCTCGATCTCTCCGGCGATATCAAACGAGGCGGGCTCCAGGCAACGGTCGCACTCGCCGGTGGCGTGCGCGCGGACCATGCCCGTGAGCAAGACACCGGTACCGGCATTGGTAAAGACAACGTCGTAGTCGATGCCGTCCTGAAGCTGGTACTCCTTCTCGCCCACCGTGTAGGTGGCGACATCGACCTTACCGGTCAGCGGATACGAATCTCCAGGAAACTCGAGCTGCTCGGAAAGATCGACGGTAACGCTCGGGAACTCAGCCATTACCACTGACCATTCTGTTGGGCGGCACCCTCGTTGAGCTGCTGACGGCAACGGGCAACGGTGCCGGTCAGGCTCTTGAGGTTCTCCTCCAGGTGCGTAAAGACCTGCTCTGCGTAGTCCTCGGCAGCATAACGCGTCTCGCGCTCGTACTGCTGGGCACGATCGCGGATGTCGTCGGCCTGCTGCTGCGCAAGGCGGACGATCTCCTGCTCACCGGCAATGGTGAGGGCCTGCTGCTGAGCGTCAGCGATGATGGAATCGGCCTGAGCGGCGGCGGAAGCCATAAGCTCCTCGCGCTCCTTAAGGATACGGCGGGACTTCTGCCACTCCTCGGGATAGCTCATGCGGATCTCGTCGAGGATGTTGAAGAACACGTCGGCGTCGATGACCTTGAACTGAGCGTTCTTGCCGAAAGGCGGCTTGGCTTCCTCGATCAGCCCTTCGAGCTCATCGACCAAGCTGACGATCCTATCGCCAGGAAAATTCTCGCCCGGCATCCGGTCTCCTTTCATAGGTAACATATCATCGTGCTAGTTTACCACATGCCACCAGGCAATAAGAAACGTCACGAAAAGCGATGTTTGAGCGCTTCGACCACGTTGGACGGGACAAACGTCGATACATCGCTCCCAAGCGACGCAATCTGGCGTACCACCGAGCTCGAGATATAGCCGTACTGCGGCGCACTCATGACAAAGATGGACTCCAGCTCGCTATCCAGGCGATAGTTAAGGTCGGCCTGCTGCAGCTCATATTCAAAGTCGGTCATGGCGCGCAGGCCCTTGACCACGGCCCCCGCCCCCTGCTCGCGAGCGAAGTCGACCAAGAGGCCGGTAAAGGGCAGGACCTCGACGCCGTCGATATCACCGAGCGCCTCGCGGGCCAGCGCCACGCGCTCATCGAGCATAAACGTGGTGCCCACGCCGTTTTTACCCTGCGACTCGGCAACAGCGACGATCACGCTGGGAAAGATGCGGCGGGCGCGGCGGATCACATCGATATGGCCAAACGTGATGGGATCAAAAGTGCCCGGGACGATCACGCGGTTGATGGTGTCATTCATGGGCGTCCTCCTGAAACGTCGTGGCATCATTGTTGTCAGCATCGGTGCCGGCGCTATCGCCCTCACCATCGTCATCGCCGACCCAACGGAGCAGGTCGACCGAGGTAATGCCGTAGCGCTTCTCACGTACAGTCTCAAAGTCTGCCGGATGCGCGCCCGCATCGGCGGCGGCATGCTCAAACAGGGCAAAAGCGCCAGGTGCAAGCAAACCCTGCTGGGCCAGGTCCTGCAGCAGCTCCTCGACCGGCTCGGCACCAAAAGCATAGGGCGGGTCGAGCAGGACCAAATCAAAGGGACCTCCCGGTACACGACCGCGCGAGGCACTCGCCAGCATGTCGCCCGTGACCACGCGCCAACGTGAACGGTCACGGCAGAGCGACTCGATATTCTTGGTAATGAGCCGCGCGGCGTTGCGATCGATCTCGAACGTCGTGAGCGAGCGAGCCCTACGAGAGAGCATCTCTAACCCTAAGGCACCGGAGCCGCCAAAGGCGTCCAGCACACGGACCTCGTCCAGATCGAAGTCGAATGCCGACATGACCATAGATGCGCACGCCTCGCGTACGCGATCAGTCGTGGGGCGGGTGACATCGCGACCACGGGGCTCCTCGATCTTACGACCGCGCCATTCGCCGCCGATGATTCTCATCCTCCGCTGACCTCCTTAAAAATGTGTCGATATCGCATGGCGACCGCATCGCGCAGGGGGCGCGTCGCCACGGAGTCAAGAGTGCAAGCATACCGCAAGAGCTCGACCGCGTCCAAATGGGCCCACTCGATCAGTTCCTCGTCGGCATCCAGGTCGACAAAGCGCAGGGTCACACCACCATGCTGGCGATAACCCAGGATTTCGCCCTCATGGCGCAGGCGCAGGTCCATCTGGGCGAGCGTAAAGCCATCCGAGGTTTTTTTGAGCGATTGCAGACGATCTTGCGCCGCCGATGCGCCGCCGTTGCCCTTGGAGTGCGTCATGACCAGGCACGTGCCCGACACGCCGCCACGGCCCACGCGGCCGCGCAGCTGGTGCAGGGCAGCCAAACCAAAGCGCTCGCCGTTCTCGATGACCATGACGGTGGCGTTGGGCACGTCAACGCCCACCTCGACCACCGTAGTCGAGACGAGCACGTCAATCTCGCCACGCTTGAAGGCATCGATAACCTGGTCCTTCTCCCCCGCTGGCATGCGGCCGTGGAGGCGCTCGATAGTGAGACCCGGCAGCGCCAGACGCAGGCGGTCGAGCTCGGTCGCCGTATCATGCAGCGGCACGGGGACCGTCACGCGGCCCTCCTCGTCGCGGGCGATACCGGGCACGTCCTCCAACTCATCGGCCGAGTCACTCGGCTCCACGAGCGGGCAAATCACGTAGGCCTGCTG
>NZ_JBCPDN010000062.1:6513-13241 GCF_040915425.1 Collinsella aerofaciens | reverse complement strand
GCCGTGATGCGCGACCGGGTGCCCTACCGGGAGTAGCCCCGACGGTTGACAAAACTATAGGAACACCCAATGACTACCCTGAACTGCCTCCCATTTCTTGGACACGAGAAATGGGAGGCTTTTTATGCGTGTCGACTTGAGAGTGAAACACGACATCGAGGCCAGGAAGGCGGCGATCGGGCTCTTCGAGCGGGGGCACGGCTTCAAGTCGGCGGCGAAGGCGCTGTCGGTCCCGCGCAACACCGTGAGACAATGGCTCTACGTATACCGGTCGTTCGGAAGCGAGGTGCTGCTATCCATGGACGGCAAGCAGACCAGGTACACATACGAGCAGAAGGTCGCCGCCGCCTCGGCCGTGGTCGACGGCGGCATGGGCAAGCGGGACGCCATGGAGGCGTTCGGGGTCATGTCCCTGGCGCCGCTCAAGAGATGGTGCGCGCTCTACCGCGAGGGCGGCGCCGAGGCGCTCAGGCCCAAGCCCAGGGGCAGGCCGAAGGGGTCCGGCCCCAGGCCGCGCGGGCGCACCCGCGAGCAGGAGCTCGAGGAGCGCTGCCGAAGGCTCGAGACCGAGGTGGCCTACCTAAAAAAATTGCGTGCCCTGGTCGAGAGGGACGGGCTCTGACCAGGGCGAAGGTCGAGACCGTGAGCGCCCTGCGCGAAGAGGGGTACGAGCTGGGGAGCCTGCTGGAGTGCGCCGGCATGGCCCGGTCCAGCTACTACTACGCGCTGTCGCACCCGGCCAGGCCGACGCGCCCGGAGCTGCGAGGCGCGGTGGCGGAGATCTTCTCGCGCACGGCCAACGGGTGCGGCCACCGCCAGGTCGCCATGTGCCTGTGCGCCGAGCTGGGCGCGCGCATAGCCTACAAGACCGTGCTCAAGATGATGCGGGAGATGGGGGTCCGCTGCGGCATCCGCCGCGAGACCGACTACCATAGGTACAACTCGTACAGGGGCGTCGTGGGCGAGACGTTCGAGAACGTCATCGGGCGCGACTTCGCCGCCGACGGGCCGTGGCAGAAGATGGGCACCGACGTCACCGAGTTCAAGCAGCCCTGGGGCAAGGCCTACTTCGCGCCGGTGTACGACTTCGGCAGCAAGGAGATAGTCGCGTGGTCGACGTCGACCAGCCCGAACATGGCGCAGCAGGCCGAGCTGCTCGACCAGCTGCTGGCGAAGATGCCCGAGGGCGCGACGCCGGTGCTCCACAGCGACATGGGCTGGCAGTACCAGCACGCCGCATGGTGCGGGAGGCTGAAGGACGCCGGGATCGTACAGAGCATGTCCAGAAAGGGAAACTGCATCGACAACGGTGCCACCGAGCAGGTCTTCGGCCACATGAAGGACGAGTTCTTCCGGGGAAGGACATGGCCCGACTTCGAGTCCTTCAAGGCGGACCTGGACGCGTACGTCGCCCATTGGAACACGAGGCGGAGGCAGGTTAAACTGAAGGGGCTGACCCCGGAGGAGTTCCGGAACCAGCCCCTTGCGGCGTAGTTCTTATTTAAGCCGTCCAAGTTTTGGGGTGCAGTTCACCCAAGGAGTGTCCCAAACCGCCGGCAGAAAAGGAGCGTCCCTAACTGCCACATCCGGAGCAAGATAACGCCGCAGGTAGAGGACGGACAGCGAGCGGGTCGCATTTGAGACAAGGTGACGTGAAACGAAAGGGCGCTGACCTTCTGGTCGCGCCCTTGAAGTTGAACGTCAGATTGTCTCAAATGCGACCCGCGCAGCGTCGAGCCGTTACGGCGTCTGGTAAAACGCCGTAACCTACACCCGTTCCGCGATCTCGCGGATGAGGTAGTCGGTCTTTTCCCAGCCCAGGCACGGGTCGGTGATCGACTTGCCAAAGACGCCGCCGTCGACCGGCTGGTTGCCGTCTTCTAGGTAGGACTCGATCATAAAGCCCTTGACCAGCTTGGAGATGGACTCGTTGCGGCGGCAGCTGTCGAGCACCTCCTTGCAAATGCGATACTGCTCCAGCGGACGCTTGCCCGAGTTGTCGTGGTTGCAGTCGATGACCGCTGCCGGATTGGCATAGCCGGCATGCTCGGTATAGCGCTCGGCCAGGCGTTCCAGGTGTTCGTAGTGGTAGTTGGGGTAGGTGCGCCCATCGAGACCGATGTAGCCACGCATAACGGCGTGTGCGAGCGGGTTGCCGTCGCACTCGACCTCCCAGTTGCGGAAGATGAAGCTCTGGTGCGCCTGGGCGGCGTAAATTGAGTTGAGCATAACGGTGGTAGAGCCGGCAGTGGGATTCTTCATGCCGACGGGTACCGAAATGCCGCTCGACACCAGACGGTGCTCCTGGTTCTCTACCGAGCGTGCGCCCACGGCGACATAGCTCAGCAGGTCAACGAGGTATTGGTAGTTGGACGGATAGAGCATCTCGTCGGCGGTGAAGAAACCCGTTTCCTCAATAACGCGCAGGTGCATATGGCGGATGGCCTTGACGCCCTCGAGCAGGTCGTCGGGAGCCTCGGGGTTGGGGTTGTGCAGCAGGCCCTTGTAGCCGGTGCCCTTGGTGCGCGGCTTGTTGGTGTAGACGCGCGGAATGATGATGAGCTTGTCCTTGGCCTCTTCGGCGGTCTTGGCCAGTCGGTTCATATACTCGAGCACCGAATCCTCGCGGTCGGCAGAGCACGGGCCGATGATGAGCACCTTACGTGCGTCCTCGCCGGTAAAGACTTTGGCGACCTCGGCGTCAAATGCCTGCTTTTTGGCGGTAAGCTCGGCAGAAAGTGGCATTTCCTCGCGGATCTCCATGGGGATCGGCAGCCTGCGTTTGAATTCCATGGCCATAGGGGTCTCCTCAATCTATAGAAAGAGCAATAAACGTATTGTCGAATGCTCGGCATTATCCGCTGTCGCACGCTAAAGTGCAAGCCCTTGCCACCCCGAAACCTGCCAAAAGGGACAGGTTTATTTTGGCAGGTTTTATATGGGGGAACGTCGGCGGATACCGGGAGGGAGTGGCGTCGCGCGGGACCCTAAGGCTATTGTCGGTTCCCCAGGAAACACCCTGTGGGCAAAAAATGCCAAATATGAGTACGGTTGCTAGCTTAGTAGCATATTGCCTTCGCAAAATAATAGACATAACAGCAAAATATGTTCATTAACGCAAACACATATAAGTCCGCTATAGGGCTGTTTGATCAATTTAGGGACGCGTGTAAGCCTTGAGAACGGCATTTGGGGCTGTTTTGGCTGTTACTAAAAGGGTAACAGTACTCATATTTGCCATTTTTTGCCCACGGGGCCTCGAAGGGGCTGTCAATCAGGTCCCAGGGGAGGCGGTTTGAGGGTCGCAGAGCAAAAACGGGGGCGCAGGTTGTCCTGCGCCCCCGTTTTCTGGGCATTGCGGTTGTTTGCCGCCGGTTGTTACGCCGCCTCGTCGAACTGCGAGTTATACAGGTCGGCGTAGAAGCCACCCTGGGCGAGTAGCTCGTCGTGTGTGCCCTTCTCGACGATGTCGCCGTCGCGAATTACCAAGATTACGTCGGCGTTGCGGATCGTGGACAGGCGGTGCGCGATGACAAAGCTGGTACGGCCCTGCATCAGCGCATCCATGGCGCGCTGAATAAGCTCCTCGGTGCGGGTGTCGACGTTGGAAGTCGCCTCGTCCAGAATCAGCGCCGGGCGGTCGGCCAAAATGGCACGGGCGATGGTCACGAGCTGGCGCTGACCCTGCGACAGGTTAGTGCCCTCCTCGTTAATCATAAAGTCATAACCGCCGGCAAGCGTATGGATAAAGTGGTCGCAACGTGCGGCGCGCGCGGCGGCTTCGACCTCGGCATCGCTCGCATCGGGGCGTCCGTAGCGGATGTTCTCGCGGATGGTGCCGTTAAACAGCCAGGTATCCTGCAGCACCATGGCAAACTCGCCGCGCAGCGCCGCGCGGTCCCAGTCGCGCACGTCGACGCCCTCGACACGCAGCGAACCGCCGTCCACATCGTAGAAGCGCTGCAGCAGCTTGATGAGCGTGGTCTTGCCGGCGCCGGTGGGGCCGACGATGGCGATGGTCTGGCCGGGCTGCGCCTCGCAGCTAAAGTCGTGGATGATGGTCTTGTCGGGCGTATAGCCAAACTTGACGTGATCAAACTCCACATGGCCGGGGCGCTTTTCGGGAATCTGCGCGTCGGCTTTCTGCTCCTCCTCGGGCGCGGCCAGGAACTCAAAGACGCGCTCGGTGGCGGCTGCCATCGACTGCATCGTGTTGCTCACGTTGCCCAGTTGCTGCACGGGCTGCGTAAAGTTGCGAACGTACTGGATAAAGCTCTGGATGTCGCCGGGCGTGGCGTTGCCGGTCAGTGCGAGCTGTGCGCCCACCACGACAACGCCCACGTAGCCCATGTTACCCACCAGGCTCATAAGCGGCATCATCAGGCCCGACAGGAACTGCGAGCGCCAGCCACTAATAAAGAGGCGGTCGTTTTGACGGTCGAACTCTTCGATCGAGGCCTCGGCGCGGTCGAACACCTGAATGACGTTCTGGCCGGCAAAGTCCTCCTCGATAATGCCGTTGACGGCGCCCAGAACCTGCTGCTGCTCGCGGAAGTACGGCTGCGAGAAGTGAATCATTACGGTCAAGATAATCGCGGCGGCCGGCAGCGTGAGCACGGTGACGCCGGTAAGCGGCAGGCTGATCGAAAGCATCATGACGAGCACGCCGATAATCTGCGTCACCGACGTGATGAGCTGCGTCACGCTCTGGTTGAGCGACTGACCCAGCGTATCGACGTCGTTGGTGATGCGGCTGAGTACGTCTCCCTTGCTGTGGCCGTTGAAGTAACTCATCGGCACGACGGCAATCTTGGCGGCGATTTCCTTGCGCATGCGGTAGCAGATCTTTTGCGTGACGCCGGTCATGAGCCAGCCCTGGACCAGGCTGCAGACAGAGCTCGCCAGATACAGGCAGAGCAAAAAGCCGAGCGTCTTGGCGATCCAGTCAAAGTCAACGTCGCCGGTGCCGTTGACCTTGGCGACCAGGCCTTCGAACAGCTTGGTCGTAACCTGGCCGAGCACCTTGGGTCCCACAATGTTAAAGATGACCGAGCACACGGCAAAGGCGACGGCGGCAAACACGGCAATCTTGTGCTGGCCGATATAGCCGAGCAGCTGTCTCATGGTGCCCTTAAAGTCCTTGGCCTTTTCGCCGCGACGCATGCCGCCCATGCGGCCCATGGGACCACGCTGGCGGGTGGGCTTGGGAATCTGAGTCTTGGTCTCGTCTGCCATTAGCGCTCGCCTCCTTCCGTGACGGCTGCAATTTCTTCTTGGGTAAGCCCCAGCTCCTCGGCGGAAAGCTGCGACTGTGCGATCTCCAGGTACGCCGGGCAGCTGCGCAGCAGCTCCTCGTGCGTACCGGTGCCCACCACGTGGCCGTCGTCGAGCACGATGATCTGGTCGGCGTGCATGATGGTCGCGATGCGCTGGGCCACGACCACGAGCGCGGCGTCGGTAATGTTTTTGGCAAGCTCTTCGCGCAGGCGAGCGTCGGTCTTGTAGTCGAGGGCGCTAAACGAGTCATCGAACACCACGACCTCGGGCTTTTTGGCCAACGCGCGGGCGATGGCCAGGCGCTGACGCTGACCGCCCGAAACATTGGAGCCGCCCTGGCTGATGGGGGAGTCGTAGCCGCCCTCGCGTTCGGCGATAAAGTCCTCGGCCTGGGCGATGCGCGCGGCCTGGCGCATGTCGTCATCGCTTACCATGTCGCCGGCAAACTTGAGGTTGCTCTCGACAGTGCCCGAGAACAGACGCCCCTGCTGCGGGATGTAACCAATGCGGCGGCGCAGCTCGGAAAGGGTCATGTCGCGCACATCGACGCCGTCGAGCGAAATGCTACCGCCCGTGACGTCATACAGGCGCGGAATCAACTGCACGAGCGTGGACTTGCCCGAGCCCGTGGAGCCAATGATGCCGAGCATCTGACCGGCATGCGTGGTGAAGTTCACGCCGCTGATGACATCGGCGCGGGCATCGGGATACTGGAAGCTCACGTCGCGGAAGGTGAGCTCACCGCGCGGCGCGTTGGCCGCGGGCAGTTTGGGCGAGGCGGGGTCGTTGATGCTCGTGGGGCAGGTGATGACCTCATCTACGCGCTCGGCTGCGACCTCGGCACGGGGCAGGATGACCGAAACCATGGTGAGGATCATAAACGCCATGACGATCTGCATGGTGTAGGAGATGAACGCCATCATGTTGCCGACCTGCATCACGCCGTCGGACACGCCCTGCGCGCCAAACCAGACGATAAGCACGGTGATGCAGTTCATGACGAGCATCATGAGCGGCATCATAAAGCTCATGGCGCGGTTGGTGTAGAGCTGCGTGGTCATTAGGTCGAGCGAAGCCTTGTCAAAACGCTCGAGCTCATGCTCCTCGCGGTTGAACGAGCGAATGGGCATAAGGCCGTCGAGCAGCTCGCGGGCGGTAAGGTTCACGCGGTCCACAAAGCTCTGCATCTTTTTGAACTTGGGCATGGTGAGGCCCATGAGCACGCCGACAACGGCCGAGACCGCGATGATGGCCACGGCGATGGTCCACTCCAGGCCGGTGTGGTTGGCCAGGACGCGCATGACGGCGACGATGCCCATGACGGGGGCCATCAGACACATGCGGATAAACAGGGTTGCGGCCATCTGGATCTGCTGAATGTCGTTGGTGCAGCGGGTGATGAGCGAGGCCTGGCTAAACTTGCCCACCTCGGCCGGCGAGAAGTGCATAAC
>NZ_JBCPDN010000062.1:0-6362 GCF_040915425.1 Collinsella aerofaciens | reverse complement strand
GGTAGGCGTTCTGCACGTCGGCGGGGTCGATGCCCTGTGCCTTGTACTCGTCCTGTACATAGCTCACGGCGCGCTGGGTGACGATGGAGCCCGACATGGAGCCCATTTTGTCCGCCATTTGGTTGGCGCCCTCGACGAGCTTGTCCTGGTCGATTAGGCCGCCTTCAACGCCCAGACGCAGGCTCTTCATGGTGATCTTGCCGCCGTCGGCATCAATCTGCTTTTGCATGTTCTGCGCCGCTGCGGCCTTCTGCTGCATCTCGGCGAGCTGCTCGGGCGTCATCGCTGCCATTTGCTTGGGGGTGGGCATGGCCTGGGCAGCGTTGTCGTCTTTCTCGTCGGACGAGCCCATCATGTCTCCCATGGAGTCGGCGTCGATGCCCTGGTCGAGCGAAAGAACGACGGTCTCGGGCAGGCTCATAATGTCGGCAATCTTGCCCCCATCGGCACGCCCTTCCTCGGTGCCCTTGTACGTTCGAATGCGGTTTTTGTCAGCCTTGCTAAACACAGCCTCCACAGCCTTGGCGTCCTTGGCGCTCATAAAGAGTTCGAGGTCGTCGAGCGATTCGGCGCGAATGGTGTCGGGCACGGGCGAGGCAATGCCGCCTTGCTGCACGCCCACGTCGACGATGTCGCTCATATAGGTAGGCAGTGCCAGATCGGCGTTGCAGCTGATTACGATAAGTACGATAGCTGCAAACAGCGCCAGGACATGCTTTTTAAAGAGCTTGAGAATCCTCACTCGGCATCTCTCCTTTCTTGATTGCGGTCGATAATTTCGTTGGCACGTCTAAGAAGGCGCACCATCTCTTGGGTATCTGTTTCGCCGAGCTGCTCGAGGAAAGCCGCGGTGCGGTCCTCGAATTCCCGGCGTTTGATTTCGAGATCCTGGAATCCCTTGTCGGTCACTATGACGTGTACGCGACGACGGTCAGTCTTTGAGTGCTCGCGCTCGACCCAGCCCTTGGCCTCGAGGGCGCGTAGGATATTGGCGATGCGGGCACTCGAGACCCAGGCGCGATCAGCGAGTTCGCTCGGCGTGAGCGAACCGCCGGCGAGTATGAGGGCGCGCATGACGGCCATCTCGCCGCCGAGGGCTTTGTCCGCAAAACGCGAAATGCGCTGATGCATGCTGCCGAACTCGGAAAGGAGCTGACGCCCAAGTTCACGGAAATCGGTATCTTCCACCGAAAACCCCTAACACTAGAAACTATTTTCGGTGAAAGATGATACCCCCATACGCGGGCCTCATACAGTGGGCAATATTAAGAGTGCATTAAGACTTAAAATCATTCAATTGCTGAAGCGTTTCAAAGAACTAATATGCACGCGGTTAGGCGAGGGGTTGTCACCACCATGACGACTGGGACTCATATAATCGCCACGTGCGATGCTCCAACTTCCCGCAAGGAGACACCTTATATAAAGGGGGATGGAGTCATGGCATTTGACTTCACGGGCAAGACCGCGATTGTCACGGGCGGCACTCAGGGCATTGGCCTCGAGATCGCCAAGGGCATCGTCGCGGGCGGCGGACATGTCGCGCTCATCGCAAGGAACGCTGCTAAGGGCGAGGCCGCTGTGGCCGAGCTTGGCGAGGGAAACAAGTTCTATCAGCTCGATGTCGCCGATGCGCCCAAGGCGCGCGAGACCGTCGAGCAGATTTTTACGGACCTGCCGCAAACCAACATCCTGATCAACTGCGCTGGCGTCATCAGCACCAAGAAGTTCGACGAGATCGATGACACCGAGTGGCGTCGCACCATCGACATTAACCTCAACGGTACCTTCACTATGATGAACGCCGTGTACCCGCACTTTAAGGCGGCCCATGCCGGCACTATCGTCAACGTGAGTTCCGTTGCGGGCAAGATCGGCGGTGGCCTGCTCGGCACCGCTGCCTACGCCAGCTCCAAAGCAGGTGTTAACGGTCTAACCAAGGCAGTCGCCAAGGAAGGCGGCAAGTTTGGCGTTCGCTGCAACGCCGTGTGCCCGTCGCTCACGTTGACCGATATGACCTCGATTCTCTCTGACGAGAACTCTCAGCGCATCATCAACGGTATTCCTCTGGGCCGCGCCGCCCAGGCCAGCGAGCCTGCGCAGATGGTGCTGTTCTTCGCTTCCGACCTCGCCAGCTTCGTGAACGGCGAGATTGGTGACTGCGACGGCGGCATCGTCCTGGACGGGTAATACCCCACGACGATTGTTCGGCGACGGCTCCTGCGACTCGGGACCGTCGCCTTCTTTCTGATATAGGCGCGTGCGACTACGATTCGCATGCATCCAAAGGAGATATATATGAGTGAATCGACCGCGGTGGAGGCGCCGGCGGCAAAGGAGCCGTTCTTTAAGATGTCCTCCATCCCGGGCGCCAATATTTTGGTGCCGCTTCTGTTGGGCTGCCTGCTCAACACGCTATTCCCCGACCTGTTCAAAACGCTCGGCAGCTTTACGCTTGGCATGACCCAGCAGGGTGCAGGCCCGCTCGTGGGCGCCTTTTTGCTCATCGTCGGTACGACGATTTCGTTTAAGAGTGCTCCTGCCGCCGCTGCCCGCGGCGCCATCATCATCGCCGTCAAGCAGATCGTGGTCGTTGCCGTGTCGCTGCTCATCCTTTATGTGTTCAACGACAACCTGTTTGGTATCTCTGCCATGGTGATGCTGGCGGCTTGCACAGGTGCCAACAACGCTATGTACGCTGGACTGATGGGCACCATGGGCAACGAGGCCGAGCGTGGCGCCGTCGCCATCACCACGCTCGTTGTCGGCCCTCCGGTCACGATGATTGTCCTTGGCGCCGCCGGTCAGGCTCCGATTGGCTGGTCGCTCGTGGGCGCTATCCTTCCGATTGTCGTTGGCATTATCTTGGGCAACCTGTTCCCCAGCTTTAAGAAGATGATGGCACCGGCACTTTCCGCCATCATCGTGCTCGTCTTCTTTGCCATGGGCTCGACCATGACCTTTGGCCAGCTCATTAATGGCGGTCTCCCCGGTATTCTGCTCGGCGTGATCTGCTCGGTGGTCTTTGCAATTCCCGTTATCGCGGTCGATAAGCTCACGGGCGGTACGGGTGTCGCAGGTGCGGCCATTTCGAGCTGCGCCGGAGCCAATGTGGCCACGCCTGCTGCCATGGCAAGCGTCAACGAGGCCTTGTACGGCGGTGCGGTGCTCGCGACGGCCACGGCACAGGTTGCTGCCTGCGCAATCGTGACGGCTATTTTGACCCCGCTGGTCACCAGCTGGTGCTACAAGCATTTTGAGGGCCAGGGCAACGGCGATAGCAAGGCAACGACCGACAAGGCCGCCGCAGCCGCCTAATGCCAAGCGGCAATCAAAGCTAAAAACTAGCTACGCCACAGGGCGGCCACGGGGGATTCCGTGGCCGCCCTGCAGTTTCTGTGGGGTCTGTGGGGCACTTTACCATGCTAAAACTGGCATAACAGCTAGAGTGAACGTCGTACAAAGGCAAGGAAAAATACCAAACAAATCGGTGAACGGTAGTTGTTTGCGCTCGCATTTCCTGCGGGTTTGTAAAAAAAGCCCTTATGTTATAAAAAAAGGAACATATAACAGCACTGATGAAGGGGGTGGCTATGTTATCCTTCTCAAACGGGTGAAATCTTGGGTTTTGGGTTGCAGTTCCAAGGTGGACAAACGTTTTTCCCTGTACCAACGTGTGGTGAAGAACGGAAGAAGCCGGTAGTGCAAGCCGATATTCAAGAATTCAATAAGCAGCGGTGTGAGAGAGCGCCGCATTACACGTAACTAGGAGCGTGGTTACACAATGCAGGAGGCATGGGAAGGCTTCAAGGAAGGCATTTGGACGGGAGAGGTTGACGTCCGAGACTTCATCCAGAAGAACTACACCCCCTACGAGGGCGACGAGTCGTTCCTCGCCGGCCCGACTGAGCGTACCAAGGAGCTGTGGGGCGAGGTTCTCGACCTGCTGCTTAAGGAGCGCGAGCAGGGCGGTGTCCTCGATATGGACACCAAGACCGTTACGGGTATCGTGAGCCACCCCGCTGGCTACATCGATAACGCCCATCGCGAGAAGGAGACCATCGTCGGTCTCCAGACTGACAAGCCGCTCAAGCGCGCGCTGCACGTCAACGGCGGTATCCGCATCGCTTGTCAGGCCGCCAGCCAGCACGGCTACAAGGTCGACGAGAACGTTGTCGAGCGCTACACCTTCGAGCGCAAGACTCACAACGCTGGCGTCTTCGATGTCTACACCCCCGAGATGCGTGCTTGCCGCTCGGCTCACATCATCACCGGTCTGCCCGATGGCTATGGCCGCGGCCGCATCATCGGCGACTACCGTCGTGTTGCCCTGTACGGCGTCGACTACCTGATCAAGGACAAGGAGGCCCAGAAGGCTTCCACCCCGACGGTCATGACCGCCGACAACATCCGCGATCGCGAGGAGCTGCAGGAGCAGATCCGCGCTCTCGGCGAGCTCAAGATGATGGCCGAGACCTATGGTTTCGATATTTCCAACCCTGCTACCAACACGCAGGAGGCCATCCAGTGGATGTACTTCGCCTACCTCGCTGCCGTTAAGGAGCAGAACGGCGCCGCTATGTCCATCGGCCGTACCTCCACGTTCATCGACATCTACGCTGAGCGCGACCTTGCCAACGGTACATTCACCGAGGAGCAGATCCAGGAGTTCGTGGATCACTTCATCATGAAGCTTCGCATGGTCAAGTTTGCCCGTACCCCCGAGTATCAGGCCCTGTTTACCGGCGATCCGCAGTGGGTCACCGAGTCCATCGGCGGCATGGGTGTTGACGGTCGCACGCTCGTTACCAAGATGAGCTACCGCTACCTGCACACGCTCGAGAACATGGGCACCAGCCCCGAGCCCAACATGACCGTTCTGTGGTCGACCCGTCTGCCCGAGAACTTCAAGAAGTTCTGCGCCAAGACTTCTGTCGCCAGCTCCTCGATCCAGTACGAGAACGACGACCTCATGCGCGTCTATCACGGCGACGACTACGGCATTGCCTGCTGCGTGTCCTCCATGCGCATCGGCAAGGAGATGCAGTTCTTCGGTGCCCGCGCCAACCTGGCCAAGTGCCTGCTGTATGCACTCAATGGCGGTGTTGACGAGGTCTCCAAGAAGCAGGTCGGCCCCAAGTATCGCGCCGTCGAGGGCGATACGCTCGATTACGACGACGTTGTGGCCAAGTACAACGACATGATGAAGTGGCTTGCTGGCGTGTACGTTAACTCGCTGAACATCATTCACTACATGCACGACAAGTACTGCTACGAGCGCATTCAGATGGCTCTGCACGACAAGCACGTGCACCGCTGGTTCGCTACGGGCATCGCCGGCCTTTCCGTCGTGGCTGACTCCCTGTCCGCCATCAAGTACGCCAAGGTCCACCCCGTCCGTGACGAGAACGGCATCATCGTCGACTTCGAGACCGAGGGCGAGTTCCCCAAGTACGGTAACGACGACGACCGCGTCGACCAGATCGCTCACGACGTTGTGCACCAGTTCATGGAGTACATCCGCATGAACGACACCTACCGCAACTCCGTGCCCACGACCTCGGTTCTGACCATTACCTCCAACGTCGTGTACGGTAAGAAGACCGGCTCCACGCCCGACGGCCGCAAGGCTGGCCAGCCGTTCGCCCCGGGTGCTAACCCCATGCACAAGCGCGATAGCCACGGCGCCATCGCTTCGCTGTCTTCGGTTTCCAAGCTCCCGTTCCGCGATGCTCAGGACGGCATCTCCAACACCTTCTCCATCATCCCGAGTGCGCTCGGCAAGGAGGACCAGGTGTTCTTTGGCGATATCGACCTTGATCAGCTGGGCGAGTAACTATTGTTAGTGCTATACTAACAATAACGATTACTGATTAGCGCGTCGGTTTCGGCCGGCGCCTATTAATCGAAGGAGACACATTATGAAGGTTTCTGAAGTTTCCGAGACTCAGGCCGATAACCTGGTCCACATGCTCGACGCTTACGCTGAGAAGGGTGGCCACCACCTGAACATCAACGTCTTCAACCGTGAGACGCTGCTCGACGCTCAGGCTCACCCCGAGAAGTACCCGCAGCTGACCATCCGCGTTTCCGGCTATGCCGTGAACTTCCACACGCTCACCAAGGAGCAGCAGGACGAGGTCATTGCGCGTACCTTCCACGACAAGTTCTAAAGGGATTTAACTCCCGCAGGATCGCCGGGGCTGTTTGGGCTACCTCCCAAAACGTCCTCGGACATGAAAGAGACCGCCGTGCGCTTCGCGCGGCGGTCTCTTTCGTCCTGACGCTCCTATTTGGCAAGGTGTTTTTTAGAATCCATTTTGCGCTCGGCCTCGAAGGCTTGCCTGTCCCAATCGAGCGGA
>NZ_JBCPDN010000061.1:0-14548 GCF_040915425.1 Collinsella aerofaciens | reverse complement strand
AACGTCGTCGCGGTCGAGCGCGGTGTAGCGGCGCTGGTTGCGGCCGATGGTGAGCGTGGAGCCCGGCTGCACAAAGCGATGGATGGA
This sequence comes from Collinsella aerofaciens, assembly GCF_040915425.1. Taxonomy (GTDB): domain Bacteria; phylum Actinomycetota; class Coriobacteriia; order Coriobacteriales; family Coriobacteriaceae; genus Collinsella; species Collinsella aerofaciens_BW. The sequence continues at coordinate 14,461 of NZ_JBCPDN010000061.1, read as the reverse complement.
CACCGCGGCCTCGTGACCGGCGGCGATAGCGTCGATGGCAAAGCTGGGGCCAGTGTAGACGTCGCCACCCACAAAGATGTCGGGTTCGGCGGTCTGGTAAGTCTGGGGATCGGCAAGGGCACCCTGGCCGCGGCCGAGCTCCACCTTGGAGCCAGCCAGCAGATTGCCCCACACAATGGACTGGCCAATCGACATGACGACACGGTCGGCATCGACACGGCGCAGATCGTTCTCGTCGTACTCGGGCGCAAACCGGCCCTCGTTGTCAAAGACACGCGTGCAGCGCTTGAAGGTGATACCGCACACACGACCGGCCTCGTCCAGGTGAACCTCCTTGGGACCCCAGCCGCAGCTGATGTGAGCGCCGTCCTCAACGGCCTCGCGACGCTCCTCCTCGCTGGCGGGCATCTGCGCCTCGCTCTCCAGGCAGAACATCTCAACATGCTCGGAGCCCAGACGGCAGGCGTTGCGCGCGACATCGATAGCCACGTTGCCGCCACCCACTACGATGGTGCGGCCGGGCAGCGCGTCGATCTTGCCGCTGTTGACCTCGCGCAAAAAGTCGACGGCCACGGTCACGTCCTCGGCATCCTCGCCCGGAATACCGGCAAGGCGGCCGCCCTGGCAGCCAATAGCCACGTAGAAGGCCTTAAAGCCCTGCTCGCGCAGCTCGTCGAGCGTCACGTCGCGACCGACCTCCACGCCATAGCGGAACTCGGCACCCATCAGACGAATGATCTCGACCTCGGCCTCGATGACGTCCTTCTGCAGCTTAAAGCTGGGAATACCGTAGGTGAGCATGCCGCCCGGGCGCTCGTTCTTCTCGAACACGACAGGCTTGTAGCCCTTCTCGGCCAGATAGAAAGCACAGGACAGACCGGCCGGGCCGGCACCGATAATGGCGATCTTCTGGTCGAAGCCGCCGGCACGCGTCGGGGTCACCACAGGTGGGACATAGCGGGTCGCGGCGTCCAGATCGCGCTGGGCGATAAACTTCTTGACCTCGTCGATAGCCACGGCGGCGTCCACACGGCCGCGGGTGCAGGCATCCTCGCAGCGGCGGTTGCACACACGGCCGCAGATAGCGGGCAGCGGGTTCTCGCGCTTAATGAGTGCTAGGGCCTCGTCATAGCGACCCTGAGCCGCGAGCTTCAAATAGCCCTGAACGGCAACGTGCGCGGGGCAGGCCGTCTTGCAGGGAGCGGTGCCGGTCTCATGCGTCTCGATGCGGTTGTCGTTGCGGTAGTTGGGCGACCACTTGGTGTGGTCCCACTTGGTGGCGTCGGGCAGCTCCTGGCGCGGATACTCGGGCACCTGTCCGCCGGCCTTTTTGCTGCAGAGCTTCTGGCCGAGCTTGGCGGCGCCGGCCGGGCACACCTCAACGCAGCGACCGCAGGCCACGCACTTGTCCTTCTCGACCTTGGCGACATAGGCCGAGCGCGACAGGTTGGGCGTGTTGAACAGCTGAGAGGTGCGCAGGGCGTAGCACACGTTGACGTTGCAGTTGCAGATAGCGAAGATCTTGTTCTCGCCGTCGATATTGGTGATCTGGTGCACAAAGCCGTTGTCCTCGGCCTGGCGCAGGATGTCGTAGACCTCGTCGCGCGTCACGTAATGGCCGCGGTCGGTCTCAACCACATAGTCGGCCATATCGCCCACGGCAATGCACCAGTCGGCGGGGTCGTCGGCGCAGCCCTCACCCATCACGCGACGGCTCGCGCGGCAGCTGCAGGTGCTGGCGGCATATTTGCCATCGTATTTGTCGAGCCAGTGCTCGATATGCTCGATCGGCACCGAGGTGCTCGCGGCGTCGATGGCCTTCTCGACCGGAATGACGTGCATGCCGATGCCGGCGCCACCGGGCGGCACCATCGGCGTAGCCTTGGACAGCGGCCCCTTGGACGCCTGCTCAAAGAACTTGGCATAGACCGGGTGCTCGTCGAGCTGGCTCACGCGCATGTTGAGGAACTCGGCGGAACCCGGCACCAGCATGGGCAGCACCCACTGCTTGGCGCGCTCGGGATTCTCCCAGTTGTACTCGAGCAGGCCCGTGTAGCTCATATCGTCGAGCATCTTCTCGATATCGGCTTCGGTCATGCCGGTGAGCTTGACCATCTCGGGCAGCGTATAGGGACGGCGCATCTTCATCTTGCAGAGCACTTCGGCTTGCTCGTCAGTCGCGGCCTCGGCAAACGACCAGTACTCGTAGCCCAGCAGCTCATCGCGATGCAGCAGACGGTTGGTGCAGTGCTCGCACAGCTTGACGATGGCCTCGCGCGGATGCTCCGGCAGCGGCGGCACGAACTCCGAACCGATGTCGGGCTCGGTGTAGCTAATCCCCGGTCCGTTGAGAATCATGGTTGTCCCTTCTCTTGCCGCAGCCCGACGAGGCCGCAGCGCCCCTCTTTTTTTGCAGGCCGGGCATGCCCCCATGCCGTTCACCCGCCATTGTTGACATTGTGTCAAAAATAGTATTGACGAACCGTCAACAATATTCAAGACTGTTAGGCGAACGGTCAGGCAAAAGAGGATGAAAGGCGGCAAAACATGGGCAACAACGCAGCAGGTACCTCTGTGGTCGATGCCGTCCCTGCATCCGCTAGCGCGGCAAAGCGCCTGACGGGCGACGAACGCCGTCGCGAGATCCTCGATGCCGTGCGCACCGTAAGCTCCGAGTTGGGCGTGTCCCACCTATCGGTATCGGCCGTGACCAAACGAGCCGGCTGCACGCGTTCATTGTTCTACCACTACTTTGCCGACATGGACGCCGCCGTCACCGCTGTTATGGACGAGGCGATCGACGGTTTTATCTCCGAGCTCGAGCAGTGGAACGCCGGCCGCACCGTCGGTGATATCGAGGGCGCGCTCGACACCGTCGCCCCGCTCTTTAAGCGTCTGGTCGCCAGCGGCCACGAACTGCCGCACACTCTGACCTCCAACAGCGGCGCACTCTACGGCGGCTTTCTGCACAACGTGGTTCAGCGCGTGGCTCAGTACATCTGCGACACCACCGTGGTGGACTTTGTCGCCCATCACGAGCTGCGCATCGACCATGTCTACGAAACGTTCTATACCCTCATCATGGGGTTGTTGATGTATATCCGCACGCACCCCGATGTGCCCGACGAGACGGTCAAGGAAATCATCGCCTCGACACTCCACATCGAGGGCTATACCGCCAAGTATCCGGAGCGCATGCCCCAGAACTGACGACATTTGGCCAAACTGCCCGCGATCAGAAGAGGGGCCGCGGGCGTGTGAAAGGAGAGCAGCATGCTGTTCGATGTTTGGGGTAGCGATACCCTTATCCACTGGGCCGGCTGGGCCATGGTCTTTATTGGCCTGATCGTGCTCAACGAGGTCGGCCGCCGCACCAAGCTGGGCGCGGCAATCATCTTTGGCGTGGCTCCGCTGGCCATGACCATCTACTGCGTCGCTATCGCCGTGGGCGTTTCGCAGGGTGCCGAGTGGGCGCTCACCAACCCCACCCATGTGTACCAGAACAGCTGGTTCCACTACGCCAAGGTATACGCTGCGCTGGCCGGTTGCTGGGGCTTCATCGCCATTAAGTATCAGTGGGGCAAGATCGGCAAGGCGCATTGGTTCCGCGCGTGGCCGTTTGTGATCGTCGCCATCAACATCTTGATCGCCGTCGTGTCCGACTTCGAGAGCGCCTATCACTTCTTTGTCCTGGGCCAGTCCACTTGGGTCACCTCCGAAGGTGCTACGCAGCTGGCCGGCTGGAACAACGTGTTCAACGGCATCGCCGGTCTCATCAACATCTTCTGCATGACCGGTTGGTGGAGCGTCTACGCCTCCGAGGACAAGACCGATATGCTGTGGCCCGACATGACCTGGGTCTACATCATCGCCTACGATATCTGGAACTTCTGCTACACCTACAACTGCCTGCCCACCCACTCCTGGTTCTGCGGCTTTGCGCTGCTGCTGGCGCCCACCGTCGCCGCCTTTATCTGGAACAAGGGCGGCTGGATCCAGAACCGCGCCTTTACGCTGGCCATTTGGTGCATGTTTGCCCAGGTGTTCCCGTTCTTCCAGGAGGAGTCCATCTTTGTGACCCACTCCACGCTCGACCCCGGCGCCGCTACCGCGATCTCGATCGCCGCACTGATCGCCAACGTCGCCGCGATCATCTACATCGCCTACCGCGCCAAGAAGCTCGGCCGCAATCCCTACAAGCAGGATGTCTTTGAGGGCACCAGCGATTGGGAGAAGGCTACCGCTCGCCGCGCCAAGGTTGATTACGCGCACGCCGAGTAACGCGCCTGACGCAAACATCGCTTGAGTACGAAGCCGCATAGCCGGCTCCGCGCAACTCAACGCATTGCAGAGCCCCCGGAATGTGATCCGTTCGCGTTCCGGGGGCTTTTTGCTGCCGCAAGGATGCGGTTGAACGATGCGCTCGGGTTAAATCGGATCTTATATTTCGCATGCGCTTTATATGGCTCCATTTTTGGGTACAGTGTTGTCCCGATATTGAGCTTGGGGGATATATGAAAGATGAGACGATGGGCCAAGAGGATGCGGCCCAAGATGCAGAAGCGTGTGCCGAGGCCCTGGAGAGTCTAGACCAGATCGCGCTGGCCGAGATTGCGTTTGACGATTCGAGCGTTGATGTGCGGGATGAGCCGGAAATCGAGGCGCAGCCCGATGATCAGGATGCAAAAGACGATGGCGCCGCGCCCACCGAAGACGAGACGGGGCACGAGGAATCCGAATGCGAGGCCGACGACCAGCCCGAATCCGACACGAGCGAGGAAACCATCTTGCTCGGCAGCTTGCCGGCCGAAGATTCGCTGACCCGCGAGCTTCCCGGCCTGGGCTCCGCTCCTGCCGTGGACGAGACCATCGCCATGGGCGATATTCCCCTACCGTCCGTTCCTTCGGCACGCGAAGCCGAGGTTCGCCATCGCAAGATGTCGCCCAAGCGCCGCAACCTGATGGTTGCCGGCGTTGTGGCCGTCGCGCTCGTCGCCGGCGGTGCAGGCTATGCTGCCTGGAACGGATATCAGCAAGAGCAGGCTGCCGCTGTCGCCGCCAATGCCCACACGATGATGTCAGTGCAGATTGGCGTGCACGCCGCGGGCCTTGACTGTTCCACCGGCTCCAAGATTCCCGTACAGGTGAGCGGTCAGGACGCTGATGGCTCCTCCGTGAGCGAAACGCTCTATGTTGACGAGCACGGTCGCGGCATTAAGCTACTGCCCGGCGATTACACGCTCTCCATCGCCGCCTCCCCCATCGCGGCCGACGGCACCATCTACACCGTCCCGACCACCAAGGCGCAAGTCACCATTAAGAGCGATGGACAGGATTTGAGTGCCCAGGCCACCTTTAAGCTCAAGGTGCCTTCGGCCGACACGGTGACTGACGACCAGATCGATGCCGCCGCCAAGTATGCCGAGGAAGGCGGCGCGAGCTCCGCCGCCGCGGCAAAGATACTCCAGCAGGCGGCAATTACACGCCGCGATGCCGCCGCCAACGCCGTAAGCGCGCAAAAGGCACAGGCGGCCCATGATGCCGACGCCCGTCACAAGGCAACCGACCTCTACCAGCTCGATATCCCCGTCGAGTGGTACGGCAAGGTCGAGACTTGGCAAAATGGCAGCACGCTATGCATCTATCTTGCCGGCGACAGCGATACGCCGATTGTGACGCTCGTCGCGGTGTGCGAGGGCGAGAGCTTTACGCCCGATGAAGGCGATACGGTTTTGGGTGCGGCCAATCTAGGCAACGGTTATACCGTCTACGCCAGCGGCCCCGTCTATCCGTACGTGGTGCCCCAGACCATCAACGGACGGACGCAGAACCCCGTGTCAACCTACCCCATGGACACGGCCATTGAGCTTGTCGAGCTTACGACCGGCAACCGCTACACCTATAGCCAGATCAAGAACGTACTGGTCGGCAAAGACGGCAAAGCCGACGCCGCGACCAAACTCGAGACCGACTACCTCGCCCAGATTCTGATGCCGAGCATCAAGGCCCAGGATTAGCCGGGCGCATCATGGTGCTCCCCAACCGTGATGAAGGGGCCAGGAGGTCCTGGCCCCACAGATCCGTAGATGGTTAGGCAAGGAGCCACTTCCATGCGGGAACAACGTGTACCACACCGTGCTCGCATGGAATATCGGCCTGCTCATCCATGGTAACGATTGCCGACTCGCCAAGATCGAACTGGGCCATCGAGGCATCAAGCGCGGCAATTTCGCGCTCGCGCGTTTTCTCACTTGCCATATCCACACTCACCTGAATCAGGCTATAAGCCCGCATGAGAAGTGCGTCCCCAGCCACAAAGTCCACCTCATGGCTTTTGCTCTTCTCTTTGATCAGCAGGCGGCAGACCGATCCGATCCTCACCGCGGGAGTCCTTCTTCTTAGCGCGTTGAACACTGCGGTCTCGAGCCTCTGGCCCTGGTCCAATGCCGATGCCGGAGAGAATGCTCCAAACATCGCAGGATCGACAGCGTAGACCTTAGACGCAGACCGCATGTTATTTGCCAGTGAACGCGTGAACTCCGGCACGGAGAACAGCAGGTAGGCGTCCTCATAATACTCAAGTAAGTCGCTGAGCGAATTACGACTGACGGGTATCTGCCTGCTCTTGAACTCGTTGTACACTTTGTTCACCGACAGCTCTCGTCCCGAAGATGCCATACACCGCGTTAGGAACAGCGATGCCAAGCGAGGGTTCTTGACGTCGTAACGCTCAACGACGTCCATAGCGACCGTTCGCGAAGCATATTCCTGTAGCAGCTGAATCGCGTCTGTGGGCGTCTGCTCAAGCGTCGCGATGAATCCCCCTCGTTCAAGATATCCGATCAGATGATGTCGAAGCAGCGCTGCATCTCTTGGGGAAAAGGTCGCATCTGGCTCGAAAACGTTCCCCGTCTTATATCGAACGTATTCCGAAAAACTCAACGGAAAAAGCTCCCGTATAAGAGAACGACCCCTGAACTCGCTCTTAAGCTCTGAGGACAGCATCTTGGAAGAAGATCCCGTCACATAGACGGTCGCTTTCTCCGTATCGACTACACGCCGCAGAAACGCACCCCATTCGGGAATTTCCTGGATCTCGTCAAAGAAAATGTAAGCGCCCTCGGTTCGAGCAGCAGGATACAGCGCATAGAACGTGTCGAGCACGTCCGCCAGCAGCGATGGCTCATACGGGCGCAAGCGCTCATCCTCAAAATTGAAGTAAAGCATCCGGTCAAGCTCGACGCCCCGGCTCTGAAGCCGCCGCATCTCCTGATACAGGCGATACGTCTTTCCACAACGGCGGGCCCCCACAATCACATTTACGATGTTGTCGCGCTTTGGCTCCTGTGGGTTTCCTAGATCCAGGTCTCGCTCAAAGACCTGCGGAACCCCCTGCTGTTCAAAGTCCTTTATTTTCTGGGCGATCAAGTCGTTGAATGCCATGATTCTCCAATCTTGCTCTCTAGCTAATCAAAATTATACTGATTCTTGATTAGATAGAGAGCAAGATTGTGTGTGGCTTGATTAACACTTAAGCAAGTTTTATCACCGTTATTGCTCCGAAGGATATCGAGTGGCTAAGAGGACAACCGAGCTCGAATGCGACTCCCCGAGCAGTCAATTTGGGACGGGGCTTTTTTGACTACCCTCCCCCTGTAGAAAAATCCCTAACGCAGTTGCGGTGAAATAGGGACTGTTTTTGCTGGTCAAACCGCAAAACAGTCCCTATTTCACCGCAACTTTTTGGTGGCCTTTTTGGTGGCACTCAACGCCAGGGGTCGGCTTCGAACATTGGCTCGCGCTCGGGGCGGCGATCGCTGTAGGGATCGTAGCCGTCGTCGTCCTCGTTCTCGGCACGGATGTAGGGGTCGCGCGGCTTGGGTGCCGGCTTAGGCACAGGCTTGGGTGCGGCGGGTGCGGCATCGGTCGCCGGCGCACTTGTCTTGATCTCGTCTTTCATCTGCATAGCTCCTTGCATCGCATCCGTTCAACATTATCGATTGTCGCACGAAAAAGGGCGGCGGACCCAATTGGATCCGCCGCCCTTGGCGTTTAGAGACGGCTGGCAGATTTTAAGGCATGTCCCATAAATCTACTCTGCGTCGGGGACCTCGTAGGTGGCCGCCGGCGTGTTGTCGCACACGACGGTAAAGCCACCGTCCTTGTCGACATCGACCGTCACCTGATCGCCCTCGCGCACCGTGCCGTCGATGATAGCGGCGGCGATGGCATCCACGACCTCGCGCTGAACCAGACGCTTGAGCGGACGGGCGCCAAAGACCGGGTCCAGGCCGCCCACGGCGAGCATCTGCTTGGCCGCCGGGGTGATGGCAAGCGTCATGCGCTCCTTGGCCAGACGCGCGCGGACGTCGGCGAGCTGGATGTCGACGATCTTCTCGATCTGCGCCATACCGAGCGGATGGAACACCACGATATCGTCGATACGGTTGAGGAACTCGGGGCGGAAGGTCTGAGCCATGGCCGCGTCGACCTGATGGCGCATCTCCTCCTCGTCCTTGCCGGAAAGCTCGGCGATAGCCTTGGAGCCCACGTTAGACGTCATGATGATGATCGTGTTCTTGAAGGACACCTGACGACCCTGGCCATCGGTCAGACGGCCGTCGTCGAGCACCTGCAACAGCACGTTGAAGACATCAGGATGAGCCTTCTCCATCTCGTCGAGCAAGATTACGGAGTACGGGCGACGGCGCACGGCCTCGGTGAGCTGGCCGCCCTCGTCGTAGCCCACGTATCCCGGGGGCGCACCGATCAGACGCTGGACGCTGAACTTCTCCATGTATTCGGACATGTCGATACGCACGAGCGCGCGCTCGTCATCGAACAGGCACTCGGCCAGCGCCTTGGCGAGCTCGGTCTTGCCTACACCGGTGGGGCCCAGGAAGAAGAAGCTGCCGATGGGCTTGTCCGGATCGGAGAGACCCGCACGGCTGCGGCGCACGGCCGCGGCAACGGCGGAGACGGCCTCGTCCTGACCGATGACGCGCTTATGCAGCTCGCCCTCCAGGCCCTTCAACTTGTCGAGCTCGCCCTGCATCATCTTGGACACGGGCACGCCGGTCCAGGCGCTCACGACCTCGGCGATCTCGTCGGAGGTCACCTGCTCGTTGAGGCCCCCGCCGTCCTGCTGCTTTTGTGCCTCGAGCGCGGCCTCGGAATCCTGAATCTGCTGATGCAGGCCCGGAATCACGGAGTAGCGCAGCTCGGACGCACGACCCAAATCGCCGTTGCGCGTCGCGCGCTCCTCCTCGCTCTTGGCCTCGTCAAGCTGGCTCTTAAGCTCCTGCACGTGGTCAATGGCGTTCTTCTGGTTGAGCCAGCCGGCCTTTTGCACGTTGAGTTTTTCCTGGACCTCGGCAATCTCCTGGCGCAGGGCCTCCAGACGCTCCTTGGAGGCGTCATCGGTCTCTTTCATGAGCGCCTGTTCCTCGATCTGCAGCTGAGTGAGCTGACGCGTGGTGGCGTCGATCTCGACCGGCATGCTGTCGAGTTCCATGCGCAGGCGGCTTGCCGCCTCATCGACCAAATCGATGGCCTTGTCGGGCAGGAAGCGGTCGGCGATGTAGCGATCGGAGAGGTCGGCAGCTGCCACGAGCGCGCTATCGGTGATATGCACACCGTGGAAGATCTCGTACTTCTCCTTCAGACCACGCAGGATCGAAATGGTGTCCTCGACGGTAGGCTCGGAGACCATCACGGTCTGGAAACGACGGGCGAGCGCCGCGTCCTTCTCGATGTACTTGCGGTATTCGTCGAGCGTGGTCGCGCCAATCGCGTGCAGGTCGCCACGGGCAAGCGCCGGCTTGAGGATGTTGCCGGCGTCCATGGAGCCCTCGGTGGCACCCGCGCCCACGATGGTGTGGAGCTCATCGATGAACAGGATGACCTTGCCCTCGGACTTTTGCACTTCCTTGAGCACGGCCTTCAAGCGGTCCTCGAACTCGCCGCGGTACTTGGCGCCGGCGACCAGCGCGCTCATGTCGAGCTCGATAAGGTCGCGGTCGCGCAGGGTGCTCGGCACGTCGCCGGCCACGATACGCTGGGCGATGCCCTCGACGATGGCCGTCTTGCCGACGCCCGGCTCACCGATGAGCACGGGGTTGTTCTTGGTGCGACGGGACAGGACCTGGATGGTGCGGCGAATCTCATCGGTACGACCGATGACCGGGTCGAGCTTGCCGGCGCGGGCCAGGTCGCAGATGTTGCGACCGTACTGCTCCAGTGCCTCAAACTGAGTCTTGTCCTCGGCAGACGTCACGCGGTCATCGCCACGCAGCTCCTCGTAGACCTGCTCGATGCGCTCCTTGGTGACGCCGGCGTCGCGCAGCACGCGGCCCGCCTCGCCCTTGTCCTCGGCAAGCGCCATCAGCAGATGCTCAGTCACCACAAAGCTGTCGCCCATCTTGGTGGCCTTCTTCTCGGCCTTTTCGATGACGCGGACGAGCTCGTTGGACAGGCCCATCTGCTGGCCCTCGCCCGAAACCTTAGGCGCGTGGTCAATGGCATCTTGTGTGGAGCGTGCGAGCTGGGCCGGGTCGGCACCGATGCGCTCGATAATCACGGAGATATTGCGCTCGCCGGCACCGAGCAGGGCAGACAGCAGATGAATCGGCTCCACCGCGCCGGCCTGCGCATCGGCAGCCGTGCTCATGGCGGTCTGCAGCGCCTCGCGCGACGTCATTGCTAGCTTATCGATTCTCATGGAATCACCTCTCTTGGGGCGGCCGCCCTACGGGGCGGCTTCACGTTGTTCGAGAAGTATTGTTGCCAGCTTTGTACGATCTTATACACAAATCTAAGTCTCTATATATAAGATTTTATGAGTGCTCTCATGACATGCAAACCACCACAAAGGGGACAGGCACCTTTGTGGTGGTCCAGAGAAGAATCAGCCCCGATTAAAAGAGGCGACATCAAGCCCAGTCTACGTTTGGCGATCCCAAGATCCAACGAGAGCACAGCGACAAAATCGAGAGCCACCGATAGCCCGTTCGCGCAGATATAGATGGCGATTCAAGACAAGGGTGCCGGCTTAAACGGCTTGGTTATCGTACGCCACAATACTCTCGTCATCGTCCCTGTCGTTTTTATAGTGCTTATAGTAAAAATAGCGGGTTTAGTGAGAATAGTATTGCGCAAAACTCGTGAACTCAATTTTGACCCCTCGCCCAGAATGAGGGGAGGCAAATATTCCTATTAGAGGTCAAATCGAAGCCCAATAGGGCCTTTTCGCCCCGTCATTTCGACCGATCGCTTTCTTTTGAATATTGTCGTAAGCTGGTATCACTTATCTTAATGAATGCATACTGTTTGCGAGGTACCCGCCGTGAAACGCTCCACCTATATCGGCCTGCTCGTCTTAGCGTTTGCGATTACCGCAGTCGGCGTAGGAATTATCTATCTCGCATTTCTCCCTGCCTCGGCAACGCAGGCGGCGGTTGAAACCGTAAGCTACCCCATCGAAATCCTCACCGATATCGTCAAACCCGATTCGATCACCGTCGATTTCGACGGTACGCCCGCAGCGCTTGGGGTCAGTAACTATCCCCGAATCGAACTTGGAGCCACGCGCTATACCCAAGATGAGCAGCTTATCGGCAAGGCAACCAGTTTACTCAAAGGCAAGACGTTTAAGCGGTGGTACGGCGCCGCAACATATCGAGCCAAGAACGGCCAAATGGTTGGCGGGTATCATTCGACCCTTGAGCTCGATGCGGCAAACGGGAGCAAATTGTGCAACGTCTCATACGACCCCGGCTGCGTGGACAATGAAGGACCGGGGGTCTATATCTCGGATGGCGACGTAATCTACGTCATGGAGGGCGACCAGACGGCAGTCGTCGATTTTATGGATCGGTGTACCGAGGATGCCTACGAACAAACTTGCGAGCCCGATCCACAGACAGCGCGCGACAGTGGCTCAGCACGCACTTGGCTATTTGACGATGAAATAACCTGGGCCCCATCGAAATAAGGACCCGCCAGGCAGGCACCTTTGTGGTGGTTTCGGTTCCGATGTTCCACTGTCTCGATCTGTAACATCTAGCGGCCCTTTTCGATCCTAGATGTTACAGATTGAGATGAAATGATCGGCGGCGATCGTTTGTCTCAATCTGTAACAGCCGCTCGTCAAATAGGGGCCCAGATGTTACAGGTCGAGACAAACGGAACCACCGCAAAGGCGCCTACCCCTTCGTGGTGGTTTTCGACAAAAAGAAGCCGCCCCAATAAAAGGAGGCGGCATCAAACAAGTCTATTTATTAGCGTCCCTCAAGACCCAACGAGAACGTCGCAGTAGCCCCGGCCACACCTTTCCCTCGGGCGACCCTCGCGAAGCGCGTGAGCACGAGGGAAAGGTGTGGCCGGGGCGTACAGCAGAGTTACTCGGCAGCGGCCTTGAACTTGTTGTAGTTGATCAGGCAGCCGGCCTTGACGATGGCACGCTCCTCTGCCGTCATATCGGCAATGTAGAGCTCAATCTGCTCGACCGCACCATCGGCGCGAACCACGTAAGCGGCGATGTCCTTCAGGTCGCCGTCGAGCGCGGCGCGGATACCCGGCACAAAGACGTAGTCGCCCACCTCAAAGCTGGGCTCGGCCTCCATCTGGAAGGGCACCATGCCCCAGTTCATCACGTTGGAGCGATAGCGCTTGGTGGCGTACTCGTGGACGATGTTGGCCAGGCCGCCAATTACGCGCTGGCAGCTCGCGGCCTGCTCGCGGGCAGAACCGTCACCGGGCTTCTTGGCATAGAGCATGGAGCCGTACTCAGTCGCCTTGGCATCGGCCGCGACACCCGCGCCGGTCAGCGCCTCAAACACGCTGGCAAGCTCGGCATCGAGTGCCGCCAGGTCGCCCGCTGCCTCGCCGGCAACGCGGCGCTTTTCCACCGCGTCGACCTCCTTGGAGCGGCCCACGTAGGCAGGGTCGCGACGGCTGAGCGTAAACTCGGCCAGACCCAGCGGGTTGGAGCGGAAGGAGCTCGTCTCGCCCGAGGGAATGAGCTCGTCGGTCGTAGTGACCGGGTCCATGATCTTGGAGCACACCTTGAGCAGGATGTCGTCGCCGAGAGGCTCCATCGCGGGCCACGGCTTGATGTTGGGGCCCTCGACCAGCTCGTCGTCCGGCTCAGCCTTGCCAAAGCCCCAGTACACGCGCTTCTTGTACGGCGCGTCGTCAAAGGTGTACTCGCAGGCCTCGTCCCAAGTCTCCTCGGGCAGGTCGGTCGCCGGCGTCAGGACGCCGCCGTTGGCAGCCGTCGCCGCAATGGAGCGGGCGTCCATCAGGGCCACGGCGCTCAGCTGACCGTTGCCCGGCTTGGAACCCTCGCGATTGGGGAAGTTGCGCGTGGTGTGGCGGATCGAAAGGCCGTTGTTGGCAGGCGTGTCGCCGGCGCCGAAGCACGGGCCGCAGAATGCCGTGCGCACAATCGCGCCGGCCTCCATAAGGTCGTAGATGTAGCCGCGGCGTGTAAGCTCGAGTGCCACGGGCTGGCTCGTGGGATAGACCGACAGCGAGAACTCGCCGCAGCCGGTGTTAGCGCCCTTGAGCACGCGAGCAGCCTGGACCACGGAGTCGTAGTTGCCGCCCGAGCAGCCGGCGATAACGCCCTGCTGCACGTGCAGCTTGCCGTCGACGATCTTGTCGAGCAGGCTAAAGTGCGTCTTGCCCTCGCCGATCTTGGCGGCCTCGAGCTCCACCTCATGCAGAATGTCCTCGAGGTTCTCGTTGAGCTCGTCGATCTCAAAGCCGTTAGAAGGATGGAACGGCAACGCGATCATGGGCTTGATACTCGACAGATCGACTTCGACGCAGCCGTCGTAGTAGGCAACATCGGCGGGCTTGAGCTCGCGGTAGTCCTCGCCGCGACCGTGCATGGTCAAAAACGCGTGCGTGTCCTCGTCGGTGGCCCAGATGCTCGACAGGCAGGTGGTCTCGGTGGTCATGACGTCGACGCCGTTGCGGTAGTCGGTCGTCATGCTCGCGATACCGGGGCCCACGAACTCCATAACCTTGTTCTTAACGTAACCCTTGGCAAAGACGGCACGGATGATGGCGAGCGCCACGTCGTGCGGGCCAACGCCGGGGCGCGGAGCGCCCGTGAGGTAGATGGCAACGACGCCGGGACAGGCGACATCGTAGGTGTCGCGCAGCAGCTGCTTTGCCAGCTCGCCACCGCCCTCGCCCACGGCCATGGTGCCCAGAGCGCCGTAGCGGGTGTGCGAGTCGGAGCCCAGGATCATCTTGCCACAGCCGGCGAAATTCTCACGCATAAAGGAGTGGATGACGGCGATGTGCGGCGGGACGAAGATGCCGCCGTACTTCTTGGCAGCCGAGAGACCAAAGACGTGGTCGTCCTCGTTGATGGTGCCGCCCACGGCGCACAGCGAGTTGTGGCAGTTGGTGAGCACGTAGGGCAGCGGGAACTGCTCCATGCCCGAGG
>NZ_JBCPDN010000060.1:0-14592 GCF_040915425.1 Collinsella aerofaciens | reverse complement strand
ACCCGTACCCGTTCTGGCTGGATTAATGGATGGAAACGGGTGTTCTATCGGGACACACATTTTGTCCTATAAGCCTGTTTTGGTTACTGTGGGACAAATTAATCAGTAGTGTTTGTCCCAAATCTTAAGTATGTGGGGGCTTGCGTCTTGAGCGAGCTTACCTTACGGAGCGCTTTCCTATTTGGCGTCGGCCCAGGTTATGCCGGTGCTGGCTTCGGCGATTAGGGGGACGCGGAGGTCTACTACGTGCTCCATGACGTCGCGGACCATGGTGGTTAGGCGCTCGGCTTCGTCGACGGGGCACTCAAAGTCCAGTTCGTCGTGTACCTGCAGGATCATGTGAGCGGCAAAGCCTTCTTCTTCCAGGCGACGACTTACGCGGGCCATGGCGATCTTGATGATGTCTGCTGCGGTGCCCTGCATGGGATGGTTCATGGCCGTGCGCTCGCCAAAGCCGCGAAGTTGCGGATTTTTGGCCTTGAGCTCGGGAATATGGCGTCTGCGGCCATACATGGTCTCGGCGTAGCCCGTCTGCTTGGCACGTGCTACCACGTTGTCGAGGAACGTACGCACGCCCGGGTAGGCCTCGTAGTAGCGGTCGATCATGTCGCGCGCCTCGGCCATCGAGATATGCAGCGACTGCGACAGGCCGTAGGCCTGCTGACCATACACGATGCCAAAGTTCACGGCCTTGGCGCGACTGCGCAGGTCGGGCGTTACCTCGGACACCGGCACACCGAACACGCGCGCCGCCGTCTCGGCATGGAAGTCCTCGCCCTCGTTAAAGGCGCGCACCAAGTGCTCGTCACCCGAGAGATGCGCCAGCAGACGCAGCTCGATCTGCGAGTAGTCCACCGCCAAAAAGACGCTTCCCTCGCCTGCCGAAAACGCCGTCTTAACGGTACGACCCAGCTCCGAGCGCGTCGGGATGTTCTGCAGGTTCGGGTCGCTCGAGGACAGACGCCCCGTTGCCGTGATGGTCTGGTTGTACGTAGTGTGTACGCGACCGTCACCACGGCGTAGCGGGCCCAGGGTGTCCAGATAGGTGGACTTGATCTTAGACTTCTCACGCCAGTCCAAGATCAGACGCACGATTTCGTGGTCACGCGCAAGGTCGCTCAGCACCTTGGCGTTGGTCGAATAATAGCCGCGCTTAGTCTTCTTGAGGCCCTTGGTCGGAAGCCCCATCACATCAAAGAGCACATGCGACAGCTGCATGGGACTGCCAATATTAAAGGTCTCGTCACCCGCCAGGTCGCGAATACTGCGCTCAACCTCGGTAATCTGGGTCGCCAGACCCTCGGACAGACTGTGCAGACGGTCGGGGTCCACGAGCATGCCCGCGCGCTCCATCTTGGCAAGTACCGGAACGAGCGGCATCTCGATGCCATCGAACACGTTGGCGGCATTCTCACGGGCCATGCACTCGCGCAACGGTGCCACGAGCGCCAGCGTCAGAGCCGCAGTACGGGCGGCAGGCGCCGGAGCGTCCTCACCAGCACCCTCTGCGCCGCGCGCCGCAGGCAGCGCCATCTGCAGATACGTATCGGCAAGATATGCCTCATCGAACTCGGAGCGATCGGAATCCAGCAGATAGGCAGCGACCACGGTATCGAAGATACGCGTGGAATCGGTAGCGAGCGGATCCATGAGCTCGAGTTCAGAAGAATCGATGGGCGAAAGCTCGTGCAACAACGCCTTCATATCCGGGCTCGCCACGCGGCCCTCCACAAACAGGCGCGCAAGCACGCCGGCAATCACGCCGTGGGCGAAGTTGAAGCCATCGACTACGGCAGTGGTACCGCCGTCGCCCTCCTCGAGCGCGAACAGGCCCTTGGACGTCGCCAACCACAGCGTGCGCGTCAGACCAAAGAGCGCGCCCTCTTCCTTGTCGTCGTCCACCACGGCGGCGACCCACTCGCCGGCATCAATCGCGCGGGAAACCTCAGCCGCAACGGCACCAAGCGCGTCGGCATCGCCGGCGGCTGCGCGAACCATCGCAGGTATCTCAAACACACTGGAGGCAGCAGCAGCCCCGCCCTCGCCGCCGATCAGCGCCAAGAAACGGTTCTGCATGGCGGTGATACCAAGCGTGCCCAGCGCCGCGGACACTTCGTCGGCAGAAAACGCCGGGAAGGACGTTTCGTCAAAGTCGAGCTCGACGGGCGCATCGGTGCGAATGGTTGCGACCTTGCGGCTCAGCAGCGCATCGTCGATGTGCGCACGCAGGTTCTCGCCCATCTTGCCCTTGACCTCGTCGGCATGCGCGATGACCTCGTCCAAGCTGCCGTACTGTGCGATGAGCGCGCTCGCCTTTTTGGGGCCGATGCCCGGTACGCCGGGAATGTTGTCCGACGTATCGCCCTTTAGACCGTAAAAATCGGGCACGAGCGCCGGCGTAATGCCGTGATACAGGTCGTCCACGCTCTCGGGAGTCATGATCGCCACGTCGGACAGGCCCTTGCGGGTCGAGACCACGTTGACGTGCTCGGTCACGAGTTGATACATGTCGCGGTCGCCGGTCACCAGCAGCATGTCGCAGCCGGCCTCTTCACCCAGGCGCGCCATGGTTCCCAGGATATCGTCGCCTTCCCAGCCCTCGGACTGCAGAATCGGCACGTTGAGCGCGGTGAGCAGCTCCTTGATCATCGGAAACTGCGCATGCAGATCGGGGTCCATGGGCGGGCGTTGCGCCTTATACTGCGGCAGCATCTCCATGCGCACGCGCGGTTTGCCCTTGTCAAACGCCACGACCACACCGTCGGGGTTAAAGGCATCGATCATCTTGAGAAACATGTTCAGAAAGCCGAAGATCGCGTTGGTGGGGCGCCCGTCCGGCGCATTCATGGTGGGCGGCACGGCGTGGAAGGCGCGGTGCATGAGCGAGTTGCCGTCGATAACGGCAAAGGTGCGGCGCTTGTCAGACATATTGAATACCTCGCTTTGGGCTGGGCACGGTTTGCTCACACCAGTTTACACGCTCCCCGCCCCGCGGCCACCGCACATCAGGCTTCCCTGCCGCCGCGGGCCCGCGCGTGATACGATGGCTCACGGTACATCAACCAGCACGATCGATCCGAAAGGAGCCTGCGTCATGGAGCGTCCCTGCGCATGGAAAAAGTACACGCCACAGCAAGTCGAGGAACTCGAGGAGCTTTGCCGCGGCTATAAGCAGTTTTTGAGCGAGAATAAGACCGAGCGCCTGTGCGTCAAGACCGGCATCAAGATGGCCGAGGAGGCGGGCTACGTCGACTTGGAGACCGTGATTGCCGAAGGCCGCGAGCTCAAGGCCGGCGACAAGGTGTACGCCGCCAATCACGGCAAAGACCTCATGCTCGTCAACCTAGGCACCGTCCCGCTCGAGCAGGGCTTTAACATCCTGGGTGCTCACGTGGACTCGCCGCGCCTGGACCTTAAGCAGAATCCCGCCTTCGAGGCCGGCGACATGGCCTACCTCGACACGCACTACTACGGCGGCGTCAAGAGCTACCACTGGGTGGCCTCCCCGCTTGCACTCGTGGGCGTCATCTGCAAAAAGGACGGCACCACCGTCGACATCAACATCGGCGACAAGGCAGACGATCCGGTCTTTACCATCTCCGACCTGCTGATCCACCTCTCGAGCGAGCAGATGTCCAAGCCCGCCAAGGACGCCGTCGACGCCGAGATCCTCGACGTGATCGTGGGCGGCCGTCCCGTCAAGTTTGACGAGGACGACAAGGACGCCCCCAAGGAGCCCGTCAAGCAGATGTTCCTGGACATCCTTAAGGAGCAGTACGACGTCGAGGAGGAGGACTTCCTCTCCGCCGAGATCGAGGTCGTGCCCGCCGGCCCCGCCCGCGACATGGGCCTCGACCGCTCCATGATCTTGGGCTATGGCCACGACGATCGTGTCTGCGCCTATCCGTCCATGCTCGCCCAGATCGACGTCGCCAACGTGGAGCGCACGAGCATCACGCTCATCGTCGATAAGGAGGAGATCGGCTCCGTGGGCGCCACCGGCATGACGAGCCGCTTCTTCGAGAACACCGTCGCCGAGATCATGACGCTCGCCGGCGAGGACAGCCCGCTGGCCCTGCGCCGCGCGCTCGCCCGCAGCCGTATGCTCTCCTCCGACGTGTCCGCCGGCTTCGACCCGGGCTATGCCGGCAAGTTCGAGACCAAGAACGCGGCCTTTATGGGTCGCGGCCTGTGCTTTAACAAGTACACGGGCAGCCGCGGCAAGGGCGGTTCCAACGACGCCGATGCCGAGTACGTGGCCCTCGTCCGCGACATCATGGACGAGGCCGGCGTGGACTTCCAGACCTGTGAGCTCGGTCGCGTCAACGCGGGCGGCGGCGGCACCATCGCCTACATCATGGCCAAGTACGGTATGAACGTCATCGACTCCGGCGTTGCCGTCCTGTCCATGCACGCCCTGTGGGAGGTCGCCAACAAGGCCGACATCTACGAGGCCTATCGCGGCTACAAGGCCTTCATCGAGCGAGCCTAACCAACCCTTCATCAGTTGCGGTGAAATACGGACTAAACTGGCCCATAAACGGCCAAAACAGACCGTATTCCACCGCAACTTCCTTTTTGGCAGAGGAGAGTCCATGCTGCAGGTCATCATTTCGCCCGCCAAGCAGATGCGCGCGGCACAAGATGCTTTTGAAGTTCAGGGGATTCCGCCCTTTGCGCGCGAGACCGCCCAGCTGCACCATGCGCTCTTGGACATCGAACGAACCGAAGGCGACAGCGGTCTACAAGCTCTGTGGAACGTCAGCAACAAGCTGCTGGGCCCTTGTCTCGACATTTTGCATGAGTTCGAGCCCATCTTGGGAAACGGCGATCTTGCCGATTCCGGTATCGCGCGCCGCATCTCCCCTGCAATCATGTCCTATCACGGCATTCAGTACCAGAGCATGGCACCCGAGGTAATGGATGCCGAACAGCTCGCCTGGCTGCAAAGCCACCTGTGGATCCTCTCCGGCCTCTACGGGTGCGTTCGTCCCTTTCATGCCGTCGAACCGTATCGGCTGGAGATGGGCGCGAAGCTCGCCGTTGACGATGCCCGAGACCTCTACGCGTTTTGGAGCGACAAGCTCGCACGGGCCATCGCTCCGGCGGGCTCCAACGCTACGATCGTCAACCTCGCCAGCGCGGAATACGCCAAAGCCGTTCTGCCCCACCTCGCGGGCGACGCCACGGCCGTCACGTGCCTCTTTGGCGAGGGTATCCGCAACGGGAAGCCCATCCAACGGTCGACCGCCAGCAAAAAGGCGCGCGGCTCCATGGTGCGGTGGATGGCAGAAAACAAGCTCGAGGATGCAAGCGAACTTACCGCATTCAACATCGGCTATCGGCACATCCCCGAGCTTTCAGACAAAAACACCCTGGTTTTCATGAACGCACAGGCACAATAGGCCCGCCGTTTCCAAACACCCCGTTACTCCGCCAAGCCATCGGCCTTTGCAATCCCGTTTGTCGAACCGTCCTGATAGACAATCTTGACGTGCTCAACCTCGGACACCGCAACACCCGTCGGAGGCTCCAAACGCCATTCCGTCAGGGCGATATCCATGGTCGTGGGCACATCTCCTTGATCTTTGAGCTTCACCGTGAGCGTTTTGAGCGCCGCGTCAAACGTCACGCATTCGATTTCTTCACCTGGAATGGACCCACCACTCAGTTGCAACTGCACAAACTCGTCGCGCGGATACCAATAGTCGCCCGGCGCGGCGAGCGTATTGGCATTACCGCCAGTACTCCTCACCGTCATAATCGGTAGGCTATCATCAGCCTCGAACTCCCATTCAGCGCCGCCGCGACCGCCAAACGTCCAGATACAAAAGGCAATCACCAACACGGCAAGCACCGCAAAACCAATCGCGACAAGGCCATGGTGCGCACGGCTTTCCGCGGCCGATACATCCCATTGTGTCTCTCGATATAGATGCTTGTCTTCCATGTACGCCTCCCCACAGGCACGCTCGTTAGGCCAATCGTACCCATTCGAGCTATACTTGAGCCCACCACATAAACGGGGAGCTTGCAGGACAAGACGGCAGGCTGAGACTGGGCGCGCCCGCCCTGACCCGCAAACCTGATATGGGTAATGCCAACGAAGGGAGCCGTGCCAATGAGCACACAGACCGAGCCCAAGCTCGTCACGCAAATCGACTTCGCCCGTGCCGGGCAGATCACGCCGCAGATGAAGGAAGTCGCCGAGCGCGAGCATCGCGACCCCGAGTACATCCGCGAGCGCGTGGCCGACGGCCGTATCGCCATTCCCGCCAACATCGTGCACATCAAAAAAGGCATGCGCGCCTTTGGCGTCGGTGAAGGCCTGTCCACCAAGGTCAACGTGAACTTGGGTATCTCGGGCGACAAGGCCGATGCCGCCGAGGAATGGAAGAAGGTCAAGATCGCCGAGGACTTTGGCGCCGACGCCATCATGGACCTCTCCAACTCGGGCAAGACGCGCCAGTTCCGCCAGCAGCTCATCGACGAGACGCCGCTCATGGTAGGCACCGTCCCCATGTACGACGCCATCGGCTACATGGAAAAGCCGCTGGTCAAGCTCACCAAGGACGACCTGTTCGAAGTCGTGCGCGCGCATGCCGAGGACGGCGTGGACTTTATGACCATTCACTGCGGCATCAACAAGTCGGTCACCAAGACCTTTAAGGAGACCGGCCGCCTGATGAACATCGTGAGCCGCGGCGGCTCACTGTTGTTTGGCTGGATGGAGGTCACCGGTAACGAGAACCCGTTCTATGAGTTCTACGACGAGTTGCTCGAGATTTGCCACGAGTACGACGTGACGATTTCGCTCGGCGACTCCTGCCGCCCGGGCTGCCTCTACGACTCCAACGACGCCACCGAGACCGCCGAGATGATCGAGCTGGGCAAGCTGTGCAAGCGCGCTTGGGCCGCCGGCGTCCAGGTCATGGTCGAGGGCCCGGGTCACATGGCGCTCGACGAGATCGCTGCCAACATGAAGCTACAGAAGCGCCTGTGCCACAACGCCCCGTTCTATGTGCTCGGGCCGCTGGTGACCGATATCGGCGTGGGTTACGACCACATCACCGCTGCCATCGGCGGCGCCATCTCCGCCAGCTCCGGTGCCGACTTCCTGTGCTACGTGACACCAGCAGAGCACCTATGCCTGCCTAACGCCCAGGATGTGCTCGACGGCCTCATGGCCACCAAGATCGCCGCACACGCCGCCGACATCGCCAAAAAGGTGCCCCACGCCCGCGACATGGACGACAAGATGGGCCAGGCACGCCGCAAGCTCGACTGGGACGCCATGTGGAAGTGCGCGCTCGACCCGGTTACGGGCAAGAAGCGCTACGAGGAGTCCCCCGCCGCCACCGAGGGCACTTGCACTATGTGTGGCAAGATGTGCGCCGTCCGCACCGTCAACAAGATCTTCGAGGGCACCACGATCGACCTCGGCATGGAGGACTAGCCCTGTCGCCGCGGCCGCTTCTGGCGGCGAGCTGGTGCCTGTCAATTGTTGACATGTGAACATTTGCTTGCATTTGCGTAAAGATTGCATCGCCCGCCCGGGTTCGACATAGAGTCGGCCCGGGCATCTTTATAATGCTGGCTTATAGACCCATTTGATTCCGACCGAACAAGGGAGCGAACATGGATCGCAGTAAGGTACCTGCCGTTCTATCCATCGCAGGATCCGATTCCAGCGGTGGCGCCGGCATTCAGGCCGACATCAAGACCATCACGGCGCACCGCCTGTATGCCGAGACGGCCATCACCGCCATCACCGCACAGAACACCCTGGGCGTCACCGCCGTGCAGAACATCTCCCCGGATATTGTCGCGGCGCAGATCGATGCCGTTTTTGACGATATCCGCCCCAACGCCGTCAAGATTGGCATGGTTTCCTCTGCCGAGATTATCGATGTTATCGCCGACCGCCTGAGCGCTTGGAACGCGACAAACGTGGTAGTCGACCCCGTCATGGTAGCCACCTCGGGCGCTCGTCTGATCGCAGAGGACGCCGCCGAAGCGCTTACACACCGCCTGTTCCCGCTGGCAACCGTCATCACGCCCAATATTCCCGAGGCCATGGCCCTGCTCGACTACGAGGTCGACTCCGAGCGCACGCAGCAAAATGCTGCCATGCTCCTCACCCGCCGCTTTGGTTGCGCATCCCTCGTTAAGGGTGGGCATCTTGTCAACGAGGCCAACGATGTACTGGCCGAACCCGCGCCACTCGATGACGAGGGCAACCATCTGGGAGATCCACTCACCACGTGGTTCCGCCACAAGCGCATCGAGACCGACAACACGCACGGCACCGGCTGCACGCTCTCGTCCGCCATCGCCTGCGCGCTGGCCCAGGGCATGGATCTTGCCGACGCCGTCAATGCGGGCAAGGCATACCTAACGGGCGCTCTCGCCGCCGGCTTTGACATGGGCAAAGGTTCCGGCCCCGTCAATCACATGTGGCAGTACTAAAGTCCGCAACCCAAACCAACACAAAGGTGCCCGCCCCCTTTGTGTTGGTTTGGGGTCGCGCTACTCACCGAGCATCTCTTGGAGCTTGGCTGCCACGGCGTGACCCAGGCTCTCATGGCTTTCGGGCATCATATGCAGATAGTCGATATCGCCCGGCTCGGCAAAGTCGGCGGCATTCAAAAAGTCGCAGCCAAACTGCTCAGCCACATGCGCGTAGTACTCACCAAAATGTTCCGAGGCTTCTACGGAATGCTCGTCAAAATCGGTCATATATACGTCGGCGATCTGCGGCTTAATCTTGATAGGCGACATCAGCAGAATGCGCGGACAAGGCGCAGCGTCGGTCCACGGAAACGCGCGGACGGCGCGAATCAGCGCCATGGCGCCACGGGCGATATCGGAAGCTGTCACGTTAAAGACCGTCTTACAGTCGTTGGTGCCCAGCATGATCACAATGGCGTCCAGCGGCTTATGGGCCTCGAGCAGCATCGGAAGTGCGCGGATGCCGTTAAGATTGGTGTCCAGATGGCACATGTCGTCGCGTACCGTCGTGCGGCCGTTGAGGCCTTCTTCAATTACATGCCAGCCCTCGCCTAAGTCACGTTGGGCCACGCCGCACCAGCGCACATCCTGCGCATAGCGCACCGCGGTGCCGTCGCGCATGCCCGCCGGATCGTAACCGTAGGTGTTGCTGTCGCCAAAGCATAGAACGTTTTTCATCGTAAGCCCCTCGCTCAGTAAAAAGCCGACGGAAGCAGCCTCTCCCGCCGGCTCGACCTATCTGTCAGCACGTACCGATTACAGGTACTTGCGCCAATCGTCCTCGTCCTCATCATCCTCGGTAGCAGCCTGGGCTTGCTCGGCGGCGCGAGCTGCCGCAGCGCGAGCGGCAACCTGGGCATAAGACTCCTCGTTGCGCTCGGGGAAGTTTGCCAGCACGTGCTCGAACTTGGCAAAATCCTCATCCCAGCGCGTAGAAGGCACGGCAAAGAAGACTTGCTTGACCTTAAAGTCGCCCGACGCGAGCTCCTTGCAGAAGAGCTCGGCCACGGCCTCTGCGTCAAAACCGTTGTTGTCGCAGCCCCAAGCGCCCAGCACGAGCTTCTCGCGACCCAGCTCGTCGCAGATGGCAAGCACAAAGCGAATGCGGTCGCGCAGGGCATCCAGCAGAGCATCGTCGCTCACGCGATACTCCTGGCGGGCGCGCTTAACGTTGGGCGCGGCGGCCACGATCACGTCGGCGTATGCATGCACGTGGTTGCGGTCGAAGCGCACCGCAGGCACCACCAGCGCACGGTTTCGGTAAAGCTCGCAGTTGATGTTGCGGCGACGGTTCTCGCCGTACCATTTGCGCTGCCTATCGAGAACGTTGTACAGATACGAATCGGCGCACAGCGTGGCCTCCTGGCCCAGATAGCCCTGAATATAGCCACCGCCCGGGTTGGTGAACGAGGCAAAGGCGAGCACGGCCATGTCGCAGAACTGCGCATAGCCACGACCGTTGTCCAGGATGGCCTGCGTGGCGGAGGCATCGAGCACGGTAACCTCGGGCAGAACCGAAGCGGGCTCCTCAGCAGGCGCGGACTCAGCTTCAGCGATTTCCTCGGCAGGCTCCTCGACGGGCTCGAGCGCTGCCTCGACCTCGGCAGCCTCCGCGCCCTCGACGTCCTCGGCAACCTGTTCTTCGGCGGCCACAGCACTCTGAACCTTGGCCTTCATCGCCGCGACAAAGCCGGCAGGCATACCGTCGAACTCGCGCACGCCGGCAAGCGAGCGCTCGATATCCTTGGCGCACGCTTCGGACACAGTCACCACGTGACGCTCGGCGGCCTTGGCACGGGCCTCGCGCTTGGGATTGGACTGTCCCGCGCGATTGGGCCTGCGGTTACGGTTCCTGTTGTCGACGTCTGCCATAAGTGGTCACCTTTCTCGGTCTCTGCCGCTATCGGCTTTTCCATCCATGATACCCCGCCACGCACAAAAAAGACGGCCCCGAAGGACCGCCTTCCGCATCGATTTACACGTGCGCAAGCACCGCTGCAATTTGGCACTAGTCGCGACGACCAAGGATATTCAGAATACGCAGGAACACGTTGATGATGTCCACGAACAGGTTGGATGCCATGAGCACGGCGTTGGGCAGCGTGGGCGGCACCGTCGTGGCCACATAGGTGTCGTAGCCAATAAAGCCGGCGAACACCACGATCACGATCAGGTCGGTGATGGACTGCGAGACGCCCATAAACATCAGCACGATCTCGACCAGAATCGTGGCAAGCAGGATGCCAAAACCAATGCCGTACACACGCTGGAAGAACTTGGGGAAGGTCACGCCCAGCGCACCAAAGACAAAGGTGATGGCGGCCGTGGCGATAAAGGCAGTGTTGATGGTGGGCAGGTCGTAATTGGCAAGGCCAAACGACGCGGTCAGGCCAAAGGTACTCGCAAAGATTACGTAGCCCACAAGGGACAGACCCACAGACTGCTTGCCCGCGGCGGCCGACATCATGACCATGCCGACGATGGTCAAAATAAACGAGCCAAAGACCAGCGGCAAGGCGGCGCCGCTCATCATCATGCGGGCGAACGCCATGGTGCTCGTAAAGTAAGCACCGGCACCCATGGCGCAAAAGCCCAAAAAGATCAGGGCAGACATGGCAAGGTTGTACGCACGCGGCGACATCTCCTTGGCACGGCTTGCGCCGGTCTCAATGGGGCCGTTCTGATAACCCTGGATATCGTTCATAATATCGTCCTTTCAAAAGCGCCGCGACAGCGCCGTAGGTGACAAGATTCCTGCCATTGTACCCGAATGCCGCGCGCTCTTACCTGCGGCGCCCGCTCTCGAGCGTACGGTCGAATGCCCACACCCACCAACGCATCAGATGGGCCTGCGAGCCATCCGGTCGCTCGCGCGCCTGTTCTTCCAGATACAGTTCGGTCGCATGCCCACCAAAACGAACCTTATAGGTTGCCGTACGAATGCCGTGAACCGTTAGGCCAAAACCGGTGGATGAGACAATCTCGTCGATCGTAAAACAGCGACCGTCGACCCAGCAGACGGTAACCGGCACGACTTGTCCGCCCGCGAGGATGCGGGCCACGACGTCCACATACTGCTTGTGCACGCGTCGAGTTTTACCATCTGTCTGTCGATATTCCATGCCTCCTATTATCGAACGCATGTTTGCATATTGTAAAGCGAACAGGCTGTGGTTTTGGGATGTTGGGGCGCGCACGTGTCCTCATGGCGTGCTAGCAAAAAGAACACCCGCGGTCAACAGGGCAAATATTCAATGTTAGTGCCAAAAAATTCACTTCTCCCATCAGAACTCGGTAAAGAAACCCGCAGGAGGTGATACGATTTATCATGTTTTTGTAACGTGCCTGCAAACTTCGAGAAAGCCCATATATGGACGTAACGTTCTCAGCCTTCCTCGGCCAAATTGTGTCGAACCCAGTCCTTGCCGTCACCGTGATCCTCGCGCTCGGCGCTATCTTCGTCAACGGATGGACCGACGCGCCCAACGCCATCGCGACCTGTGTCACCACGCGCTGCATGCCCGCCCGCGCAGCCATTCTCATGAGCGCCGCATTCAACTTCCTCGGCGTGCTCATCATGACGCACTTTAACGCGAGCGTCGCCAACACCATCTCACATATCGTCGACTTTGGCGGAAACAGCACCATGGCGCTCGCGTGCCTCTGCGCGGCGCTGTTCTCCATCGTCGTCTACGGCGCCACGGCATCGCGTTTTGGCATCCCCACCTCGCAAAGCCACAGCCTTATCGCCGGCCTGACCGGTGCCGCAATCGCCCTCGGCGGCGCGAGCAGCGTCAACGTCCACGAGTGGATGAAGGTCATCTACGGCTTGGCGCTCTCCATCGGCCTGGGCTTTATCATGGGCTGGGTCCTGTGCAAGCTCGTCTCGATTCTTTTCGCCGCCGCCAACAGGCGACGTGCCAATGTCTTCTTTAAATATGCTCAGATCGCAAGTGCCGCGGCCATGAGCTTTATGCACGGCGCGCAAGATGGACAAAAGTTTATCGGCGTGCTCTTTTTAGGTGTCGCCTTTGCCAGCGGACAGACGAGCGTCGGCGACGCCGGCATCCCCATCTGGATCATGCTGCTGTGCTCGGCCACCATGGGCATCGGCACCAGCGTGGGCGGTGAGCGCATCATCAAGTCTGTCGGTCAGAGCATGGTCAAGCTCGAAAAGTACCAGGGCTTCTCCGCCGACCTGGCGGGCGCCGCAAACCTGCTGCTTGCCACGCTCACCGGCATCCCCGTGTCCTCCACGCACATCAAGACCTGCGCCATTATGGGTGTCGGTGCCGTCAAGCGCCTCTCGGCGATCAACTTCGGTGTCGTCAAGGACATGATGTTCACCTGGTTCTTCACCTTCCCCGCCTGCGGACTTATCAGCTTTGTCATGGCCAAGCTGTTCATGATGTTCATCTAGTCAAACCGAACGTCCATCCGGACCGCAATACCTCGCCCACCCGTCTTCGCCTCGAAAGGACCCACTCATGGCAAAGAAACCCGATTCGTTCTACTTTGACAACTACGTCGCCTGCGCCGACCTTGCTGTCCAGGCCGCAGAGTTGCTCATCAAGATTTTTGAGAACTTTGATCCCGCGCAGATCCACGGCATGCTCGAAGAGATGCATGCGATTGAGCATGCGGCCGACAAGAAGCACCATGAGCTCGAGGATGCCCTGCTCACTGCCTTTATCACCCCGCTTGAGCGCGAGGATCTGGACCTGATGAGCTGCTCGCTCGACACTGTGCTTGACCGTATCGAGGGCGTCGTGCAGCGCGTCTACTTCACCAACATCCAGAGCATCCACCCCGATGCCATTGTCATCGCCCACAAGGTGACCGACGCCTGCCGCGCCATGAAGGACCTTATGGTCGAGCTGCCTAATTACCGCAAGTCCAAGACCCTGCGCGAGCTGGTCATCCAGATCAACACCATTGAGTCCGAGGCCGATGAGCTCTACATCAACGCCATGCGCAACCTGCACGTCAATGGCAAGGACCCGCTCGAGGTCATCGCCTGGCGTGACGTCTACGCTTTCCTGGAGTACTGCGCCGACTGCTGCGAGAATGTGGCTGATGTCGTGGATTCGATTGTCATG
Organism: Collinsella aerofaciens; assembly: GCF_040915425.1. GTDB lineage: Bacteria > Actinomycetota > Coriobacteriia > Coriobacteriales > Coriobacteriaceae > Collinsella > Collinsella aerofaciens_BW. The sequence continues at coordinate 982 of NZ_JBCPDN010000060.1, read as the reverse complement.
AAGAACAGTTAATTGGGGGTACGTGTCCCGGCGGCGAAGGGCCGGCACCTGTTTGCTTTCTCACTCCGGCTGCATGGCAGAGTCGTTCGAAAGTAAACAGGTGCCGGCCCTTCGCCTTACGTACCACCATTGGGAACTTTGGCTGATACTTTGAAAGCGATGGGGCTTTTGTTGGCGGGGCCTTTGGACCCGATTGGGAACTTTGGGACCGCCTTAAACGTTTGGGTGGATGGGGCTTTGGGTACCCTTTGGTTTATTTGGATTGATTCGTTGAATTTGGAGGGCTTGGTTGTGAGTTATTTGGATTTGGCTCGTTCTCGGTATTCTTGTCGTTTGTTTGAAGACCGTCCTGTTGAGCAGTCGGTGGTGGATGCCATTGTTGAGGCTGGGCGTATTGCTCCTTCTGCTTGTAATAACCATCCAACCCGTGTGATGGTGTTGGATACGCCTGAGCTTCTGGAGAAGGCTGCTGCTTGTCAGCCTCGGTTTGCTCGTGATGGGTCTATCTTTGGCGCTCCGCTTATCTTCCTTATTTGCAGCGTTACCGATGATGCTTGGGTGCGCCCGTATGATCAGATGAATTCCAGCGAAATCGATACATCCATCGTTTGCGATCAGATGATGATGGAGGCCACCGAGCAGGGCCTGGGAACGTGCTGGGTATGCCATTTTAAGCCAGAGGTGGCACAGGAGCAGTTCAATCTGCCCAAGGGCGTTTATCCCTATCACATGCTTGTCTGTGGCTATCCTGCCGACCACATCACCGATCCCGAGCATCGCGAGGCCCGTACCATTCCCCTCCCCGACTTCCTCCTCAAGTAGGTTTTGGGACATGCCTTAAAACCTACCCTTGACCGCTCACCCGTTCGCCGAGTTCTGCGCCATTATGTGCAGGGCTCGGTTTTGGCTTATAGGACAAAATGTGTGTCCCGATAGAACACCCGTTTCCATCCATTAATCCAGCCAGAACGGGTACGGGTCC
>NZ_JBCPDN010000059.1:0-14805 GCF_040915425.1 Collinsella aerofaciens | reverse complement strand
TCTGATGGTGTCGACGTCAATGGTATACGGGTGCATCATCGACGTCTTCAATACAGAAGATATCAGTGCGGAATGTTTTGGGAGGTAGCCCAAACAGCCCCGGCTGGGGTCCTGTGTAGTCACCCTCTAGGCGGAACTCTCCTGATGGGCTGGACGCACGGGATACTTTCTTGGCAACTACCGTTTATCGCGTATAGCTACCGTTTGCGGAATAAGTAACACTCCTCAATAAACCGTGTAGAATCCTAGATAAGCACGGAGTTTTCCAGGGAGACGCTGTCCTTTGTTGTGTGCAAGGGGCGGCGTCTCTTTGGCGCTTGGACGCTGTTGTGCAACAGTGCGGCGGCGCGTGCCATGTATTGAAAAGCCAATGTCGAGATGGGTCGTGATAATAATGGGCAAGTACGTAATCGTGGTCGAGTCTGGGTCGGATGTGACGCCGGAGCTCTGCGAGCGCTACGGCATCGTGCGCGTGCCCATGCATGTCACGATTGGTGACGAGACCGTCGAGGACGGCTCGATCGATCCGCTCGAGATTTATTCACGCTGCAACGAGTTTGGCGTAATGCCCAAGACCAGCGGCTGCGCGCCTGCGGATTTTGCTCACGTGTATGACCGCATTCATGCCGAGCAGCCCGACGCGACTATTCTGCATCTTGCGTACTCCGAGGCCACGACCTGCTCGCATCAGTCCTCCAAGATTGCAGCTAAGGGCCGCGACTACGTGTTCTCCATGGACACGCGCTTTGTCTCGGTGGGCCAGTCGCTCGTTGTCGTCGAGACCGCCAAATACATCGAGGCTCACCCCGATGCCACCGTCGACGAGATCTTTGCTTTTACGAATTCCGTCATGGATCGTGTGCTGCTGGGCTTTGTTCCTACCGACCTAGCCTTCCTTAAGGCGGGCGGTCGCTTGTCCAACATGGCATTCCTTGGCGCCCATCTGCTCAAGATTAAGCCCTGCATTGAGGTAACGGGCGGCAAGTTCGTGGCAACCAAGAAGTTCCGCGGCTCTATGCTCAAATGCGCCCGCGCCTTTATTGACCACATGGTTGCGAAGGGCGAGATTGACTACTCGCACATTGGCCTGGCGTATTCGGTGGGCCTTTCCCAGGAGTTGCGCGACGACATGGAGGTCTATGCGCATGACCTGGGCTTTAAGGATATTACTTGGACTCAGGTCGGCGGCGTCATCTCGAGTCATTGCGGTCCGACCGCCTTCGGTGCGGTGCTCACGCTAAAGGCGTAAGGCCTGGCGTCTATCGATTTCTATTGCCTCGGCGACGGGCGGGTTGTGACAACCTTCCCGCCGCTTTTGCGTGGAGTCAAATAGGACGACCTAATTGACCTCTAAACCGTTTCGCCATCATGCGTATGGGCTAGAATGGCTCTGGCATTTATGTAACTAAAACCAAAGAGAGGCAAGGTAGCGGGAATGGCTGAGATGACGCTCGAGGGTGTGGACGCTCGTCCCGAGGACTCCGCGTTTGCCCTGGGTCGCGTACATTCGATTGAGACGATGGGTACGGTTGACGGTCCCGGCATCCGCTTCGTAGTGTTTGTCCAAGGCTGTCCCATGCGCTGCGCGTATTGCCACAATCCCGATACTTGGTCTGTTAACGGCGGCACCATGGTGACCGTCGAGCACCTCATGGACGAGTTCCAGAGTAACCATGAGTTTTACCGCAGCGGCGGAATTACGGTTTCGGGTGGCGAGCCGCTTCTGCAGCCCGAGTTTTTGGCCGACCTGTTCCGTACAATGCACAACAACCCCGATGGCCGCGTGCATACCTGCCTTGACAGCTGCGGATATGCGTTTGACCCCAACCACCCCGAGAAGTTCGATGCCGTTCTCAACGAGACCGACATGGTGCTGCTCGACATTAAGCATGCCGATCCGGTTGAGCATAAAAAGCTGACCGGATGCGATCCTGCGCGCATTCTGGCGTTTGGCGATGAGCTGGCGCGTCGTAGGATCAAGGTCGTTATCCGTCACGTAGTGGTGCCGGGTATTACCGACACGGTGGAGGAGTGCGAGGCACTCGGTCGCCTGATTGCCCCGTGGCATAACGTGGTGGGCTTGGAAATGCTGCCGTATCACACGATGGGCGTCGTCAAGTACGAGCAACTGGGCATTCCCTATAAGCTTGAGGGCGTGCCCCAGATGGATACCGCGCGCATGCCCGAGCTGCGCAATGCAGTTATGACCGGCATGAAAAAGCGCCGCGTGGAGCTAAAAAACGCCATCGGCTAGCAAGTCATTTTGCTCCTCTACGATACCCGCGCTGCGCTGGTCTAGCGGCTTCGTATTGCGCGGTTGAGTCAAAATGCTGGTACCATACCGTGGATAGCAGTTTTCACGGGTTTGGGGGATGGTATGCCTACCATCGCAATCATCGGTGCACTCGAAAAAGAGGTTGCGCAGATTAAAGAAGAGCTGAGTGGCGCACATGAGGCGCAGGAGGCGGGCTTGACCGTTGTGAGCGGCGAGCTTGACGGTCTGACGGTGGTCGCCACGACCGCTGGCATGGGTACCGTGAACGCCGCTGCCGCAACGCAGCATCTCATCAGCAAATACGCCCCGCAGGCCGTTGTGTTTTCAGGTATCGCGGGAGGCCTAAACCCTAAACTGCATATTAACGACGTGGTTATAGGCAAGTGCCTGCGCTATCTGGATACCGATACGGCACTCATCGCCGAGTCCGCGCCGGGGCTCGAGGAGTTTGTCTCGACGCCGGCGTTGGCTGATGTTGCCGCCGCCGTGCTTGCCGAGCATGGATTTGTGGATGCCTCGGCGGATGAGACTTCTGCGAAGAAGGACCCCAAGCAGTTCCTGTGTGGCACTATCGCCACGGGTGACCGCTTTGTTACGGGTGACGCCATGCGTAACGCTGCGATTGAGGCCACGCATGCCGATTGCGTCGAGATGGAGGGCGCGGCAATTGCGCACATCGCGGCCAAGAATGGTGTCGATTGCCTGGTGCTGCGCGCTATCAGCGATAATTGTGACGAGGCATATGACGCGTTTTGTGAGCGCGAGTTCGATCTGGATGAGTACGCTCGCACCGCGAGCGGCATCACGCTTGACATCGTTCGTCGTATCGCCGCCGCGTAATAGCGCGCCCGTTTTGTAAAAATCTACGACCAAGGAGTGTCCATGGCCGATTCAATTAACTACCAGCTTGCCAAGTTCGTCGCCAGCTACGGCAAGGTTTCGCAGATTCCCGAGTCAACCTGTCCCGAGGTGAGCTTCGTCGGCCGCTCCAACGTGGGCAAGTCCTCCATCATGAACAAACTCTTTGGCCGCAAGAACCTGGTCAAGGTTTCGAGCACGCCGGGCAAGACGAGCAACATCAACTTTTTTGAGGCCGACGACGTGCATTTTGTGGACCTGCCGGGCTACGGTTTCGCCCGTCGTTCCAAGGCCGAGCGCGACCGCTGGGCCGAGCTCATTGGCGATTTCTTTGACTCCGAGCGCAGCTTTAACTTGGTCGTCTCTCTGGTGGATATCCGCCACGACCCCAGCAAGCTCGATCACGACATGATTGACTACCTGCAGGGCAACGAGTTCAACTTTATCGTCTGCCTCACCAAGGCCGACAAGCTCAGCCGCACCCAACAGGCCCGCCAGGCAGCAGCCATCAAAAAGCAGCTCAACGTCCCTGCCGAGAATGTGATCATCACGAGCTCCCAGACCGGCGTGGGCATCGACGTACTCAAAAAGCGCATCGCCGAGGCTTGCCTCTAATAAGTGCTCCTATCAATAAAATGCAGAACATCAGCCCGGCGACTTTCCAGAGCGTAGGTCCCTGTAGCCGCCGCCGGCGAAGTTAACATAGGGGAGGCCAGGGGCTTTGCCCCCAAATCTTTCCGCAGGACGGCAGGACCCCCGCCGCACGAAGTGCACAGCGGGGGTCCTGCCATGTCCGAGGACGATTTGGGGGCAAAGCCCCTGGCCTCCCCGGCGAGTATACGGGACGGCGACTACAGGTATTCGATCTGGGCGCCTTCCGTGTCGCACGTGAGGATATGCGTGTCGCACTTGGGGAACTGCTCGAGCAGCTTGACCTGCAGGAACTTTGCCACGATGGTGTCGTCAGTCACGGCCATGAGGGTCGAGCCGGAGCCACTGATCCAGATGGTCTTGGCGCCTCCGTTAAGGCAGGTGTCGCGCACGGCGTTGTAGTCGGGGATGAGGCGGCGGCGATAGGGCTCCTGGATGCGGTCGTCGTTGGCGGCGGCAATCAGGTCAAGGTCGCCGGTCTCCAGGCCGCGCGTCATGCCGGCGATGCGGCCCATTTGCCATACGGCGGTGGAGAGTGGAATCTCCTGTGGCACAACCTTGCGGGCCTCGCTCGTATGCACCTCGTAGGGCGGAATCACGGTAATAAAACGCAAGCGATCGCTCACCTCGTAGCGCAGGCACTGGGGAAGCGAATCGGTCGGCGTAAAGGAGCAGACGGCGCCGCCCAGGATAGCGGGGGCGACGTTATCGGGATGGCCCTCGACCTCGGTGGCAATGCGGACGAGCTCGGCACGGTCGACGGTGTGGCCCGTCAGCGCGGCGGCCGCCATAATGCCGGCGACGACGCAGGTGGAGCTGGAACCCAGGCCGCGGGCGACGGGCACGTCGGTCTGAATATCGATGGCAACAGGAAAAGCCGGCTCGCCCCATGCGGCCAGAGCATCGACAAAGCTCACATAGACCAGGTTATTCTCGTTTTGGAACTCCTCGGGGCAGCCCGTGATGGTGAGCTTGTCGGCGCGCTCGAAGGTGAAGTGCGAGTAGAGGCTGACGGCCATGCCGAGGGTATCGTAGCCGATGCCCAAGTTGGCGCTCGTTGCTGGGACGGTGATTTTGATCATGTGAGTCCTCCTGGCGTGCCTGGCTGTTTAGTTCGCTGCTCGGGCAGTCCTGCGCAAGACGGAAAGCACATTAAGTGCTTTCCTTTGCGTGCGGAACTCGCGACGAACTAAACAGCCAGGCACGCTGTGCGCGTTCGTCATCATCCCGGGGGTTATCTGATGAAAGAAGGTGCGCCGGCTTTCGCCGGCGCTTAATAAGGGGTTTATTTGGAAGCCATCTTTTTTGCTGCAGACTCTACGTAGTTGGCCATGTCGGCTACGTCGCAGACGTCTTCGAAACGGACGGGCTTGGATTCGAGTTCGGCGAGCTGGGTCGGGGCGACCGTGTTGGTGGCCTGCTCGAGCACACGCATAGCCTCAAAATCATCTTCGGGAACGTCGAGGCCCAGGGCGTCGCAGCAGGCGCGCGGGAACTTGTAGGGGCTGGCGGTCGAAAGCAGCACGCGGGCCTTGGCGCCCTCGGCGGGGGCGACCTTTTCGAAGACGTGATAGCCGCAGGCGGTGTGCGGGTCGATCACGTAGCCGTTCGCATCCCAGCAGCTCTTGATGGCAGTGCGGACCTCGTCCTCGTTGGCCCAACCGCAGCCAAAGACGCTCTGAATCTTTGCCAGCAGGTCAGTGGGAACCTCGTAGCGACCAGTCTGTGCCAGCTGCTCCATAAGGCCGGCAACGAGTTCGCAGTCGCCATCGGACAGGAAGTAGAGCATGCGCTCGAGGTTGGAGCTGATGAGGATGTCCATCGACGGCGAGATGGTCGTGAAGAACGGACGGTTACGGTCGTAAACGCCGGTGGTCAGGAAGTCGGCAAGCACGTTGTTCTTGTCGCTCGCCACGACGAGCTTGGCGACGGGCAGACCCATGCGCTTGGCGTAGTAGCCGGCCAAGATATCGCCAAAGTTGCCGGTCGGTACGCAGAACTCCACGGCGTCGCCGGCCTTGATGACGCCGGCGCGCAGCAGCTGCGCATAGGCGGCAAAGTAGTAGACGACCTGCGGTACCAGGCGGCCGACGTTGATGGAGTTGGCGCTCGAAAGCACCGTGCCGGCGGCCTCCAGACGCTCGGCAAGCTCCTTATCGGCAAAGATGCGCTTGACGGCGCTCTGAGCGTCGTCAAAGTTGCCGCGGATGCCGCAGACGGCGACGTTGTCGCCCTCCTGCGTGGACATCTGCAGGTTCTGGACGCGGCTAACCTTGCCCTCGGGATAAAAGACGGTGATGCCCGTGCCCGGAGCGTCGGCAAAACCGGCGAGCGCGGCCTTGCCCGTGTCGCCCGACGTGGCGGTGACGATCATGATGCGCTCGGCGCCACCGTCCTTGGCGGAAGTGCGGGCCATCAGGCGGGGGAGCATCTGCAGGGCGACGTCCTTGAAGGCGCTCGTGGGACCGCCAAAGAGCTCCATCACATAGGTCTGAGGGGCGTCAGCGCCCGGCGCAGCGTCGAGTTTGACGAGCGGCGTAACCTCTTCACTCGCGAACGTGCCGCGGTATGCCTCGTCGACACACGCCGAAATTTCTTCGGCCGTGTAATCATTCAGTAACATTCCCAACACATCTTGAGCGATTTCAAAGTACGATTTATCTGCAAGCGAGCTGATATCGACCTGCTGGGTGCCGAGCTCGTCCGAGACAAACAAACCCCCGTCGGGAGCGATGCCGGTACGGATTGCCACCTTACTTGAGCACGATAAAGTGCGTCCTCGTGTACTATGATAAGTTCCCATATAACACTGCTCCTCGGATGCCTTGGTCCCAATCGGTGAAACCATGGTATCAGAGCACGCAAAATAGGTTCGCAGAGGCTTTTAGAAAGGTAACCTCCAGCCCATGATTAAGATTGCCAAGTTTGGCGGCTCGTCGGTCGCCGACGCCGAACACTTCAAGAAGATCAAGGCCATCGTCGATGCCGACCCTGCCCGCCGTTTTGTGGTGGTTTCTGCCTGCGGTCGCCGCTTTAAGGGCGACACCAAGGTGACCGACCTGCTCTACCTGGTTAACGCGCACGTTAAGTATCACGTGTCGTGCGAGGAGTTGCTCGAGGACATTGGCCAGCGCTATTTTGATATTGCTGACGAGCTGGAGCTTACCTATCCCATCCGCGAGGAGTTCGCGGCCTTTGCCGAGCGCGCCCGCTCGGGCGGTTACTCCACCGAGGAGCTCGTGAGCCGCGGTGAGTACTTCACCGCTCGCCTGATGGCCGAGTACCTGGGCCTGCCGTTCCTGGATGCCGCGACGGTCGTTGCGTTCCATCACGACGGTACGCTCAGCATGAACCGCACCTCCGAGCTGGTGCAGGAGTACGGTCAGCAGGGCGGCTTTGTTATGCCCGGTTTCTACGGCGCGACGCGTGAGGGCCAGATCAAGCTGCTCGATCGTGGCGGCGGCGATATCTCGGGCTCGATTTTGGCTAAGTGCCTGGGCGCCGACCTTTACGAGAACTGGACCGACGTCTCGGGTTTCTATTCTGCGGATCCGCGTATTGTTCCGGAGGCTCAGCCCATTGCGCGCGTTACCTACGAGGAGCTGCGCGAGCTTTCGTACATGGGCGCAAGCGTCCTGCACGAGGAAGCCGTGTTCCCCGTGCGCGAGGCAGGCATTCCGCTGGTCATCAAGAACACCAATGCGCCGCAGGACCCCGGCACCATCATTAGCGAGACGGCTGACGAGGGCGAGGCAGAGCCCATCATTACCGGCGTGACTGGCAAGCGCGGTTTTGTCGCCATCAACGTCGCCCGCGACCGCACCAAGCCGCGCGTCGGCTTTATGCGCCGCGCGCTATCGGTGTTCGAGCGCTATGACGTCTCCGTCGAGCACATGCCCACCGGCGTCGACCGCTTTGGCGCCGTGGTGCAGGAGCAGGACGTGCACGATTCGCTGTACTCGCTCGTGGGAGACATTCAGCAGGAGGTCGAGCCGCTCGAGATCGAGGTTGTCGAGGGCCTGGCGCTTATCGCGACCGTCGGCCGTAACCTGCGCGGGCGCGCAGGTATCTCGGGTCACCTGTTTGGCATGCTTGGCCAGGCCGGCGTGAGCGTGCGTATGATTTCGCAGAGCTGTGACGAGATCAACATCATTATCGGTGTCGAGGAGAAGGACTTCGACCTAGCGATTCAGACCATTTACCGTGCCTTCTCCGACGAAAACGGCATTGTGAAGGTCTCCGATCTGGAGGCTCCTGCGCCGGTCGATCCCGCTCTGGCCGCGCTCAAAAAGTAGCGACTGCTCGGTAGATTTTTGGGTCATGTCTCAAAAATCTACGGCAGGGCGTTTCGTTTCGGTTTCGTTTCGACGGGGCGGGTTTCGTGCCCGCCCCGTTCTTGTATACACTGGCAACAATAATCGGCCTGCTCGGCGTGCGGGCAAAAGCCACAACCTTTAAAGGGGGAAGCATGAAACAGTACACGGTTGCTATTTTGGGCGCGACGGGAGCCGTGGGCACCCAGATGCTCGAGTGCCTCAACGAGCAGGAGTTTCCGGTCGGTAAGCTCAAGCTGCTGGCGAGCGCGCGCTCTGCGGGCAAGACCGTTGAGTTCCGCGGCGAGCAAATCGTGATTGAGGAGGCTTGCCCCGAGGCCTTTGAGGGCTGCGATATTGTGCTCGGAGCCGCCGGCGACGATATCGCGAAGGAGCTGCTGCCCGAGGCTGTCAAGCGCGGCGCTGTCGTGGTCGACAACAGCCATGCCTTCCGCATGGATCCCGAGGTGCCGCTGGTCGTGCCCGAGATCAATGCCGACGATATCAAGTGGCATCACGGCCTTATCGCCAACCCCAACTGTGCGACCATTATCGGCCTGGTTCCCACCTGGCCGCTGCATCAGCTTGCCGGCGTAAAGCGTATGATCGTCTCGACGTATCAGGCGGCTTCGGGTGCTGGCGCTCCCGGTATGGCCGAGCTCGAGGCTCAGCTGGCCGCCCTGGGCCGTGGCGAGGAGATTCCCGAGCCGCGCGCATTTGCCGCCCAGCTGGCGAGCAACCTGATTCCGCAGATTGGCGGCGTCAAGGAGGAGGGCTTTACTTCCGAGGAGATGAAGCTGCAAAACGAGGGCCGTAAGATCATGCATCTGCCCGAGCTGCGCGTGAACTGCACTTGTGTGCGCGTGCCCGTGCTGCGTTCGCACTCCGAGAGCATTACGCTCGAGTTTGAGCGCGATATTACGGTGGAAGAGGCCCGTGCTGCGCTGGCTGCTGCTCCTGGCGTCAAGCTGGTTGACGATATGGCTGCCGAGGATGCACACGACCGCTTCCCCATGCCGATGGACACCTCCGACCAGGACCTGATTTGGGTCGGCCGCGTGCGCCGCGACATCTCGAACCCCGAGGCTGCGCGCGGCATCACCTTCTGGTGCTGCGGCGACCAAATCCGTAAGGGCGCGGCAACCAACGCCGTCCAGATCGCTAAGCTGCTCTGCGAGTAAGTTGACCTGTCCGGCGGGGGCCGGGCTTAGTTTTCAGAACGTCCTCGACCATGTGTGGCGCCTTGTCCTGCTCCTTCGGAGCCGCGGACAAGGCGCCACACTGGTCTGCGGAGTGTTCTGAAAGCTAAGCCCGGCCCCCGCCTGCGGTGACTCGGCTGCGAGCAGTCTGCGATAGGGCCGTTGTTGGCTGGGGCCGCTGGGCTGATGTGAGGGCACGTGGCCGTTGCGGGCCCTGGCCCCGGCGGCGGCCTCGGCGCTTTGCGCCTGCCGCCTTGGGGGACTGCGGAGCGCGGCCGGCAGCTGCGGCGCGTTCGCGCCTGCTGCCTGAGGTGGCTTTGGGGTCGATTGGGGTTGTCTGCACAATTCGCGGTATTATGTTGCGGAGTTTTGAAAGGAGCCGCTGGTGGTCACGACGACGTTTGCTTCGCCTTTGGGTGAAATCCTGCTTGCCGCTGATGGCCGCGGTTTGACGGGGCTTTGGTTTGAGGGGCAGGAGCACTTTGGCTCCACGCTTCTCCGGGAAGACTCCGAACATGTTGAAGGCGCCGATGCGGTTTCTGGTGCTGGCGGCATGTCTTCGGTGAATCCGACAAACGGTGCTGCCTCGTCGGTACTTGAGCGTTCTTGGGCTTGGTTGAATGCTTATTTTGCAGGGCAGGAACCTCGGTTTACGCCGCCGTTGCATTTGATTGGCACGGCGTTTCAGCGTGAAGTTTGGTACGAGCTGCTTTCTATTCCGCGTGGCGAGGTCGCCACGTATGGTGAGATCGCCCAGCGTGTTGCGGCTCGACATCGTGTACCGGGAAACGAAGCACCCGTTGCGTCTCCCCGTGCCGTGGGGGCCGCGGTCGCGCGTAATCCCATTTCGATTATTGTGCCGTGCCATCGCGTGGTTGCCGCCGATGGTTCGCTCAACGGATATGCCGGCGGCCTCGACCGCAAGGAGTGGCTGCTGCGGCTTGAGGGCGCGTACGAGGAGTAACGCTCGAGCACTTTGCATAACTAAGACGCCGTGAAAGGACGAGTCACTGTCCCTTCGCGCTCGGCATGCGTCAAAGCGCTCGACACGTGCGCCTTAAGTTTGGCTAAGCCATATCCTGCGTATTTAAAAACGCGCAGGTTGAGCAGCTAAGGCTGCGCTAAGGCGGTTGACGGTACGCTATTATCGGCAGTATCAAAACCTGTATAGCCATGCGCCAAAGGAGCAACTATGAAGTTGATGCTTGCCGAGGACGAACCCGGCCTCTCCCACGCTCTTACCGCGATTCTCCAACATAGCGACTACGAGGTCGACACCGCGCTCGACGGCCTGACGGCGCTCGAGTATCTACTCACCAACGATTACGACGCCGCAATCCTGGACATCATGATGCCCGGCATGGATGGCATTGAGGTGCTCAAGCGCACACGCGCCGCCGGTAAGCGTCTGCCCATCATTATGCTCACGGCAAAAAGCGAGGTGTCCGATAAGGTCGAGGGCCTGGATGCCGGTGCCAACGATTATCTGACCAAGCCGTTTGCCGCCAAGGAGCTGCTTGCGCGTATTCGTGCCATGACGCGTGCCGCGACGGCAATTGACGCCACGACGCTCAGCGTGGGCAACGTGCGTCTCGACACGGCATCGTGCACGCTCGTTGGGCCTTTGGGCGAGGAGCACCTGGCCAATCGTGAGTTTCAGCTTATGGAGCTCTTTATGCGCAACGCCGGCACGCGCATGCCCACCGAGCGTCTGATGCTCGGGGTTTGGGGTGAGGACGCGCCCGAAGGCGCCAACGTGGTGTGGGTCTACATCTCGTACCTGCGCAAAAAGCTGACGGCGCTTGGTGCCAACGTTGCGATTCGTGCATCGCGCAACCAGGGCTATTCGCTCGAGGTTGTTGAGGAGGGCGAATAGGCGTGAGCGCGAGTGCGTGGTGGAAGCGCACGACGGCAAAACTCGGCATGGGCGCGGACTCAGGTAATCCGGGGCGCGCCGATGCTGCCAGTGCAATGGGACGTCGCCTGCGTCGTAAGTTCATCCTGGTTGCCATGGGTGCCGTGACCGCCGTGCTTACGCTTATCATCGCCGGCATCAATATCGTCAACTACTCGCATGTCTGCAAGATGGCCGACGCTCGTCTGGACTATATCTTGGCGGGCAAGGACGGCATCGATTGGACGGATGAGCCCAAGACCGATCCCGGTCAGGATGCGGTTGCCGGCAAGGTTGCTACCGGTAACCGGGCAGCCGTTCGCGATGGGCATTTTGAAGGTATGACGGCGGAGTCTCCCTTCGACACGCGCTACTTTACGGTGTCGATTGCCGGTGGGCAGGTGACCGATGTCAACACGGCCCGCATTGCCGCGGTGGGTGCCAAGCGTGCTGCACGCATCGCTGCAGGACTATATTCCAAGGGTTGGACCTCGGGCTTTTCTGGTAACTACCGCTATACGGTTACGGTTCAGGGCGACGAGACCACCTATGTGTTTGTGGACTGCTCGCGCGAGCTTGCAAGCTTTCATTCGTTTTTGAGCGCGAGCGTGGCGATTAGTTGCATTGGCTGGCTGGCGGTGTTGGCAATTGTGGCGGGTGCCTCGGGCGCGGTGATTCGGCCGATGGTCGAGAGCTACAGCAAGCAAAAGCGCTTTATTACCGATGCAAGCCACGAGATCAAGACGCCGCTGGCCGTGATTGATGCCGCCAATGAGGTGCAAGAGATCGAGAGCGGCGAGAGCGAGTGGACGCAGAGCATTCACGGGCAGGTCGCGCGGCTGACGGCGCTGACGGAGCGTCTGGTATTTTTAGCTCGTATGGACGAGGGCTCGGCGGGCTTTACCATGGCGGCGATCGATCTTTCGGAGGCCGTGGACAAGGCTGCGGCGCCGTTTGAATCGGTGGCGGTTTCGCGCGGAAAGCGGCTGTCGACGTCGATCGCGAGCGGTGTGCGGGCCCATGCCGATGCCGCGGCAGTGGCGCAGGTTGTTGAGCTGCTGCTGGACAACGCCACACGCTACGCAAGCGAGGACAGCGTGATCGAGCTGAGCCTGCGCGCCGTTTCGCGCGGTGCAGGCAAAGGCTCGGCCGAGCTTGTCGTATCGAATGCTGTTGACGAGCTGCCCGAAGGCGACCTGGACCGACTGTTCGACCGCTTCTACCGTGCAGACGTCTCGCGTAGCTCCAAGACGGGCGGCTCGGGCGTGGGTCTATCCGTCGTGCGCGCCATCGCCGAGGCCCATGACGGCTCCGCTACCGTATCCGGCCACGATCATCAGATCGCCTTCACCGTCTGCTTCTAAAACCTGCCAAAAAGGGACAGGTTTATTTTGACAGGTTTTATCTGGGGAAACGTCGACGGAGGAGGCTATGGGCTGAGGGTACGTCCCGGTTTCAGGTCTCGGAATAGGACGTACTTTCCCCTGGAGGGTCGTTCCGGAAACCGTATCCCAGTTTGACGCCTCGGAATGGGATGCGGTTTCCCCTTGAAGGCTCTAGCGGAAGCTGTGTCCCGGAATATCGCTGCGGAATGGGACACGCTTTCCGAATGATGCCTTCAACGGAAACTGCATCCCAGCTTGACGCCTTGGAACGGGATGCGGATTCCGGATGAGCCGCTTGCGGAAAGCATATCCCGGTTTAGCAACGAATTGCGGGACGGACGTTCCACGCGACAGGATCTAAGCGCCGGGACAGCGGCAGGACGGCCTTCTGCGCTCACTCTTGCAGGGCGTAGATCGACTTATCCATGTTGAACAGGTAAGCCATGACGCAGACAATAAAGAGCCCGGCAAAGCCGGCACCCATGCCGATAAGCAAAACGTGTTGCCGGGGTTTCGGAAAGGTATACGCCGCCCGATCCAATGCGAGACGGTTGCGCCGATCTGCACGGCAACGTCAAAACACAAGCGTTAACTGCGCGCCCTGCTCAACGGGCTGCTCCTTGTGCTCGCTCAGAAGGACCATTCGGTCTTCGTATTGCTTTTCGGTCATTTCGATAACGGTGACCTCTCCAGCGCTTGGAAGATTCAGCTTAAGGCGAGCGATATGCGCCGCTGCGGATTCGCGAGTTACCAACAGGCGCGAATACACCGAAAACTGCTCCATATGGTATCCGTCGTTAATCAGAAACTTTCGAAAGTCGCTATACTGCCGACGCTCGGCTTTGCTTCCCGTTGGAAGATCGAACAGAACCAATAACCTCATAACTCTCATGGCTCCTCCCTATTCAACAGATACCATCTCGAGCCCTCTTAGCTCGGGCAACAACAGCCTCTTAGGGTCCTTTTCGAGAACGGCAGTTCTGAGTGAAGAGAGCGTTGTCTCTATGCACTGCTGACAGCCGCAACGTTTTCCGTCGATAGTCATGACGTGCTCAAACACGCGAGCGAGCAACGCTTTGTCGCGCTGGCCCAAAGGCTCTGCAACGCCGTAGCTCATAACAATTAGATCGACGAGAGGGCGGAACGGTTCAATAAGATCGTCGACGAGATTGAATGCGTTGTAAACGCTGTGATGGTGAAGCCCTTGGGATACGAGCCATCCGCCGCTAACGGCTGCTCTTCCGATGCCTGCACGCAGGACGCTGTAACCATAATCGAGGGCGGAGCTCTGCATACTGTTACGTCTTGTTCCATCGGTGATGAGGGCTTTAAAGTACGCGGAGGCAGCTGCGCCTTCTCGATTGTCCGTGTCGCCCGAAAGAACAGTTTTGGCATAAGAGGGGAGAGGGCCTGTAGGCAACCCCATTTCTGTGAGAACCGCCGCTTGGTTGAGTATCTTTGCCTGCACGATCCGTTTCCAAAGCTGCTTTTTTAACGGAAGGCTCATGGCAAGCTGATCCTCGACGATGCGCGCATGGCGTGAATGGGCGCCCATGGGGAGCATAAGACCATTGGGCATATGATCGCGCCCGCAGATCATGACGCCTATTCCCGCGTCGTTGAGTTGTGACATGCAGGCGACCGTCAACGTGGTTTGATGGGATTCGACGATGACGACCCAAATGTCCTCGAGGGGAATGGTGGAGCTGCGGTCGTCCACGGTGATCATCAATAGGCCGTTCTTGATGCAGAGGTGGGCCTTGCTGTGGATAAGTATCGTCCGTTGGGCCATTTTGTCGACGACCTTCCCCGCATTAGCGCTACAATACAGCTAAGTCGAAAGCAGCTCACCTTGGGGAAGGGCGCGGCTCCAGACAAGGGGAGCCACTTAAGTGGCTTACCCGTAAAGTAACCCCCGTTCAATCTTCGGATTGGGCGGGGCGAACTTTTTTGGGCGAGTGTTAGCCAGTATTCCGTAAACGGTAGCTATGGATAGCATTTAGGCGGGTCCTTTTGAGCGTTTTTGCGCCTAAGGATTGATTCGATTGTGAAGATAAGTACATAAATCGCTGTGCCGAATACGGCTCGTTTCTTGCGTGAAGCGCGACGTGCCGACGTATTTTGTCTCGAAAAAATGAATCGCAGATGTAGATCTGGGCTTATAGGACAAAATGTGTGTCCCGATAGAACACCCGTTTCCATCCATTAATCCAGCCAGAACGGGTACGGG
>NZ_JBCPDN010000058.1:0-14900 GCF_040915425.1 Collinsella aerofaciens | reverse complement strand
GCAGGCCCCGCCGACCGATTGCAGGCGGTCGGCGGGGCCATTGTGGCTCTTGACAGCGGATTGGGTCATATGAGCGAGCGGGCCGCAAGTGCCCCAGGTTGCCGTGAAAGAGGAGCGACGCGTACTTCGGTACGCGAGCGACGGTTTGAACGGCAAGATGGGGTGCTTGCGGCCCGCGCAGCGTCGAGTAGTTACGCGGTTTGGTAAAACCGCGTAACAAATTAGTCGCGCGTCAGCTTGCGGTGAATACGATGCGGCTGGGCTGCGTCCTCGCCAAGGCGCTCGATGCGGTTGGCCTGATAGGCCTCGAAGTTGCCCTCAAACCAATACCAGTTGCCCGGATTCTCGTCGGTGCCCTCCCACGCCAGAATGTGCGTGGCGACGCGGTCCAGGAACATACGGTCGTGGCTAATGACCACCGAGCAGCCCGGGAACTCGAGCAGCGCCGCCTCGAGCGAGGACAGCGTCTCGACGTCGAGGTCGTTCGTGGGCTCGTCGAGGAGCAGCAGGTTGCCGCCCTGCTTGAGCGTAAGCGCCAGGTTCAGACGGTTGCGCTCGCCACCGGAAAGTACGCCAGCGCGCTTCTGCTGGTCCTGGCCCTTAAAGCCAAAGCTCGCCACATAAGCGCGGCTCGGAACCTCAGTCTCGCCGACCATCATGTGGTCCAGGCCATCCGAGACGACCTCCCACAGGTTCTTATCGGGGTCGATGCCGGAACGGTTCTGGTCGACGTAAGAAATCTTGACGGTCTCGCCCACCTCGAGCTCGCCCGAAGTCAGCGGCTCCAGACCCACAATCGTCTTGAACAGCGTGGTCTTACCGACACCGTTGGGACCAATGACGCCCACGATGCCGTTGCGCGGCAGGGTGAACGAAAGGTCGTCGATGAGCACACGGCCATCGAACTCCTTATGCAGGTGATGGGCCTCGAGCACCTTGTTGCCCAGACGCGGGCCCACAGGGATGCGGATGTCGGTCCAGTCGAGCTTCTGGCTTGCGCGGGCCTCGGCCTCCATCTCCTCGTAGCGAGCCAGACGGGCCTTGTTCTTTGCCTGGCGAGCCTTGGGCGAGCTGCGTACCCACTCAAGCTCGGCCTCCATGCGCTTGGCGAGTTTGGCGTCACGGTTGCCCTGTGCCTCGATACGCGCGGCCTTGGTCTCCAGATACGTGGAGTAGTTGCCCTTGTAGGGATAGAGGTGGCCACGGTCGACCTCGCAGATCCACTCGGCAACGTTATCCAGGAAGTAGCGATCGTGCGTGACGGCAAGCACCGCGCCCTGGTAGTTGTGCAGGAAGTGCTCGAGCCACAGGATCGACTCGGCGTCCAGGTGGTTCGTGGGCTCATCGAGCAGCAGCAGGTCGGGAGCCTCGAGCAGCAGCTTGCACAGGGCCACGCGGCGGCGCTCGCCGCCGGAAAGCACGTTGACCGGCATGTCGGAATCGGGCAGCTGCAGGGCGTCCATGGCCTGGCCGAGCTTGGAATCGATATCCCAGCCGCCGGCGGCGTCAATCTCGTCCTGGAGCTTGCCCATCTCGGCCATGAGGGCGTCCATGTCGCAATCCGGGTCGCACATCTCCTCACCGATCTTATTGAAGCGATCGACCTTGGCGATCATATCGCCAAACGCCATGCGCACGTTCTCGATGACGGTCTTGTCGTCGTCGAGCGGCGGCTCCTGCTGCAGGATGCCCACAGTGTAGCCGGGAGTGAGCCTGGCATCGCCGTTGGAGACCTCCTCGATGCCGGCCATGATCTTGAGCAGGGTCGACTTGCCCATACCGTTGGGGCCCACGACGCCGATCTTGGCACCGGGGTAGAAGCTCAGGGTCACGTCGTCAAGGATTACCTTGTCGCCATGGGCCTTGCGAGCCTGATACATCTGGTAGATAAACTCTGCCATTTGCCTGTTTTATCCTTTCTACCTGCTGTTTCCCTATTCTTGATTCGCTTTAGTGGAAGCGAAATGAGAAAACCAGCTCTGAAACTTAACGAAAAAGGGGCATGGTTGCCCACACCCCCTAATACTACCTGGGAAAAGTCCCCCGGAACATACTATGAACTGCGTACGCTAGTTTTCCGCAACCTTAACGAGCGGCTCGCTGCGATTTGCGCCACAACAGATACGAGTAGACGTAGACGGCTCCAACCGAACCAAACGCCAGAACCGCAATCACCGCGGCGACGACTTCACTCGAAAGCACGCTGCCCGCCACGCCCATCACAATCAGGCCAATACCCAGCACCATAAAGCAGGCGCCGCCAAAACGCTGCGTACGGCGCCAGTTCTCGGGATCGGCAAGCGCCCAGGGTGTCTTGATACCGAGCGTATAGTTCTGCTTCACACGCGGCAAGTAGTTGCCTACGCCGATGAACAGCAAACCGACAACACCGGAAATCAGCACGTTAACCGAACCGACCGCCGGCACCACGCCCCAGACCGTAAGCTCTCCCAGCCAGCTTATGGCGCACATGAACAAGGTGAAGGCGATTACGAAGCCCTGGTAGAACTTGCCCGAGGTTCGATATGCCTCACCTTTGGGGTCGATGCGCGGCACCATGCGGAACATTGCGAGAAGCGCCAGAGGCAGCACGCCGAGCGCGGAGGCCATCCAGCTAGGACCCCAACCGTCGACGGCGCCGTTCGCGCCCCAGTGCGTGGGAATCTGCGTAGGCAAGCTCGGCATCACCATGAGGTGCGCTACGACATTGGCGACGCACAGAGCGACCAGCGCAATCCACACGCGCGACGATACCCCCGTGGGGTGAATGCCCTTGTTTTCGTTATTCATCCTTATCACCTTCAGTGTTTGTAAAGCCCATAAACCAGCCAATTAAATCCTGCATGACGGTGGTGTTTAAGCTGTATACGATGTTTTGGCCATGGCGCTCGTCGGTCACCAACCCGGCGTTTTTGAGCGTCGCCAAGTGATGGCTCAGCGACGGCTTACTGATATCAAAATGCTCGGCAAGCTCCCCCGCCGTGCAATTGTCCTCGCGCAGCAACTCCAAAATGCGCCGTCGCGTTGGATCGGCAAGCGCCTTAAAACCCTCTCCCGGCATAAGACCTCCTCTCATCATCTCTCATGACGTGCACACTATACTCGATATTTAGATGTTTGTCTAACTATCTAATCGCAATGCTTCAAACCACATCAAAGCAAACGCCATCGCAACCTATGGGCGATTACCTATAATGACGATAGCTAAAACACGATTCGCTTCCCCATCGGAGGATGTCTATGACCGAAACCGCTGCCGCAGCCGCCATCGAGACACGCGACACCAAGCTCGAGATCATCATGGGCCGCGAGGCACTCGATAAGCTCGCCGATGCTACGGTGCTGGTGCTCGGCTGCGGAGGCGTGGGCTCCAACTGCTGCGAGGCACTCGCCCGCGGCGGCATCGGTCATTTCGTCATTCTGGATAAGGACATCATCGCGCCCAGTAATATCAATCGCCAGGCCATCGCCTTTCACAGCACCATCGGAAAGCGCAAAGTCGACGTCATGGAGGCTATGATTCACGACATCAACCCTACCGCTACCGTCATCAAACGCACCGAATACCTGCTGAGCAACAACATCGATGATTTCTTCGCGAGCGTTTTGGAGCAGACGGAAGGCAAGATCGACTACGTCGTCGACGCCATCGACACCATCTCGGCCAAGCTCACCATTGCCAAATATGCTCAGGACCACGACATTCGTTTGGTTAGCTCCATGGGCGGGGCCAACAAGCTCCATCCCGAGTGCCTCCGCTTTGCCGACATTTTCGATACGGTACGTGACCCCATGAGCCGCATCATGCGCAAAGAATGCAAGAAGCGCGGCATCAAGAGCCTGCACGTGCTGTTTAGCTGTGAGGAATCGGTTAAGACACAGCCCCGCGACCCTTCCAACATCCACGAGCGTACCGAGCTGGGAACCGCCAGCTTTATGCCGCCCATCATGGGCCAGATGATTGCCGGCGAGGTTATCCGCCAGATCAGCGGCCGCGGCACTGAGCGCGTACGCTCCGATGGCCAACGTCTGGACTAGCGGAGCGCACCGAGATGGAGCCCCGGTTATTTGATGCACACTGCCATCTTGATTTAATGGCTCACCCGGACGCCGTTGCCGATGAGGCGACGGCGCTGGGCTTGGGTCTATTTGACTGCGGCGTCAATCCGCGCGACTTTTCGGCCGCAAACGAGCGCGCCTGTCGCCAACCAGGCATCATCGCCGGCGTTGGGCTTCACCCCTGGTGGCTCGCCGATGGCCACTGCGGTTTTGTCGAAGTCAATCTGCTTTGCGAAGTTGCTGCCCAAGAACGCTACATCGGCGAAGTCGGACTCGACTTTTCCGCGCGCTTTGCTGGAAGTGAGCCGCTACAAATACAGGCACTTAACCGGCTCTGCGATGCGCTCGTGCAGCATCCTCTTACCGGGCGCGTGATATCAATTCACGCCGTTCGTTCGGCAGGAGCCGTACTGGACGTCCTCGAATCGCATGGACTACTCATCCCAAACCCCGACTCCCCCGTTATCATCTTCCACTGGTTTAGCGGTACTTCGGACGAACTCGTCCGCGCGCGTAATGCGGGCTGTTATTTTTCCGTCAACGAACGCATGCTCGCATCTAAACGAGGACGCGAATACGTACGACAAATTCCACTCGATCGTTTACTGCTCGAGACCGATGCACCAGCGGAGGCAAACGCAGAAATAAGCGCACAGTCACTCATCAGATCGCTCGAAAGCGCCTCAGAACACGTCGCCTCGCTCAAAAAATGCGACGCAAAGCATATTGAGTCGGCGGTTTTAGCGAATGCACACTCTGTTTTTAGCCTTCGCTAACCCCTGTGGTCAAAAAACGTCAAATATGAGTACTGCTAGCGAAATGGATACATTACTCTGAGCTTTCCGACCACCAGAATAATCTACGATTGTCCATTAACTAACACTTTTACAGTCACTCATCCTGCATTTTCGCAATCTTAAACCCCTCCAAACGCTCAAATCACGTCTGAAGGGGTCGATTTTGCTGCGACTAAATTAGTCACAGTACTCATATTTGGCTTTTTTAACCACCGAGTCACGGGAAGGCACCAATACAGCTCCCCGGGACAGCTCGGCTATTCGACGATTGGTGCTCCGTGGCCCCAAGAACCTTCCATGCCGCACACGGTCGAGGCAAACCCGGCAGCAAAGTCGAGCGCGCGCTCGATGGCCTCGGCGCCATCCTCACCACGCTTGGCGGAATCGAGATAGCACATCAAAAACGAGGTGAGGAACGAGTCGCCCGCCCCCATGGTGTCCTTCATGTCCGTTACCGGTTTAGCCAGCTGGCGGTAATAACGCTCGCCGTCGTAAGCAATGCAGCCCTCGGCGCCCGCCGTAGCCGACACAAAACGCGGACCCAGGCCCTTCACCCATGCCAGACGCTCGCGAATCTCGTCCTCACTCGCGGCATCCGCCGCACTAAAGAAAGCGAAATCGACGTAGGGCGCAATCTGCTCGTAGTACTCGTCGGTGGAGTCGTCCGAAAAGTCAAAAGAGACCGTGACGCCCGCAGCCTTCAGCTTGGGCAGCTCGCGCTCGGTAAAGCAATAGTTGCCCGAATGAACCACATCGAACTGCTTCATGTACGAAAGGTCAAAGCGATCGAGGACATAACGCGCATCGCCACGGATACCGCCCTCGTTGGAGCCGAGGAAGACACGGTCACCGTCAACGACGGTCACGCGAGCCGCTCCGTTCTCGCCAATCATCTGCTCGCACTTGTCAAGCTCGATACCCTCATCCTCGAGGCTTGCAATGACATGCTCGGCAGCGGCATCATTGCCAAAAATGCCCATGTATGCGGAGCGTGCGGCACCGCATTTCTTGGCATAAACGGCGAAGTTCACCGCATTGCCGCCGGGATACATGGTGTGGATATGCTCGTAGCGATCGACGACGTTGTCGCCAAATCCGAGCGCGTTAACGTTAAATGCCATGGCCTTTGCCCCTTCTAGTACTCGACAACACCCATATAGCGACGGAAATCGGGATCGTGATCAAACACCTTGCCGCGTGCAGCACGCAGTTCGCAGTTCATGGCGTAGAACAGCACCGGGTCCAGATAGGCACGGACGCTCGCCGGCACGGCTTCCATACCGTACTCCTTGGCATCGAGCACCATCAGCGTATCGGTATGCGTCTTAAGGAACGCCAGGGCGCGCTCGTCCATAGCACGGCACTCGCTGGAGCCCATCTGCAGGAAGTAAAAAACGCCATCCTGAGTAGCCTCGAAGGGGCCGTGGAAGTACTCGGCAGAGTGGATGTAGCTACAGTGCTGCCACTGCATCTCCATAAGAGAGCAGATAGCGAAACCGTAGGTCTGGCTAAAGTTGGGACCGCTGCCCAGAATGTAGAAGAACTCGTGCTCCTGGCAAAGCTTGGCAAAGCGATCGCCCAGCTCGGCATTTACCTTCTCGCGTGCCGGGGGAAGAATCTTATCCATCTCGGCGATACCGGCATACATATCGGCAAGATCGGCGTAGCCTTCCTGCTGATCGAGCAGCTCGGCCGCAAGCGACAGCGAAATGCCAGCGGGGACCTCGGCCTGCGGCACGCCCTCGCCCCACGGGTAGACCCACGTGGTCCACTTGCCGGAGTCGATCTTGGATCCAGCGTTGTCGGTCTGGGCGATCACCGTAGCGCCGGCAGCAAGGGCAATCTCGCAGCCCTCGACGACCTCGGGGGTGTTGCCACTGTGGCTACAAGCGATGACCAGGGACTTCTCGCCCAGACGACGCGGACGCATGATATCGAACTCGCGAGCCGTATAGATATACGAAGTGAAGGTGGTTGCCTCGCGCTGCAGAAGCTCATGAGCCGGGATCAAATCGATCATGGAGCCACCGCAAGCAATCCAGTAGACGCTGTCGAACTTGCCCTTCTCGGCAATTGCCTCTTTGATCAGATCGTGTGCGTTCATATCCAGTTCCTTTCTTATTTGGCCCGCAATCAATGACGTTGGTTGCGTGGCCGATGGTTGTTTTAGTCAATCAGATATTTCTCGAATGCGGCCATGTTCTTGGCATCTGCCGCCGCCGGATCATCGTAGTAACGACCGTCCGTGATTTCCTGGCCCAGCATGCCGTCGAAACCATGGGCGTTGAGCGTGGCGACGAAGGCGTCCATATCGTGCTTGCCATCGCCCCACACCAGATGGCCATACGGGTCACCGTCGATAAAGTGCATCTCGTGAATTGCCCCATCACCAAAGGCGGCAAACCAGTCCTCGAGCGTCTCGCCTGCAACGCCCATCGCGGTTGTATCAACCATGGGCTGTAAGTACGGGCTCGCGACCTCGTCAATCATGCGCTTCGCATCGGAAACCGTCGTCACAAGGTTGCTCTCCTCGGGACGCAGGCTTTCCATCGTAAGCACCAGACCGTGCTCGCCGGCATACTCCGCCAGAATGGACAAGTGCTCGCGGCTGCGCTTCCAGGCTTCCTCGCGGTCCTCGTCCCAGTCGCCCCAGCCCGAGTTGATGGACATGCGGTCGCACCCAAGTACCTCGGCAAGCTCAATGCCGTGCTTAAAGTACGCCAAGCTGCGCTGTTCATGCAGCGGTTTGCGTGCGCAGTACTGCCAAGGATAGACAACATTCTCGGGACACAGAGTACGATACCTAAGCCCACGGTCTGCAGCCTTTTTCGCCAGGACCTCAGCTTCAAAGTAGCCCGTGTGGTCGAGCGTCACATGCGGCTCCGCACACCACAGCTCAATGGACTCAAAGCCCAAACGCTGCTGCACATCAAGGAAGTAATCGAGCGACCACATGATGTAGTGGATATTCATGCCCGCAATCTGTTCGCGGTGCAGCGTCGGTTTGGATTCAGACATCTTATGCCTCCTTATTTCGATCGAACACGATTTGTCCGTCCGACATCGTCATGTCAACCGCAAGATCGCGTGCGTCGCGATAATCGAGGTCGAACACATCCCGATCGAGCACGCAGATATCGGCAAGCTTGCCAACCTCGAGCGTACCCAGCTCGTCTTCGCGCATCAGGTCGTACGCGCCCCCGGCAGTCCAAGCGCGCAAGAGCTCGACAAGCGTCAGCGTGTTGACCTCATTCACGGGCAGTCCGTCGGCGAAGAATCCGCCGCACGCGCTGTAGATTGACTCGCCCAGGCTCGGAATCAGCAGCGGCAGATCCGTGCCGCAGCACACTGTGCATCCGGAATCTTCCATGCCGCGGCGATTCCAGCTGTGCAAAAGTCGCGTCTCGCCAATTTGTCGACGCATCATCGACAGGCAATCCTCGCGCCGGTCCAGCGTCAGAATCTGCGGATAGACCTCGCAAATTCCACCTAACTTGCCAAACTTGACAAGATCGGTCGGGTCAGAGTTCTCGAGATCGGTAATCGCATGGCGGCGAAGCATCCGTCCATGCTCGTCTCGAGGCAGCGAGGCATAGAGCGCCACGGTGCGACGAACGGCGCCATCGCCCTGGCAATGCAAGGAATATCGGAAGCCGTCAGCATCAATTGCACGCAGCTCGTTCTCAATCAGATCCCACTCTGGCTCCTCGACGACCGTCTTGCCGGCAGCGCCCGCATCGGCCGAGTCCTCATAGGGGTCTATCATCTCGGCAAGCCCCGCCCATACGCCGCGATCGGTCATACGGTTGAAGCCAGAAAAACGAACGAACGGTCCCCGGAAGCGCTCTCGCGCCTCGCGGGCATATGCCAGATTTGCACCGGCACCCACCGGCTGCGACATCATAGAGACGCGAACCGTCAGCTCACCAGATTCCTCACGGCGAGCCATTTCGTCGGCAAAGCCATAGTAGTCATCAAACGCCATTTCCTTGATGGCGGTAACGCCACGCTCGTTAAGCATGCTCATGTAGTCCGAATACCCGGCACGCACCTCGGTCAGCGCAAGGAAATCACTCATCATGCGCCAGATCTTTTCGGCATAGCACGCCTGAGGTGTAAAGCCGTACCGCGCACTGGCGGCAGCATTGAGAACGCAGGTCTCCGCACCCGGTGTAAAGCAGACGACAGGGATATCGCCAAAACAATCGTCAAACACAGCTGCCGTATTTGCGTTCTCGGCATCCGATGCCAACGTTTCGGGTAGGTTGTGGCCAAAAGCCGCCGCGCAATCCGGATGATCTTCTTTCCATGCACGCAAGAGCGACACGGCCTCTTTGGCATCATCGATGCCGGACAGATCAGACCCCAACGTCCGCAGCGCCCAACCTGTATAGAAGGTATGCACATCGATCAGGCCAGGCATGACAGTGCGGTCGCCCAGGTCAACTACCTCGTCCGCCTGGGTCAAATACGAAGCTACCTCACACTTGGTGCCAACAGCCTCAATTCGATTGCCACGGACCGCTACGAAACCTTCAAACGGCAGGTCCCCCGTACCGGTAAAGACGCTCTTAGACGTTAGGACCGTCAAACGATCAGACATCACAACCACCTACACCGGAAGCATGCCAGAGATTGCCGTTACGATCAGGCCAAAGACGACCATGAAAATGAGGAACTTCCAAATGGTCTTCCACCATTGGCCAAACGAAATCCTAGCCACGGCAAGACCGGCGACCGTCATGCCCGCCACGGGGCTGATGGTGTTGATGGTCTGGTTGGCAAACTGGAGCGCGGTGACGGCTGCCTCGGGATTGAGGCCCATGAGCTCGGTCAGGGGGCCCATAACGGGCATGGTGAGCGCCGCCAGGCCAGAACTCGAGGGAACCAGCAAAGAGAGCAGGCCAAGGACGATATACATAAACGTGGTGTAGACGGCGGCGGGTGCGCCGGCGAGCGCGGTAGCGAGCGCCTGGAGGATGGTGTCGATGATCATGCCGCCCTCGGCGATGACCAGAATACCGCGAGCGATACCGATAACGATGGCAGCGTACGCAAAGTCGGCGAGACCCTTAACGAACTCCTCTGCAATTGTCTGCTGGTCAAGACCGCCCAGGATACCGGCAAGCAAGCCCATGCCAAGGAACACGGCGGAAATCTCATTCATGTACCAGCCCTGGGTAACAAGACCCCAGACGATAATGCCCATACCGCAAGCAAAATCGATGAGCACGAGCTTCTGACGGATAGTGAACTCTTCCTCGATGGAGGCATCGGTCACGGAAAACTCAATACGCTTGAGCTTATCGTCCTCGTACACAATGGACGACTCGGGGTTTTTCTTGACGCGCACGGCGTATCGCATGGCCCATGCGATACCGACGGCAGTGAAGATAACCCAAGAAACGGCGCGCAGCCACAGTTGCGGATTACCCTCGATGCCAATGATGCCTTGGGCGATCAAAACATTAAACGGGTCGATGGTCGAAGCACAATATCCCAGGTTAGGACCAAGGAAGCAGATGATGAATGCCGTCATCGAGTCATAACCGATACCCATCATGATGGGAATGAAGATGGCATAGAACGGTAGGGCTTCCTCAGACATACCAAACGTAGTGCCGCAAATGGACAGCAGCGTCATCGTGATGGGAATGATGAGGATGTCCTTGTTCTTGAGCTTTTTAATCACACGGCTCATGCCGGCATTCAAAGCGTTGGTCTTGGTGATGATTGCGAACGATCCGCCAATCAATAAGACGAACGCAACGACGTCGGCAGCCTCCTGGATGCCCTTGGTGGGCGCTTGCAGGACCGCGAAGATATCCTGACCCAGATTGATGGTCTCGCCGGTCTCGGAATCGGTGTAGTTCTTATCGACCTGTTCATAGGTTCCAGCAACGGCGACTTCACGCTCGCCCGCCGCTGTCGAAATCGTCTTGCGCTGATACTGACCGGAGGGAACGATCCAAGTCAGAACCGCGAAGACAACGATCAGCAAGAACATGATCGTATAGACATGCGGTAATTTGAACTTAAAACGTCTGTTTGTCTTCTTCGCCTTCGTATCTGACATAGATACCTCCAAAGAACTCGAGACTGCATCGCATCTCGCTTCAACGCTTGCACAAGGCAAACGTTCTATGACGTTCTATAGATTACCAGCAGCTTTTCCCGTCATCAAGATAATTTCAAACTGATTGCCGCAACGCGGTTGAACGGTTGCGTTCGCACCGTGAACGGTATGGAAACGCCCGGTGAGATGATCCACCGGACGTTTCCATTCGCAATGTCCTAGATGTCAAAAACGTAGCGAGACCCAACGATCCGCTGACGACCGATGATAAACGGCCGCCGTTGCTCATCGAAAAAGAAGGCTTCCATATAAAACAAGGGTTCGCCAACGGGAACCGCCAGCAACCGAGCGACCTCGGGCGATGCGCACGCGATCTCGAGCGTGCACGGGTCGGTAAACGCGGGCATGCGGCCCGTCTGGTTGCGCACGAACTCAAAAATGGATTGGTTAGATAGAGGCGCCGTTGATAGATAGGCGTTGTCCTCGTAAACGTATATGTTGTTCTCGAGCATGACGGGGACGCCATCGGCAGTACGCACACGCTCGACGCAAATCAAGTCAGTTCCAACGGGAACACCAAAGAACTGTGCTTCGGTAGAATCCGCCGGCAGTATCTTTCTCGAAATGACACACGCCCCCGGTTCCATTCCGTTAACGCGGCATGCGTCCGAAAAACTCTGGACGTCATCCTTCTGGCGAATCTTGCGCTTGAGCTTGGGGGCATTGACGAACGTGCCTTTCCCCTGTCGCTTCGTTAGATAGCCCTGCTGGACGAGCTCCTCAATAGCGCGTCGCACGGTAACGCGGCCAACTTTATAGCTCTCAGCCAATTCGAATTCGTTGGGTATCCGCGCGCCTGCCTTGTAGACGCCGGAGTTGATTTCGTTTTTAATGATATCAATGACCTGTTGGTACAGCGGTATCGCTGCTTTACCGTCAGTTAGCCCTTCAGTCGGTGGCATATACCCTCTCCCAGCACAATTAAGTCTAAAGCGGGCCCAAGGGCATTCAGCAAGCCCTTAAGCCCGCATTAGCATTAAGTATGCTAGGTGTCGCACCAAAATGTCGGCTATTTACTCATCAGACCCGAAAAACGCGCAACTACCGCGCTCCTAAGAAAGCGTGAGCAGCTCCGGCAGCTGGTCGATAATCTTGTCCGCGGCATCCTGGCTAAAGCCAAAGCGCTCCTCGCGCTTGGCAATGACTGTCAGGCCGGCTCGCTTGCCGGCAGTGATGCCAGGCACCGAATCCTCAACGCAGCAGCAGCGATTCGCGGGCAGCCCCAGCAGGTCCAGCGCATGCAGGTAGATGTCGGGCTCGGGCTTGCTCTCCTTAAACTGCTCGCCGCTCACCACATACTCAAAGGCATCCGACAGCCCGCATGCGTTGAGCACTTCCTCGATGCTATCCATGGGAGACGAGCTGGCAAGCGCCACGCGAACGCCGCGGCGCGGCAGCTCTCGAATCGTATCCACGGCGCCTGGGTTAATCAAAGCCTGATAGTCGCGCGGACGCTCATGCGCCCACTCGTCCCAACGGGCCAACGCTTCCTCGCCAGTGAAATGCCCCTTACCGGCGCGCTCAAACCAATCGACCAACATATGCAGGAAGAACTGATGCGAGGTACCGACCTGCCCATTCAACTCCTCTTGAGTCAGGTTAAGCCCAAGCTCCTTGGCAAACGCGGCAGTCTCGCCCAGGTAGTAATACTCGGTATCGACAATGACGCCGTCCATGTCAAAGATAACGGCGTCGAACGGAAATGCGGACACGGCACCCTCCCTAACAAAAGGGCGCCTGTAAGCAGGCGCCCGAACCATGCATTATCGGCGATTCTAACCCAGCAGCTTATCCAGCGCCACCGCAATACCGTCTTCATTGTTATTGGCGGTCACCATCTGGGCCACGGCCTTAACCTCGTCAACCGCGTTGCCCATGGCAACACCGGTGCCGGCCCACTCAATCATGGACTTGTCGTTCTGGCCGTCGCCAAACGATACGACCTCACTGGCATTGATGCCGAGCTTAGGCAGGGCACCCTCGAGTGCGCGGGCCTTGTCGATACCGGGCGCCGTGTACTCAAAGTACCAGTCGGCCGTAAACATGCCCGAAAGCGTCTGCTTAAAGGGCGCATACATCTCCTCGTAATGCGCCTGCAGGTAGGCCGGATCGCCCGCCGTCAGCAGCTTGTCCACGGGATAAGCATCAGCGACCTCATGCAGGCTCTCCACCTCGCGAATCTTAAGATCGCACGCGTCGCGCTCATACTTGACGATATTCTTCTGCGAGCCGTCAGGCAGCGTGATCATGCAATGGTACGAGTCCTCGACGTGCAAATCGCGACCGAGCGAAATCATAGGGATCACGTCAAAATTACGCAGGTGATCAATCAGACGATGCAATTCGTCGGCAGGCATAGCCTGATCGAACAGCACCTCGTCGGTCTGGGCATCGACGACGTGTGCGCCGTTAAAGGCCACCAGCAAACCGTCATGGTTTTGAAGGTCGAGCTCTTGCGCCAAGGCGTGCAGCCCCCATGCGGGACGGCCCGAAGCCAAAATGAGCTTAATGCCCGACTCCTGCGCCGCGAGCAGCTTCTCGCGCGTACGCGGGCTAATCACTTTCTGATCGTTGGTGAGCGTACCGTCGATATCCATCGCGATGGCTTTGATTGCCATATATGCCTCCCTGTCATTGAACAACCTTGTCTGAGCCATCATACAGAACACCCATCGCGACTCCGTTTACAACGGGAAAAATGTCATATTGTCCCGAACATGAACGGCGTGTGGTCGTGAAGCTTTATCGCTCAGGTCAAATACGTCTGCTAGCGACGCTCATCCGTCGGTGCGCCCTCGACGATCGCGATGCCCGCCGATGCACCTAACGCGCTGGCGCCGGCCTCGATGAATGCGCAAGCCTCTTCGTAATTATGGATACCGCCCGCCGCCTTGATTGCCACGGCATCGCCGAGCACCTCGTGCATCAGCCGCACGTCCTCGAGCTTAGCACCGCCAAAGCTTCTACCGGTCGATGTCTTAAGGAATCCCGGCTTGGCCTCCAGCGCGATCTCGCATACACGGCGCTTGGCGGCGTCGTCGCCGTCCAGCTTGCACATCTCGACGATTACCTTGTCAGTGATGCCATGCGCGCGACAAAAATCAGCAATGGTAGTCATCTCGCGCTCGATGGCATCAAAATCGCGGTTCTCGATCGACCCCTGATTCAAAACATAGTCAATCTCGGTAAAGCCACACGCAGCGTATTCCTCAAACCTCGCAAGCTTCTCCTCAAGCGTCATAGTGCCCTGGGGAAAGTCGATAGCGCCGGCAAGGATGATGTCAGAGCCCTCGAGCATGGCGCGGCCCGTCTCGTACTCCTGCAGGTTCGCAAATACGCAGCGAAAGTTGTACTTTAACGCCTTCTCGACATACTGCTCAAACGTGTCCTCGGGGGCATCGATATAGTCGATGTATTTATTGATGGGTTTGGCAAGCGTCATGCTGGGCCTCCTTGTTCAGGGCTGGCAACCGATTCGTGGCTTCACGCGAAAAACCACGTTCAATGTACGCCCGGCATGCAAGGACAGCGTCCGCATTCCGACAAGTGGTATGAGATTAGCCGTAAACGTATAATTTACGGACAGCGAATGGCACCGCACGCGGATGCCGACAGCAAGACATCCCCCCCTCAATACACCCTCATGCCCATTTAAATAGCAAGGGGCCCGTATCTGTTGGGATACGGGCCCCTTTCGGCCGTGACCTATCTCAGCAACAAAGACTACTTGCGGTGAGCGCGGTAAAACTCGATCGCACTATCTTATCCGAGCCGGGGCACGTTCGCACAGCGCGCGTATGACGGTTGCAAAACCACCCCATTTGAAACAAAGGTTGATTTCCGATCTCAGCCGAACACATTGAGCAAATAGGCCATTCCCGCACCTAGCCGAACGCCCCCGCGGCCCC
>NZ_JBCPDN010000057.1:2773-14954 GCF_040915425.1 Collinsella aerofaciens | reverse complement strand
ACGGTCGTGGTGTTCCCCAAGACCTACAAGGAGGCCGAGGGGTACCTGTACGGCGAGGTCGATCCCGAGACCGGCGCGCAGCTGTCCGATGCGTTTGTGCGCATTAAGGGCAAGCTCGAGCGCTCGGACCGCGGCGACCAGATCATCGCGCAGGAGATCGTGCCGCTGGAGCTCAACGAGGAGAACAACAAGCCCAAGGTGTTTGAGGTCATGGTGCCCAACAGCCGCTTTAGCCAGGGCAATATGGCGCGTCTTGCCACGGTGCTTACCGCCAACCCGGGCGGCGACCGCGTGGAGATCTTTATCGAGCAGGTGGACGGGCGTGTGCTGCGTGCCGAGGTGCCGGCCAAGGTCAACGCACGCTCGATTCCGCTGTTGGCAGAGGCAAAGGCCATCGTCGGCAACCAAGGCCGCGTGACGGTGATCTAGGGACGGCGTTGCTGGTCCGCGCGAGATTGGAGGAAGTGATGGCGCAGGGGACGTTTGTGCAGGCGCTTCGCAAAGAGGCGGCGCTGAGCGGCACCTTTATGAAGGGGCGTTCGCTCATGCTCAACGGCGCCGTGCTGTCGATCGAGGACAGCGGCTCGCGCTTCTCCAAAAACGTGACGGTTGAGGGCTCGGTGCGCGGTTCGCGCGGCGACCTGTACAAGACGCACGTGGCGCTCGACATGGACGAGCACGAGGTGATCGACTACGACTGCGATTGCCCCGCCGCCTATCGTTACCCCGGTATGTGCAAGCACGCTATTGCCACGGCTCTGGCGTATTTGGATGCCAGCGGCGCCGAGCCCGTCGAAGGTTTGCGCACGCCGGTCCGCACGTTTACGGCGCAGCCGAAACAGCCCGCGCGCACCGCGCTCAAAGCGCCGGCCGTCAATCCCAACTTTCCCTTTCCGGCGCCCGTCCCCACGAGTCCCAGCCTCATGGCGGCGCTCTCCGATCTTTCGGACGCACGCATGGATGAGCTGGCGAGCATGCGCCGCAAGCTCGCTGGCAGTGTGGATCCCGATGCCCCCAAGGCGGTGTTGGAGCCCTCGTTGGTGCCGTACTACAATCCACTGTTTGCCGACCGCTTTAGCTGGGCGCTCGAGCTTCGCATTCGTTGTGGATCGGTCTCCTACGTGGTCAAGGATATCGACGGCATGGCCGACGCCTATGTCCGAGGCGGCACCTTCTCGTACGGCAAGAAGCTCACGTTTGTCCATACGCCCGAAGCCTTCGAGGACGTGTCGACAAAGCTGCTCAACCTTGTCGTGACGACAGTTGCCTATCTCGATGACATCACAAGCTCGCGTTCGGCGTCGTACGACTTTGCCCGCAGCGGTTTTGTCGCCGAGCGTCAGTTGCCGCTGTCCGAGCATAGCATCGTATATGTGCTGGACCTGTTGCGCGGTCAGACCATCTCTTTTGAGCCCGCCTGGTCGCGGGGGACGACGACGCATCGCACCTATGACGTGGCGGTTGAGATGCCTCCGGAAGGGGAGGACGAGGCTCTGTCTAAGCGCCCACCGCTCCTTGCCGCCAAAATCGCGCCGGCGGCTGGCGGCAGCTACGATCTACGCCTGCCGGCCGATGCATACTGCTTTGCTTCGGACGACGTTGCCTATCTGGTCGACACCCGCCGTGCGCGCCGCGCCGATGTAGCGTTTGCCCAGCATGCGGCGCCGTTCCTATCGCGCTTACTGCCCTGTCGCACGCCGATCCATATCGCTGTCGACCAGGTGGGGGAGTTCTGTCGTATGGCGCTGCCCATTTTGCGCGACTACACCGACCTTACCGCGCCCGCCGTGCTCGACACCGTGGCGCCCGAGCCGAGCTTTGCCATGGCAATCGGTGTCGACGACGGGCTCGTGACCTGCAAGATTACGGTTTCCTACGGCGACTGGTCGGCAGATCTCTTTAGCCTGGGTGCTCCGGGAAGCCCCTTCGAAGAACAGCGCCCGGGCGTGCCCCCTCGCGACGAGGTGGCGGAGTTTCGCGTTATGGACACGGCGGCCCTGTATTTCGACTTTTACGAGGGCGGCCTGGCGTTTGAGGAGCGCGACGACGAGAGCCTGTTCTGCTTGCTGACCGAGGGCCTGTCTGCCCTGTCCGAGCTGGGCGAGGTCATGCTCAGCGACCGTCTACGCCAGATCTCGGTGCGCCCTGCGCCCAAGCTTTCGGTGCGTGCCACCGTCAAGAGCAACCTGCTCGATGTTGAACTGGGCGCGAGCGGTCTTTCGGCGGCAGATCTTGCCATCTACCTCGACTCCTACAAGCGCCATCAAACGTTTGCGCGCCTTACGTCCGGCGACATCATTCGCCTGGACGAGGGCGCTCGAGCCGCGTTTGGCCTCGCCGAGGACCTGGGCGTCGATGCCGTCGACCTGCTCGACGGCGTGTCGCTTTCCGCATCGAGCACCCTGTTCGTCGATAGCATGCTCGCGCGCACGCCCGCGCTCGAGGCCGATCGCGACGCTGCGTTCCGCCGTACCGTCGAGCGTCTGGACACGCTCGGCAAGATGGACTTTACGGTGCCGGTCTCGCTCAAGGCAACGATGCGCGGCTACCAGGTCGACGGCTACCAGTGGCTTGGCTCGCTCGAACACCTGGGCCTTGGCGGCATCTTGGCCGACGATATGGGCCTGGGCAAAACGCTCCAGATGATCGCGCATATCCTGGCGCGCGTGGAGGCGGGGGACACTAAACCCACGCTTGTGGTGTGTCCCGCGTCGCTTGTGTACAACTGGACCGCCGAGCTGGAGCGCTTCGCCCCGTCGCTCGATGTGTGCGCCATTGTGGGCGCCAAGGCGCAGCGCCGCGTGCAGATCGCCGGCGTGGCCGAGCATAACGTGGTCGTGACGTCGTATGACCTTATGCGGCGCGATATCGACGAGTACGTCGAGCAGGACTTTGCCCGCGTGGTGCTCGATGAGGCCCAGTACATTAAAAACCCGCTCACCCAGGTGGCGCGCGCCGCAAAGCGCCTGCCTGCCGGCGTGCGCTTTGCCCTGACGGGCACGCCCATCGAAAACCGCCTATCCGAGCTCTGGAGCATCTTCGACTTTTTGATGCCGGGCTTACTTGGCACGCGCGAGTCGTTTGCCAAGCGCTTCGAAAGCCCAGTCGAGCACGCCGAGGGCGACAGCGCCGCCCGCCTGCAGGCACTCGTGTCGCCGTTTGTGCTGCGCCGCGTCAAGGAAGACGTGGTGGCAGACCTGCCCGAGAAGATCGAGGACACTGTCATGGCGCAGCTTGCCGGCGAGCAGCGCAAGCTTTACCTGGCAAACCAGGACCGCATCGCCCAGCAGGTGCAGCACCGCGAGGCATCCGAGTTTAAGAAAGACAAGCTCAAGGTGCTTGCCGAGCTCACCAAGTTGCGCCAGATCTGCTGCGACCCGCGTCTGCACTACGAGGATTACAAGGCGGGGAGCGCCAAACTCGATACGTGCATGGAGCTCGTGCACGGCGCACTCGACGGCGGACATCGCATCCTGTTGTTCAGCCAGTTTACGGGTATGCTCGATATTATCGGTAAGCGCCTGGCCAAGGAGGACATCGCCTTCCTTAAGCTCACGGGCGCTTCGTCTAAGGAGAGCCGCGCCAAGATGGTCGCGCAGTTCCAAGCGGGCGAGGTTCCGGTCTTTTTGATTTCGCTCAAGGCGGGCGGCGTGGGCCTTAACCTGACGGCTGCCGACGTGGTCATCCACTACGACCCGTGGTGGAACGTGGCAGCGCAGGACCAAGCGACCGACCGTGCACACCGTATTGGTCAGCAACATACCGTGACCGTGTACAAGCTCATCGCCAAGGACACGATCGAGGAACGCATTATGCAGATGCAGGAGTCCAAACGCGACCTGGTCAACAGCGTGCTCGGCGGCGACGGCATCTCGTCGGCGCTGTTTACCCGCGAAGATGTTCTGGCGCTGCTGGGCGGCGACGGTCGCTAGCCGCGCGCGGGGTGGGACTGCTGGAGTGGGCAGGACGGTCGACGCATTTTGGCCCGCCCGCTTGCCTGGTCCGTTATGTGTTCATTTGCAATGCCGTGGATGGTTTGTCTGCCTTTGGGCATAAGAACCATCAAGAACATTGGCACATCAGCAAAGGAGAACATCATGGCGAAATTCTTTAAGGACCCCGACGGCAAGCTCATCGCTGCCCTTGGCGACGACGTTGCGACCCCTGCCGGTTGCACGGAACTGACTGCAAACACTGAGGACGCGGCGCACGAGAAGCACGTGCCTGTTGTCGAGACCGAGCGTGACGGTCACGTGATTCGCGCACGCGTTGGCTCGGTCGAGCACCCCAGCCTGCCCGAGCACTACATTGAGTGGATCGCCCTTGAGGCCGAGGGCCGCTTAGAGGTTCATTACCTTGAACCCGGCATGAAACCCGCGACGTTTTTCGCGGGCGGCTCCAAGACCGGTACCGTCTATGCCTACTGCAACCTGCACGGGCTGTGGTCCGCGACATTCTAGGAGCGCGCCCCCGCTCGGGGTATCATAGCTAGCATATGCACATGCAAGCGCCGACTGCATTATGCGGCCGGCGCTTTTACTACGATTTCGATGGTTTACGACGGAAAGGGCTGGGCCATGAAGCTCGCGCTTGCACAGATCGATATGCGCCTGGGTGATATTGAGGGCATTTGCGGCCGCATCGAGGACCAGGCTCGTCTGGCCCACGAGCGCGGGGCGCGCGTGCTGTGCGTTCCGGCTCCGCTCTTTATGGGCGCCATGCCCGGTGGCCTGGTGGGCGCTGCCGACTTTGAGCACGACGTGCTTGCCGGTTTGACTGGTGTCGCCGAGCGTATCCAGGAGCTTGACATGATCTGCATCGTGCCCGCGGCGGTTTCGTTTGAGGGCCAGCCGCTGCTCGACTACATGATGCTCAAGGACGGTCATGTGGTGCCGGCGCGTTCGAGCATTGCCCTGCAGCGTGGCGAGAACAACGACACACGTTGGGCGCCGCCGGTGTTCGACGTGGACGGCGTGCGCATCGCCGTGATTTTTGACTTGGACCGCGAACTCGAGATGCTGCCGACCGGTGTTGACCTCATTGCGTATTTCCAATTCAACGCGTTTGACATGACCGACCGCGAGACTGCCGCCATTGCTGCCGTTCGCAGCGGCGCCTACCGCAAGATCGCATCCAAGCGCAGCGTGTGGTTTGCCTGCATGGCGCCGGTCGGTGCCTATGACGAGTCGGTGTATACTGGCGGTTCGTTTGTGCTCGACGACTGCGGTCGCGTGGTGGCCCAGGCGCCGTGCTTTGAGGAGAGCCTGCTGGTTCAGGAGATTCAGCGCGGCGTGATGCTCGATGCCCTGGAGGATCACGAACTGCCCGAGTTCCGTTCCGAGGAGTGGCTGTGGCAGGCGCTGGTGCTCGCCGTGCGCGACAACGCCCGAGCCCACGGTGCGTCGCGTGCTGTGGTGGCACTCGAGGGTGACTTGCCGTCGTCCCTGCTGGCGGCGCTGGCCGTCGACGCTCTGGGCCCGCGCAATGTGATTGGCCTGGTGCTGGGGCGCAACCGTATCTTTACGCCGGCGCAGGAAGAAGCCGAGGCTGCCCGCTGTGCCGCCGTCCGCGCCATCGCCGAGCGTCTGCACATTCGCACCGTCGAGCGCGATGCACCGGATGCGGCGCGCGTGCTCGATCGCGACGTGTCGGCGGGCGATGCCGAGCGCCTGCGCTCGCGCACGCTGGGCCTCATGCTGGAGGATACGGCGCTCGAGCTGGGTGCGATGGCGCTGAGCCCGCTGTCCAAAACCGAGTACGCGCTGGCGGCGCCGGCGCTTTGCGGCGGCTACCAGGGCGACTTTGCGCCCTTTGGCGATGTGTACCTGTCGACGCTTGAGTTTGTGGCGCGTGTGCGCAACCGCACGTCTGCCGTGGTGCCCCAAGAGCTCGTGACGCTCAACGCAGTGGAAGATTGTATGGAGCGCGTGCTGGCGCAGGCGCTCTCGACGCTCGACGGCCCGGTTGATATGCTCGACCGCGCGGCACAGCTGCTCGGCGGGCTTGAGCCGGGTGAGGTCGATGGCGCGCTCGAGGCGCACGTGGACCGCAATCGATCTTTCGACGACATCCCAATGGCCGCCGGCAAGCCCGAGGCTTGCTCGCTGCTGCTGATGCTCGTTCGACAGGGTGAGGCTCCCCGTCGCATGCTGCCGACGACGCCGATCGTCTCGGCCCGTTCGTTTGCCGAGCGTGCCTGGCCGTATATGCTCGCGTGGTCCGACCTGGGGCTTAACGGCAAGGAGCGTATGACGGTCGATTCGCTGGCGCGCGCCGAGGTGCGCCGCTTTGCCGACGAGGATACGAGCGAGCGCGTGCGAAACGAGATGATGGGCGTGCTGGGCGAGCTACTGGGTATTTCGCCCGAGCAAATGGAGGAGCTGCGCTCTGAGGACGGTCAGCGTCGTTTGCACGAGGGAATGAAAAAGTTCGAGGGCGAAGTTCAGGACGCCATCGATAAGATGATGGGCGGTCAGGGCGGCTCGCAGGGTGGGCCCCAGAGCGGACCGATGTCGCACCCGCCAGTGGATCCGAGGCAGTTCCCCTTTTTCTCGCAGAACTAATTATGGGATAGGATTCGCTCTCAACCCCGATACTTCAACTAAGCATCTTGGCCCCATTGTGTTATTCTAGAACAGACGTTCGTGAATGATGCGCGGGGCCTTGTCTTGCGCTGTGCTTGTGGCGAGGGGAGGTTGGCTTGGTTATCTTGGGCATTGACCCCGGTTTGGCTCATACGGGTTGGGGGATTATCGAGGAGCGGCGTGGCGAGGTTCGCTGCCGTGCCTATGGCTGCATCGAGACCAGTGCCGGAAGTCCGCTCGCGGTGCGCCTGTCGCATATCGCCCATGACCTTAAGGATGTCGTCGAGCGTTATCGACCCGACACGGCTGCTGTAGAGAGCATCTACTTTGGCGCCAACGTTCGCTCGGCCATCCCCACGGCGCATGCCCGCGGTGCTGCACTCGTCGCGCTTTCGGAATGCGCGCTCGAGATTGGCGAGTACACGCCCATGCAGATCAAACAGGCTGTGGTGGGCACCGGCGCCGCGGACAAGCGGCAGGTCGCCTACATGGTACGCACGCTCACACAGCTCGACCACGACCCGCATCCCGACCATGCCGCCGATGCCCTGGCCTGCGCCATCTGCCACGTAAACCTCAGCCGCACCCGCGCCCTCACCGGTGGCGAGTTCTATCAACAGAGAGGAACCGGATACTGATGATTTCCCAGCTCCACGGAACGCTTGTCGAGGCCACGATGAGCTCTGCTGTCGTCGATGTGTCGGGCGTTGGCTTTGAGCTCGGCATTTCGGGCAGCACTGCGGCCACGTTGCCGACGCCCGGTGGCGAGGTCTGCCTCTACACGCGTATGCAGGTGCGCGAGGACGCCATGACACTTTTCGGTTTTTCCTCAAAGGATGAGCGCATGATGTTCGACCGGCTCGTGTCCGTTTCGGGCGTTGGCCCGCGCCTGGCGCTTGCCGTGCTTTCCACCTATACCGTGGGGCAGCTGTATTCGCTGGTGATGGCCGAGGACGACAAGGGCATGGCCAAGGTACCCGGTGTGGGCAAAAAGACAGCTCAGCGCCTGATCCTGGAACTCAAGAGCACCTTTGCCAAGGATAAGGGCTTTGTGCCGGTCGACGTGATTCCCGGCCAGGTTGCGATGCCGGTTCCCGCCGCCGCTCCTTCGGCGATCGATGATGCCCGTGCGGCGCTCCTTTCCATGGGCTTTAGCCCGCAGGAGACCGATGTTGCCCTGAGCGGGTATGATGGGCAGAATATGCGTGTCGAGGATCTGCTCGGCGCGGCGCTTAAGCGACTCGGAATGGATGCGTGATGTGGGAAGCCGATGACTCTCAGGACCTGTGGGCGACGCCCGGCAACTCGCCGGCGGCATCCATGGCGCACGGCGAGCGCATGGTGGGCTCGGAGCTGACGGCCGAGGACCTCGATGTCGACCGCACTTTGCGCCCCCAGCGCCTGGACGATTACTGTGGTCAGGAGCACATCAAGCAGAGCCTGCGCGTGTTGATCGAAGCGGCGCAGAGCCGTGGCGAGACGCTCGACCACGTGATCTTCTCGGGTCCTCCGGGCCTGGGCAAGACCACGCTGGCCACCGTTATCGCCAACGAGCTGGGCGCTCAGATCAAGACCACGAGTGGCCCTGCCATCGCGCGCACGGGCGACCTGGCGGCCATCCTTACTAACTTGCAGCCGGGTGATGTGCTGTTTATCGACGAGATCCACCGCCTCAACCGTTCGGTCGAGGAGGTCCTGTACCCCGCGATGGAGGACTTTGCCCTCGATATCGTGATTGGCAAGGGTCCGGCGGCGCGCTCGATTCGCCTGGATATTCCCAAGTTTACGCTGGTAGCGGCAACGACCCGCTCAGGCATGTTGACCGGCCCGTTGCGCGACCGCTTTGGCATTTCGTATCGCCTGGATTACTACACGGTCGAGGAGCTCGCGCAGATTGTGACGCGCTCGGCGACTATCCTGGGCGTGACGATCGACCATCCCAGTGCACTCGAGATCGGCTCGCGTTCGCGCGGCACGCCACGTCTTGCCAACCGCCTTCTCAAGCGCGTGCGCGATTACGCACAGGTGCGTGGCAGCGGCCCTATCGAGCTCGATATCTGCCGCCAGGCGCTCGAGTTTTTCGAGATCGACGAGCTCGGTCTGGACTGGATGGATATTCGTATCTTGGAGACGCTTGCCAAGACGTTCTCCGGCCGTGCTGTAGGCCTGACGACCCTTGCCAGTGCGGTGGGCGAGGACCCGGGCACGCTCGAGGATGTCTATGAGCCCTATTTGCTGCAGTGCGGGTTGATGATTCGTACGCCGCAGGGCCGTCAGGCAACCCTTCGCACCTTTGAGCACCTGGGGATTGAACCTACCGTTTAGGGCGCTTTGTTTTGGCGGGCTGTTGGACTATCGCTGGGCATCGGGTAAACATATCGCCGTTCATCGGTTATGGGCGTTTTACTATTGCGCGCCCGTGCTATGCTGAATTGGTCTTTTTCTCATTCGGTAACGAAAGGACCGCCCATGCCTACTGACATCGAAATCGCACGTTCTGTCACGCCACTGCCTATTACCGAGGTGGCCAAGAACGCCGGCGTCGACGTTAAGCACCTTATTCCGTACGGCTTCGACAAGGCTAAGGTCGACTATTCACTGCTCAACGAGCCGACTGATCACCAGGCCAAGCTCGTCCTCGTGACCGCTATCAACCCAACGCCTGCGGGCGAGGGCAAGACCACCACGACCATCGGTCTGGCCGACGGCCTGCGTCGTCGCGGCGTCAAGAGTGCCGTGGCCCTGCGCGAACCTTCGCTCGGCCCCGTCTTTGGCGTGAAGGGCGGTGCTGCCGGCGGCGGTTGGGCTCAGGTCATCCCCATGGAGGATATCAACCTGCACTTTACCGGCGACTTCCACGCTATCGGTGCTGCCAACAACCTGCTGGCCGCCATGCTTGATAACCACATCCAGCAGGGCAATCAGCTCAGTATTGACGTTAAGCGCATCACTTGGAAGCGCGTTGTCGATATGAACGACCGTCAGCTGCGCCACGTTATCGACGGCATTGGCGGCAAGGCCCAGGGCGTGCCGCGCGAGGACGGCTTCGATATCACCGTCGCCTCCGAGGTCATGGCAATCCTGTGCCTGTCTACGAGCATCAGCGACCTCAAGGAACGCTTGGGTGAGATCGTCGTCGGCTACAGCTTTGCCGGCGAGCCCGTCCGTGCCCGAGACCTTAAGGCCCAGGGTGCCATGGCCGCGTTGCTTAAGGACGCGCTCAAGCCCAACCTGGTGCAAACGCTCGAGGGCACGCCCGCGTTTGTCCACGGCGGTCCCTTCGCCAACATTGCCCACGGCTGCAACTCTATCATGGCCACGCGTATGGCGATGCGCTTTGGCGATGTTGCCATTACCGAGGCCGGCTTCGGTGCCGATCTGGGTGCCGAGAAGTTCCTCGACATCAAGTGCCGCATGACGGGCGTTCGTCCCAGCGCCGTCGTGATCGTCGCGACCGCTCGTGCGTTGAAGTACAACGGTGGCGTCGCCAAGGCCGATCTCAACGAGGAGAACCTCGAGGCACTCAAGGCTGGCATGCCCAACCTGCTGCGTCACGTCGACAACATCCAGAACGTATATGGTCTGCCCTGCGTGGTCGCCATCAACCGCTTCCCGACGGACACCGAGGCCGAGCTTGCGCTCATCGAGTCCGAGTGCCAGAAGCTCGGCGTCAACGTTAAGCTGTCCGAGGTCTGGGCCAAGGGCGGCGAGGGCGCGCTCGAGCTTGCCGATGAGGTCATGCGTCTGATTGAGCAGCCGAGCGAGCTCAAGTTTGCCTATGAGGACGGCGCTGATGTCGCTGATGCCCTCGAGGCCGTTGCCACCAAGGTCTACCGCGCCGACGGCGTTGACTTTACGCCGGCCGCCAAGCGCCAGCTCGCCGAGCTGCGCGAGAATGGTTTTGGCAACCTGCCGGTTTGCGTCGCTAAGACGCAGTACAGCTTTAGCGACAACGCCAAGGCCCTGGGCGCTCCCGAGAACTTCCGCATCACCGTGCGTGAGCTCAAGGTTTCTG
Organism: Collinsella aerofaciens; assembly: GCF_040915425.1. GTDB lineage: Bacteria > Actinomycetota > Coriobacteriia > Coriobacteriales > Coriobacteriaceae > Collinsella > Collinsella aerofaciens_BW. Next base: position 4,355 of record NZ_JBCPDN010000057.1, on the reverse strand, counting down.
CCGGCGCCCACTTTGTGGTCGCGCTGACCGGCAGTGTTCTGACCATGCCGGGTCTGCCCAAGGTGCCCGCGGCCGAAAACATCGACGTCGACAACGACGGCAACATCACCGGCCTGTTCTAAGTCTGCTGTCCATAGCTGCTTGTCCGCCCCGCCGTGCCCACAAGGCCCGGCGGGGCTTTTTGATCCTTAGACCCGCGCATGTCTTGTAGATACCGACGGACTCTGCCCATCATAGGCTTTTGCGCGGGTAGAATGCATGGATAACTTGAGGCTCACGCGCGACGGAAAGGAATCGTTGCATGGATCAGGACAAGACAACCGTGATGGGCGGCTACGGTTCCGCGCAGGCTGGCGATAGCGTCGATGCGACCCGCGTTGTTCCCAACCCCGGTTATACCGACCCCGCCGCGACGCAGCCTTCTGCCGAGCCCACCCGGGTTATGGGCTATGGCGACACGGCGCAGGATTCTTACGCTGCATCTTCGCAAGGCCCCTATGGCAACGCAGCTCCGGATCCGTTTGATTACGCGCCGCAGGATTCTTATGCTGCCTCGACGCCGAATTCCTATGACAACCTGCCGCAGAATCCCATTCCGCAGCCTCAGCAGACGACGTATTTGCCTCGCACGGCGCAGCCTCGCTACGAGTCGCGCCAGCCGTATCGCGAGTATCCCAAATCGATTCCGCAGTATGGTGAGGACGAGGAGAAGGCACCGTCGCGTCCGTCGAGCGTGATCAAGAAAATCCTGATTGTGCTGGCGATCTTCTTTGCCTTGTCGGTCGTGTTCGCCATCGTGTCGGGCATGCTCAACAAGCGGGGCGCCACGACCGATGCCACGACCGAGCAGGCCGAGACCACCCAGTCTGCTGCCGTCGACCTGAGCGATATCCCGGGACAGTACTGGTCCAACGCCAAGAAGCTCCTCAAGTCACGCGGAGCCGACCTTTCGAACGCCGTGATCCTGACCGACGATGGCTCAACGCCCGTCATCGATTCCAACTGGGTTGTTACGAATGCCTACTATAACGACAACGGCAACCTGGAGATTCAGCTCACGCACAAGAACAGCTATGGCAACTCGTCCGGCGGCCAAAGCGGTACCGACAGCTCGAGCTCCAATACGCTGGAGGATTTGAGCAACAAGGCACAGGAGTTGGGAGACAAGGCACAAGAGCTGGGCGATACAGCCCAAAACCTCGGCGATACTGCTCAGAATCTGGGCGATATGGCTACCAATGCCTGGGACGCGCTGCAAAACGGCATCTCGGGCGCGCAGGGAAACTAGCTGTTAAGCAGGCTACAGTTGCTCGGCCGGACGGTCGGGCGAGCTAAAGCCCGAATCAAACGTGACGACGCATGAGGCATCGGGTCGGCGCTCGTGCACGATGCGCGTGACGAGCCCCAGCAGCTCCTCGTCGGATATGTCTAAGCCGTCGGGACGCACCAGGTCAAACGAAACGAAACCGTCGTGCTCGTGCAGGTCGTGGATGGAGAGCGCGGGATCGATCTGCATGACGCCGCGCTTGACCCAGCCGCGCAAGTCATCGCCGGTTGTCGCGATGGGGTCGCAGTGCAGCGT
>NZ_JBCPDN010000057.1:0-2622 GCF_040915425.1 Collinsella aerofaciens | reverse complement strand
CCCAAGACCTGCGGATAGGACATGATCTTGTCGCGGATTGCCTGGACGAGCTTGGGGTCGGGCGCTTGCCCCAGCAACGGGCTGATGGCGTCGCGCACCAGGCCCAGGCCGCTGATGCAGATGAAGATGCCCACACCCAGGCCTGCCCAGCCATCGAGATCAAAGCCGGTCGTCTGCGAAATAAGCGCCGCCACCAAGACCGAGCCCGAGGTGATGACGTCGTTTTTGGAGTCCTGCGCCGTGGCGATGAGCGTTTCGGAGTCGATGCGATCGCCCAGCGTGCGGTTGAACGCTGCCATCCAGAATTTGACGAGCATGGACAGAACAAGGGCAGCCATGGAGAGCGCCGAATACACGGTGGGCGAGGGCTTGATGATCTTGGTGACCGACTCGAGGATTAGGTTGATGCCGACGGCACAAACCAGGACGGCGACAAACAGACCAGCCAGGTACTCGTAGCGGCCGTGGCCGTAAGGGTGGCCCTCGTCTGCCGGGCGGCTGGCAAGGCGGAACCCGAGCAGGCTCACGATGTTGCTCGAGGCATCGGAGAGGTTGTTGAAAGCGTCGGCGATGAGGGAGACGGAACCGGCGAGCAGGCCCGCGATGCCCTTGGCCAGGCACAGGGTGATGTTGAGGCCAATGCAGATGAGGCTTGCGGCAAAACCCGCGTTGGTGCGGCAAGATGCATCGACCGGCTCGTCCTCGCCGCCGGGAACAAGCGTATGTACCAGCCGATTTACAAATAGCATAGCGGTCGTCCTCACAATCATGTTTAAGGGGATAGTGTAGCTCGCGCGGGGGCGCCGTGCACCGATGCTCAGAAAATGCAGCAATAGTCTGCCGGTGCTAACGAGCGAGCCTTCTCGTCTGCCTGGGTGGTCCATTTTGGGCCACATGGGTATGGGCATGTGCCTGTTTGCTCGACATACTTAATGTCGACAGCCCCTGTGCAAAGGAGGACGTTTCCATGGACGAGATGTTTGCCATTAAATGTCAAAACTGCGGCGGCCCTATGTACTCGCACCAAGCTAAGCGCAGCTTTGAGTGCGCCTATTGCGGCACGGTCGTTCCGTGGCAGGCGGACGCCGGAGAGCCCAAGAGCGCTTTGGGTATTCGCCATACGCCGTTGACGGTGGTGGATGGACTGCTCAAACTCACGCATGTGTCGCAACTCGAGCGCCCGGAGGACCCGGACTGGTATTTCTTCAACGCGCACTGGCGCAATCAGTCGGTCCTGGAACATCTGCTGTGGGAGGATCGCGGCACGGCGCAAGAGTTCCAAGAGGTCACGCATGTGAGCATTCCTTGCCCCTTCTGCGGAGCGTCCTTTGAGGGCGAGTCAACGCAGCGCGTGTTTGAGTGCCCGTCCTGCGGCAACAAGATCGGCATTGCCGACCTGCTCAAGCCCGGTACCTTCAGCAAGCGTCTGACCATGGGCGTAGGTGCGGAGTATGTGCCGGAGCAGGGCATTCCCTGCGAAATCTCGCCGCAGCAGGCACGTGCCAACGCACTGCAGCTGGTGCGCCAGCATGCGGAAGCCTTTGCCGGGCACGACGTGGAAGATGCGATCCAAAACGACATGATGCTCTTCTATTTCCCCATGGCGCTGGCGGACCTGCGCATGATGGCGAGCTTCCCGGGCAAGGGCCTGAGCAAGGAAACCCTGGTGTACTACGAGGTGCTCGACTGGGCGTATCCGAGGGCAAACTATCTGGATGTTCGACTTATGGGCATTTTGGAGCCGTGGGACTATGCCAAGGTTGGGCCGTTTGACCCTGCCATGCAGGAAGGCGACTTCCGCGTCGTCTCCGTCGATGCGTCTACCAAGGACCAGGTGGTCATTGATAAGTTGGCGCTCGACATTGCGGGCAACGACGCCGAGGCTGTACTGGGGCTCAATAAAAAGAGCATCCGCACCTGGGCGCGCAAGGCCCGCAAGCATAAGGACGGCCTGGTGATGGTGCCGGTCTACTTTGTCGATCGTCCGGCGACAGACGGCCGCGATGGCGAGCAGGTGCGCATTGCCGTAAACGGCCAGACGGGCCGCGCGGCCGCGGTGGTGTTTAGCGACAAGCGCGAAACGCATATCGTGGCGCCGCTTAGCCCGAGCCTGCATCTGTCCAGTGAAAGCACCGTGCACGCCACGCCCGTCGAGGTCAAATACGTTAAATCGCCGTTCCTCTACCAGATTGTGCGCCGTGGAGACGGCGAGCAGCCGCGTCAGGTGGCAGCCGCCGTCGAGGGTTCTTACCGAGAGGAAAAGCCCAAACGCAAGGGCTTGTTCGCTGCGATCTTTGGGAAGTAGGGGAGTAGCGCCGGTTGTTGCCGTAACGTGATGGCCGGGGGTGCGGGGCGGCTCTCAGGAGTGCGGGCTGCTGTCTGATTGTTTGAGGGTGCCAGATGTAAATAAACAGTGGAGCGGCTGCAAAAGAGCTGCCTCACTGGGTAAAATCAGGTTGTGCCGCGGAACCCGCTCCTCAGCGCTTAAACTTCGGAGACGCGGGCAACGCAGGTATTATCGTCTAGGGCCGGCTGCAACCGGCCCTGGCTTATAGGACAAAATGTGTGTCCACGTTGGGGGCATCGGCGCAGGTCGATGCCCCTTTTTCAGCCGTTTAAATT
>NZ_JBCPDN010000056.1:0-15023 GCF_040915425.1 Collinsella aerofaciens | reverse complement strand
GTCTTAAGACGCTCATTACCGGCAAGACGAAATAGTCGTTTGTAGAAGCAGTTTGTAGAAGCGCCCCGCATTTGAGGAAAGCCTCGGATGCGGGGCGCTTTTCCCTGCTACCATGGTGCGAACAACAACGCGAATGACAGGCAGGAATATGAAGCTCACTATAGAATCGATGACCTACGGCGCCGACGGGCTGGCGCACGCCGACAACGGCAAGGCCGTCTTTGTGCAGGGTGCCGTGGCAGGCGACACCGTCGAGGCCGAGGTCGTACAGGACGGCAAGTCATTCATGCGCGCCCGCACCACCGAGATTCTGGAGCCAAGCCCCAATCGCATTCAGCCTCCCTGCCCCTTCATGGGCATCTGCGGCGGCTGCTCGTGGGGCAATCTCTCACGCACGGCACAGCTCGCCGCCAAGGAGCAAAACCTGCGCTCCACGCTCGAGCGCATCGGCAAGTTCGCTCCTGAGCTGGCAGATGAGTTGGTACAGCCCATCTGCCACACCAAGGACGACTGGGGCTACCGCAATAAAATCGAGCTCGAACCGACCGTCGTCAACGGTCGCGTGCGCCTTGGCATGCACGGTGTCGACCCCAGCAAAATCGTGACCGTCGATATGTGTCCGCTGTTCGATAAGCGCTTCCCGAAGGCACTCAAATCGGTCGTCGGCGCACTCAACTATCTAAGCGGCAGCCATGACTTGGGGCTCGAACGCGTGGGCATTCGCGCATCGCGCCGCACCAAGGCACTCGAGGTCGCACTCTGGACGCCCACAGGCTCTTTTCCGCGCTCGCAGGTCTCCCGCGTGCTGGCGGACGCCGCTCATCCTACGAGCATCGTACGCGTGATGAGCAAGGGCGAAAAGAAGGCCCGCCGTGTCTCCAAGGTCGAAATGCTCGCCGGAGAGGGCTCATGGACCGAGAATATCGCCGAGGATCAGATGCGCTTGTCTGCCCCGTCTTTTTTCCAGGTCAACACCAAGGGTGCCGAGATTTTGATCGATCTTGTCATGGAAGCGCTCGACCCGCAGGAAGACGAGCTTGCCGTGGACCTGTACTGCGGTGCCGGCACCTTTACCCTGCCGCTCGCCCGCCGCTGCGACTTTGTCGCTGCCGTCGAGGCCTACGGCCCCGCCGTGCGCGATCTACGCCGTAACCTGGAAATCAACAAGCTTGATAACGTCGACGTCATTGGCGGAGATGCGGTGCGCGAGTTCCCCGACCAGGATGCCGACATCTTGGTGGTCGACCCGCCGCGCGCAGGCCTCGCCCCCGAGGCGATCGGCCTTATCGCCAGCACGAGTGCCCGCGATGTCGCCTACGTGAGCTGCGACCCGGCCACCCTGGCGCGCGATCTCAAACGCTTTGTCGAAGAAGGCACCTTCTCCCCCGTAAAGATCACGCCAGTCGACCTGTTCCCACAAACCTTCCACTGCGAGACCGTCGTCCACCTTAGGCGCAACTAGCCGCTTAATCATTGCTCAGAAAATCATTGGGAAATCGAGCGTGGCAAGCGGAGGTCTTCGGGGTATAAGACGGCTAATTGTATGCCGCCTATGAAAGGAACCCTCATGCCCAGCGTTGCCGTTCTCGCCGCCGATGGCTTTGAAACTATTGAATGCTTGACCATGGTCGATGTCATGCGTCGCGGCGGCGTGCGTGCCACGCTCGTCTCGATCATGCCCACGCGCGAGGTCGTAAGCTCGCTGCAGATCCCCGTGTCCTGCGATGCGCTCTTTGATGAGATCAACTTTGACGAGTACGACTGCGTCGTGCTGCCCGGCGGCCTGCCCGGTGCCACCAACCTGCGCGCAGATCAGCGCGTCTGCGACGTGGTCTGCGAGTTCGCCGCAACCAAGCACGTCGCCGCCATCTGCGCCGCCCCGTTTATCCTGGGCGAGCTCGACCTGCTCGAGGGGCGCCATGCCACGTGCTTCCCTGGCTTTGAGAAAAGCTTCCCCGAAGGCGCCTATACCGGCGAGAAGGTCACGCAAGACGGCAACATCATCACTGCCAGCGGCATGGCACAGTCCCTCCCCTTTGCATTGGAGCTGCTGCGCACACTCGCCGGCGACAAGGCCGTCGAGAAGGTCGCCGAGGGCATCCAACTATGATTTTGGCTTCGCAATCGCCGCGCCGCATAGAGCTGATGCGCGAGGCAGGCTACAACATTCGCGTGATTCCCGCGGATATCGACGAAACGCCCTTTGATGGCGAGGCCCCGCTCACGCTTGTCGAGCGCTTGGCACGCGCCAAGGCGGCTGCCGTTGCTGCCGAGTATGCCGAGCCCAATGAGCTGACGGTCGCGGCCGACACCATCGTCACCTTTGACGGCAAGATTCTGGGCAAGCCGGCAACCGAGGACGAGGCGCGCACTATGCTCCGTGAGCTTTCGGGCCGCACGCACCAGGTCGCAACCGGCGTCTGCATCGTTAAGGCAGGCGATACGGCCGCCCCGCATGCCGCCGAAAGCCTGTCCTTTGTCGATGTGACCGACGTGACGTTCTACGAGCTCACCGACGAGCAGATCGAGCACTACGTCGCCTCGGGTGAGCCCATGGACAAGGCCGGCGCCTACGGCATTCAGGGCACAGGAGGACGCATGCTCGTGCACGATATTTCGGGCGACTTCTATAACGTGGTGGGCCTACCCATCGCCCGCGTCGCGCGCGCGATTCAAAAACTCTCGTAATTGCATCTGGCGCTGGGTATCCCCCGGCGCCTACAATTTTGGCGTACCGTACGGATCCCGACCGGGCACAAGGCGCGGCGGAAAACCGATAGGAGTTAAACATGGATACACTGCTCGAGGCCATTGACGTCTGCGATGTCGATGGCTTTTGCTATGGCAACTCTACGGACGAGGAGGCCGGCACCGGTTGCACCGTAATCGTGGCACCCGAGGGCGCCACCGGCGGCGTTGACGTTCGCGGCGGTGCTCCAGCATCGCGCGAAACCGACCTGCTGCGACCCGAGAACACCGTCGACAAGGTCCACGCCGTCTGCCTTTCGGGTGGATCGGCCTTTGGCCTCGAGGCTGCAAGCGGCGTCGCTCGCGAGCTTGAGAGCCGCGGCATCGGCCTTCCCGTCGGCCCCACGCAGGTGCCTATCGTGTGCTCCAGCTGTATCTTCGACCTCGCCTTTGGTAACCCCACCGTGCGCCCCGACATTGAGGCCGGCATCGCCGCCGTGCGCGAAGCACTCGACCACACCCCCACCAAGCTCGAACAGGGCAACGTAGGCGCCGGCACGGGCGCTACCGTGGGTAAGCTCATGGGGCCTGCCACCTGCATGAAGGCCGGCCTTGGAGCTGCCGCCGTGGCACTCGGCCCCATCAAGGTGGGCGCCGTGGTCTCGGTCAACGCCTGCGGCAACGTTGTCGACCCCTTCACCGGCGAGTGGGTCGCCGGCATGCGCGCCGCAGCCGATAGCGACCAGATCGTCGACATGGAACTCGCAGCCTTTGCCGCCGCCGGATCCATGCAGATGCCGCTCGACCGCACCAACACCACCATCAGCTGCATCGTCACCAACGTGGAACTCACTAAGGCACAAGCCACCAAGGTCTCCCAGATGGCCGCAGACGCCTACGCACACGCCATCCGCCCCACACACACCACCAACGACGGCGACACCATCTACACCCTCGCCAGCGGCAAACTGGGCGCCCAGGCAAGCGCCGCCGCTCCCCTAGACCTGCTGGGCATGCTCGCCGTAAGGGCCCTGGAAACCGCCATCGTGAACGGAGCCAAATCCGCCAAAACCTCCCACGGCATCCCCGGCGCCGCGAAGTAGCCTAACCTGACCGGTTGCCCGGTGGGGCTTGGTTATGTTTGCTGCTCTACAGTCCTGGCTCGCACGAAGAGCACATTAAGTGCTCTTCGGCTCGTGCGGAACTCGCGACAAACATAACCAAGCCCCACCGGGCAACCTACCAACCAGATTCTTTTCAGCCCAGGCCCCTGTGTACCGCGCGTCGAAGATCTTCAAATTCAAATAACCTGACAATCGATTCTTATAGCAGAGGCCCCTTGGCCTTTAGTTTGATACAAGTTCCGCACGAGCCGGAAAGCACTTAATGTGCTTTCCGTGCGAGCAGGACTGTTCGCAGTAGCAAACTAAAGGCCAAGGGGCCCAGTCAACCTATCAGCAGCGATTACTCGGCAGCTAGTTGAATTTGAAGATCTTTGAGGCAAGACGGTATAGGCCGAGTGTGGTTTTGTCTCCGGCCCGTCCGCGCAGATTGGTGAAGAACCCGACCACGCCGTAGCGGGCACGACGATACATGCGCTCGTCGTAGGCCTTCAAATCATTCCACAGCGTCTTTAGGCGCTCGTCGGCGCAATCTTCCTCGGAAAGCTTGGTGAGCACCGAGCAGATCGCCATCATCATGGTGAAATAACCCATCATGTACGAGCGCAGACGCGACGACTCAACATCGCTGTACAGGTGGTACGACTCCATCATGATGCGCGTCACACGGAACTGCTGGTCCAGACGCTTGACCATCGTGGCCTCGTTGACACTCTGGCCCTCGCGACCGATAAAGTAGCGATAGAGGTCGATGTCGGCGTAGTACATGGTCTTGCAACGCGGCAGCGGCACGTAGGCGTAGATGTTGTCCACATAGAACGTGTGCGGCGGCATGGGAAGGTTGGACTCGCGCAGCACATCCGTGCGATAGCACAGGCTGTGCATGAGTAGGTTCTGGTCCAGGCGGAAATGACCGATCTGATCCCAGGAAAAGATCTTTTTGCGCGGCAGGGCAAATTTGTAGCCAATAGCGGTATGCGTGCCCTCGTAAACCTTCTCGTACACGTAGTTCGAGATAAACAGGTCAACGCGCTGATCGCGCTCTTCAAAGCCACGCAGAATCGACAGCATGGTCGAAAGAGCCGCAGCGTCGAGCCAGTCATCCGAGTCGACAACCTTGTAGTAGGTGCCCTGTGCCTCGCGCAGACCCGAAAGGACGGCAATACCGTGGCCACCGTTCTCCTGGTGTACCGCGCGAATGATACCGGGATAACGTGCCTCCCACTCATCGGCCTTATCGGCCGTCTCGTCCTTGGAGCCGTCGTCCACCACGATAATCTCGATATCGGTGGCGTAATTGCTCCCCTCCAAGATGGAGGTGATGCAATGGTCCATGTCCTTGGCGGCGTTATACGAGGGAATACCGAATGTTATGACTTTATGCATGGCAGGCGATAATCTCATCCGAAAGATCGAGGGCGGAATTGGTCACGGCGTCCATATCGTAGTAACGATACTCGGCCAGACGACCCACCGGGTGGAAGTTCGTCAGGTTCTGGACGCGCTCAAGATAGCGCTCATAGAGCTCACGGTTCTCGGGCTCAAGAATGGCGTAGTACGGCGTCTCGCCCGAGCCGGGCGTATAGGCCTTGGAGTACTCCTTCATGATGGTGGTCTTGCCGGGCAGGATCTGACCGGTCATGTTCTTGAACTCGGTAATGCGCGTGTAGTCCTCGCTCGTGGTGTAGTTGACTGTGCCCACGGGCTGGAACTGGTCCATATCGAGCGTCTCGAACTTCATGTCGAGCGTGCGGTACGGTAGCGCGCCCAGATCGAGATTGAACAGCTCATCGAGCGGACCGGTGTAGACGATCTCGCCACCATAGACCTTGCCGTCGATCTTGACGGTAGTCTCGTCGATTTCAAAGAGGTCACGGGCGTCCACGTCGCAGAACACGTCGATCAGGTCGTGGTCGAGCATGTGCTCAAAGAGCGCCGTGTAGCCCTCCTGCGGCATGCCCTGGAAGGGAGCTTGCGGGAAGTAGCGGTCATCATCGCCCACAAAGACGGGAACGCGGCCGGTGATCGAGGGATCGATCTGATCGGGCGTCTGGCCCCACTGCTTCATGGTGTAATGCAAAAAGACGTTCTCGTAGACGTAATCGGCGACCTCGGCAAGATCCGGGTCGTTCTTCTTACGCAGCTCCATAATGGGCACCTTGACATCCTTGCCAAAGGTCTCCACGAGCTTCTGATACAGCTCCTCGCCGCGCTCGTCACCAAAGGCGAGCTTGAGACTCGCATGGTTGAAGGGCACGGGCATAAGGGTACCGTTGATGTTGGCGAGCACCTTGTGCTGATAATCCGTCCACTTGGTAAAGCGCGACAGGAAATTGTGCACGCGCTCGTTAAAAGTGTGATAGATATGCGGACCGTACTCGTGGATCAGGATTCCGGCCTCGTCAGTGCAGTCATAGGCATTGCCCGCAATGTGGCTACGGCGCTCCAAAACGGCAACACGATAGCCGATGGTCTCGGCAAGACGGCGGGCGCAAACGGCACCGGCATATCCAGCACCGACGACAATCATGTCGTACGCGCCGGCGTTAAAGCCTTCAGGCAGGCCTGAGGTAATCTGCATCGATACTCCTTGTCAAAAGCCACGGGCTCGTTAGCTGGGCTTTTCTCGAACATTCTTCGAGACATATTTATCAGAGCGATTATAGCGCTAATGCGTCCTATAATGAGCTTGCCACACAAGGAAAGCTCAAGCACCGCGGCGTACATAATTGAAAGGTAAACCCGCTAGCAGCGGGTTTATTCGTGAACAGCCGGGTGCCTGGAGCTTAGCGAAACGCTTGTAAGGAGTAACATGAGCGATTTCCTAAACCGTATGAAGTCTGCCGCCAAGGCCGACCTTAAGACGATCGTCCTGCCCGAGGGCGAGGATCCGCGCACTATCGTCGCGGCCACCAAAATCATCGAGGAGGGCCTGGCAAAGATCGTCATCCTGGGCAACCCCGACGAGATCAACGTTCCCGGCGCTACCGTCATCGACCCGCGCAATGCCGAGAAGCACGAGGAGTACGCGCAGAAGTTTGCCGAGCTCCGCGCCAAGAAGGGCGTTACCATCGAGCAGGCTCGCGCCCAGGTGATGGACGCCACCTACTTTGGCACCATGATGGTCAAGATGGGCGATGCCGACGGCCTGGTCTCCGGCGCCTGCCACTCCACCGCCGACACCCTGCGCCCCGCGCTTCAGATCCTCAAGACCGCCCCGGGCACCAAGCTGGTCTCGGCCTTCTTCGTGATGTGCACCGACACCCCGCAGTTCGGCACTGACGGCACGCTGATCTTCGCCGACTGCGGCCTCAACATCAACCCGTCCTCCGACGAGCTCTCCGAGATCGCCATCGCCTCCGCTCACTCCTGGTCCACCTTCATGGGCAACGTTGAGCCGCACGTGGCCATGCTCTCCTACTCCACCATGGGCTCCGCTGGCGGCGAGGTCGCCAAGAAGGTCCAGGAGGCTGTGAAGTTCTGCAAGGAGAAGGCTCCCGAGCTCGCCATCGACGGCGACCTGCAGCTCGATGCCGCTATTGTCCCCACCGTCGCCCAGCTCAAGGCTCCCGGCTCCTCCGTTGCCGGCAAGGCCAACGTGCTCGTGTTCCCCGACCTCGAGGCCGGCAACATCGGCTACAAGCTGGTCCAGCGCTTCGCCGGCGCCGACGCCTACGGCCCCATCCTGCAGGGCATCGCCAAGCCGGTCAACGATCTGTCGCGCGGCTGCTCTGCTGACGACATCGTGGGTGTCGTGGCCATCACCGCCGTCCAGGCTCAGATGGCTGAGTAGCGGACATATCCCCTCGGGACAGGAATTTCCACCTGCTAGCAAAAAGGCCTCCGGAGCTGCTGCTCTGGAGGCCTTTCGTTTACTTGCAAATGCGCACGTTAGTTGTTCTTGGTCAGACGCTCGACGTCGTGGGCGATCATGTATTCCTCGTCGGTGGGGATGACCATGACCGTGACGGCGGAACCGGCGGCGCTGATGACCTGCGGGCCGTTGCCCACGGCCTCGCGGTTCTTGTTGTTGTCGATGCGCACGCCCAGCCACTCAAAGCAGTCGCAGAAGGCCTTGCGGATCGACCAGTCGTTCTCGCCGATACCGGCGGTAAGGGTGATGGTGTCCACGCCCGCCATGGAAGCGATCATTGAGCCGGCCTGCTGCATGGCCTTGTAGGCAAACATATCAAAGGCGAGCAGGCAGCGCTCGTCGCCCTCGGAGGCACGTGTACGGATGTCACGGGCATCGTTGGAGATGCCCGAGATGGCAAGCAGACCGGACTGCTTGTTCATCATGTCGTCGACTTCCTGGTAACTGTAGCCGCCCTCGCGCTGAAGATAGCACACGGTGGCCGGGTCGATGGAACCGCAACGGGTACCCATCATCAGGCCGTCAAGCGGCGTGAGGCCCATCGTGGTGTCGCGGCACACGCCGTCCTCAATGGCGGCAAGCGAAGCACCGTTGCCCAGATGGCACGAAAGCAGGCGGTGGCAGCGCGAGCCCAGGATCTCCTTGGCCATCATCCACTCGTAGCGGTGGCTCGTACCGTGTGCGCCGTACTTGCGCACGTGGTACTTGTCGCACACGTCCTTAGGCAGCGCGTAGGTGTAGGCGACCTCGGGCATGGTCATGTGGAACGAGGTGTCGAAGACGGCCACGTTGGGCAGCTCCGGATACTTCTCGCGGCAATATTCGATTGCCGCGGCCTCGCCGTAGTTGTGCAGCGGAGCAAGCGGTGCCACCTCAAGAATCTTGGCCATGACCTCGTCGTCAACGACTGCGGAATCATCGAAGTGCCAGCCGCCCTGAACGATACGATGCCCAATGCCATCGATCGTAAAGTCGGTCTTCTCGAGCTCCTCGAACACGCGAGCGATAGCAGAGCGATGATCGGGGAAGGGAACCTCCTCGGTCTGCTTGGCGCCACCGTTCTCGGAATGACCAAAGATACCCATGTCCGAGCCGATACGCTCACAGTTGCCCTTGGCGAAAACCTCGCGGGTATCGGTATCCAGAAGCTGATATTTAAGGCTTGAGCTGCCGGCGTTGACAACAAGTACGTTCATGAGACTCCTTTGCAGTGCAATACGGTCGACGCAGACCTCTTAAGGCGACCGCATTTTAATAAGAAGTTATCACATCTTGATAAATAGCTATCAGGTATATCGCCCAACGAGCGCAAAAGAGGGGCTGAACGGCACTTGGTCGTCCAGCCCCTCCCCTCTTGCAATTACTTGCCGTTGACGATGCGCTCGACGTCAGAAGCGATCATGAACTCCTCGTCCGTGGGGATGACGAAAATCTTGACCTTGGAATCCTTGGCAGACAGGCACCAAGCGCCATCGCCACGCAGGGCGTTACGGGCATGGTCCATCTTGACGCCCATAAAGGCCAGACGGTCGGCAACGCCAGCGCGAACGGCCGGAGCGTGCTCGCCGATGCCGGCGGTAAAGACCAGGGTGTCCATGCCGCACATGGAGGTGGCCATCTCGGCGGCCTTAGCGGCAATCTTGTAGACGAACATATCGAAGGCGAGCTGAGCCTCGGGGTCACCAGCAGCGGCGAGCTCCTCAACGTTGCGGCAGTCGTTGGTCTTGCCACCGGTCACAGCCAAAAGGCCAGACTTCTTGTTCATCATCTCGTCGACCTCGTCGAAGGTGTAGCCACCCTCGCGCTGCAGGTAGCACACGGTAGCCGGGTCGATGGCGCCGCAGCGGGTGCCCATCATGACGCCGTCGAGCGGCGTCAAGCCCATGGTGGTGTCCATGCACTTGCCGTCCTCGATGGCGCACAGGGAAGCGCCGGAGCCGATATGGCACACGACGACCTTGCGGGCCTCGCCGTTGGTCATCTCGGCGACCTTCTTGGAGATGTAGCGATAGCTGGTGCCGTGGGCGCCGTACTTACGGATGTGCAGCTTGTCGCAAACATCCTTGGGAAGGGCGTAGGTCTTGGCGACCTCGGGCATGTTGAAGTGGAAAGCGGTGTCGTAGACCGTGACGTTGGGCAGATCGGGATACTGCTCCAGGCAGTACTCGATAACGTTGGCCTCGGGGTTGTTGTGCAGCGGCGCCAGCGGGGCGACCTCGCGAATCTTGGCGAGGACGTCCTCGTCGACGAGGGAGGAATCACCAAAGTACCAACCGCCCTGAACGATACGGTGGCCGATGCCCTCGATCTTGACGCCGTTGGCCTCAAGGTCCTTCAGGACGACCTCGATGGCGACCTTGTGGTCGGGGAACTCGATGTTCTCGGTCACCTTCTTGGAGCCATTGGCAGCATGGGTGAAGGTACCACCGGTAAAGCAGACGCGCTCGCAGGAGCCCTTTGCGGACACCTTATGGGACTTGGTGTCGATGACCTGATACTTAAGGGTCGAAGATCCCGCGTTGACGACCAGAACGTTCATGTGTCTCCCTACTAACAGGCGGTGTGGCGCCGCCAGGTTACATACGCTTCAATAATAAACCCAAACGCCCTCGCGCTCGGGTTTATTGCGTTGATATATAAGTTATCGGTGCCTAAATACTCATGGCCTTTGACTTGTAAGACGAAATAGCGCGGGGATATACACCAGGGAAGAAATCCCGAGCGCAACAAGCAATACGACTCGAATGCCCGCGATGCTGCTCAACGCAGCATTGAACAGATAGAAAAGGATGGCACCCACCGCCACCATCTGGCTTTGGACCGAAATCAGTGAACAGTGCATCGAAGAATCGACAGCATTTTGAAAAATTGAGTATTTAATTGGAGCAAATAACGAGTACGCGACCGTCTGCAGTACATAGAACACGGGCAGCAAATAGACCGGAGTAAAGGGAATCAAAAACAGAGCAGCCAGGGAAAGGCGCACGATGCCGCAAATACGCGCAAAACGGCCCTTGTCGACATGAGCAATCACACTGGGCACAATAAGCCCCATGGAGGCCGAGGCAAGAAGCTGGACCGCAATGATCACACCCGAAGCGACGGCATTCATTCCGCGACCCGCAAGCAACAGTGAGAAAAAGTCTTCCAGGGCGACAAAAGCAAATGCCTGAGAGCAGTCCATGATGAACGCTGAACGAAGAATGCCGTTACGCGCAATAGCGGCACCGATCATCTTCGGGCTAATTCCACGCTTAGGTGTCGCTGTAGTGTCCCCTCTTCGCATCTCAGGAATGCAGACAACGACAACCAACGTCAACACCATTGCGATGATATCTGCCAAAAGACCAATGAGATACGCGCCAGCGGACGAAATGAAACCGCCCACACAAGCGGAGAGGGCATAAGAGGCATAGAAAACAAATCGCTCAACGACATTAAGCCTTACGAGCTGGTCCAGAGAGACGCTGTCAATGTAAATCGCTTCCATGGACCCGCTCATACATGCAGCGGCAAAACCTTTGAGAGCAAACGCGCCGATTAAAAGCAGAGGAGAACGGACGAGAAGCAGGGCGGCGTAGTATCCAAGCATCCCCACGACGCCAACGAGACCACTTGTCTTTCGTCCAAACCTATCGGCAATATAGCCAGTGGGAACTTCAAGGATGAACTTGCTCACTTGATATGCAATCATCATGCTAGAAATCGCCACCATCGAGAATCCGACGAATTCAAGGTAAACCGTCAGAAAATACAAAATGGTGCTGAAGTTCGACAGAAAAACAAACGTCATATAAAGCAAAACCGTACGGTTTTTCATGCTCCGCCCTCCAAGAGTCAACAATCTAAATCGGAATCTTGGAAAAGCATGAGGGCAAAGCCGTCAGTCATGTGTTACAAGGCGTCAACATTCACTTGACGACACGAGGCCAAATGGCCTCACGAAGCAAGATGACGCAATAGGTGAAGAAATACCGTCTGGTGTCGATCGGTCCAGGCATTTTGTCGATAGCAAAAGTAGATGGGCAAGGCTACGTCATGCGAACCTTCAATAGAGTACTCGCTCACTTCCGACCCATCTGATGCGAGAGAAGAGCCAGAAAAACCCAATATCAATCCCCCGGCTTGAAGAAACTCAGCCTGCGCTCTGTTTCCGTATTCGACGTCGCGGAAGCGGAAATTAACCAGCTGAGCTTCGGGGCATTGATTGATCGCATTGAGACAGGGCGACAAATTAATGGGAACAGCTAACCTGCCGCCCAGTAACTCACGAACGGTCATAGCACCCACAGATTGATGACCCGCTGGGCACGAAAGAACCTTGAGCTCCTTTTCACCCAAGTATTTCGAAGAAAGGACACTGTCCCTTGGTTCCTCAAATGAGATGGCCGCATCCGAAATGCCAAGCACAAGTGATTCAAAGCATGTAGCCGTTGGCTGATGCCACACATCAAGGTGAATCTGAGGGTGCGAGCTTTCAAACGAGTCGTACCAGTTTTCGGAAAAAAGACGCCCCCGCCCGTGAAGACAGGGGACGTAAAGACGAAAGTGGCCGTCGGGCGAAACGCCACCGTTCCCCGATTGGGTGTACTTTTTGAGATCGTCGACTTGTGCCAGGATCACGCGTGCACGACGCGCAAATTCTCTGCCCGCCGGAGACAAAACAGCCTCCCCCGCCGATCGATTGAGCAAAACGATCTGATACTCAGACTCCAGTTTCTTAATTGCCGACGAGACAGCCTGTGGGCTCACGTGAACGGCGCGAGCCGCTTTGCGCACGCCGCCGTAGTTCGCTACCGCTTGAAGGTATTCGAGTTGAGAAAACTGCATAGGTTACTCCAAAGGCAGCCAAGGCGACGGGCCGTGCGTCCTCAGATGAGGTTCTCGCCCAGGTTCTTGCCGCCGAGGACGTGCATGTGGAAGTGCATGACGGTCTGACCGGCGTTGACGCCCTTGTTGGAGATGACGCGGAAACCGTCCTCCAGACCCTTGGCCTTGGCGACCTCCTGGATGGCGTGGGCCATGGCGCCCATGGTCTCGGCGGGCACGTTATCGGCGATGTCACTGTAGTGCTTCTTGGGGATCACGAGCGTGTGGACCGGCGCCTGGGGATTGAGGTCGTCGAACGCGATGACCTGGTCATCCTCGTAGACGACGGTCGAGGGGATCTCGTGGTTGGCAATTTTGCAGAAGATGCAATCACACATGGTTGGTTCCTTTCTCACAGACCAAGGTAATTATATTTGGTCGGGATGGTTAGAACGAGAGGTTGTCGTCGGTGTTGGCGGCTTCGCCGTCGGCGAGCACGTCGTTGCCGTCGACGTCCTTCAGGAGCACCGAGACCTTCTGCTCGGCATCGGACAAGCGGGTACGCAGGCTCTTGAGGAGCTCGACGCCGCGGGTATAGCTCTCAAGCGACTCCTCGAGCTCCATATCACCCGACTCCAAGCTGCGGATGATGAGCTCCAACTCCTGTGAAGCCTGCTTGTACGTAAGCTGCTCGACCGGGGTCTTCTCTGCCATATCTGTTTCCTTTCCTAAAGGTTTATC
The DNA here is from genome assembly GCF_040915425.1 of Collinsella aerofaciens. GTDB lineage: Bacteria > Actinomycetota > Coriobacteriia > Coriobacteriales > Coriobacteriaceae > Collinsella > Collinsella aerofaciens_BW. The sequence goes on along the minus strand of NZ_JBCPDN010000056.1, from coordinate 1,790 downwards.
GCTATGAAACGCGGCCTACTCGACCGTATCGACCGTTGCCGCCACGTTGCCGTCTGCCATGCGCACGCGAATGGCGTCACCGGGCTTAAAGGTCTTGGCGCTCGTGGCCACCCCATCATCGCTGTACGCGATGGAATAACCACGGGCAAGCACCTTGAGCGGCGACAGGGCATCGAGCGAGGCTGCCGCACGGCCCAGGTCGGATGCTGGCTTGTTGAGCATCGTGCGCCCCTGATGCTCCAGGCGGGAGCTTGCGAGCGTGAGCGCATGGCGCTTGCCATCGAGTCCTGAGGTGCTTGCGATCAAGCGCTCGGGCAGACGCTCAAAGTTGGAGCGGAATGCCCCAACCGAACGCGTTATGGCGCCGGACAAACGATCGGCCGTCAGGGCAAGCTCAGACTCGCGACGCTCAACCATAAACGTTGGGTCGTTGAGGCACGGGCGGCACGCAGCCGCATCGAGCGCATCGCCCAAGCGAGCCGTATAGGTATCCCAGGCACGGCGACCGCGCTGATCGAGCATCTCCAGGTCGACCTGGGCCGACCCAATCATCGATGCCATCGCAGCACCCAGACGTTGATAGCGCGCCTCGAGCACATCGGCCAACTCCGTCATAGCCGGCGCCACCGATTCGGCCGCCGCCGTAGGCGTGGAGGCGCGACGGTCGCTCACCATGTCGCAAATCGAGGTATCGGGCTCATGGCCAATGCCGGTCACCACGGGCACGGGACAAGCCGCCACCGCGCGGGCAAGCTCCTCGTCATTAAAGGTCATGAGGTCCTCAAAGGAGCCGCCGCCGCGCACCAACAAAATACAGTCGGGCGCCGGCGTAATGGAAGCGGCGCGGCGCAGGCCCTCAATGAGCTCTGTCGGCGCACCCTCGCCTTGTACCTTGGCACCCACGCAGACGAGCTCGACGAGCGGGTTGCGACGACGCAATGTGCGCTTGACGTCGTCGATTACGGCACCCGAAAGCGAGGTGACGACCGCCACGCGGGAGCAGAACACCGGGATGCGGCGCTTGCGCGCTTCGTCCATCAGACCCTCACGGCGTAGCTTTTCGGCCAGTTGCGCCACTTGTTGACGCAGCAGACCCTCCCCCGCCAGCGAAAACGAGCGCGCGACAAAGCTCATGCGGCCCGTAGCCTTATAGAGATTGAAGCTGCCCTTAAAGCTCACCTGCATACCGTCGCGCAGATCGAACGTGCGCTTGAGATAGGCGCCCTTCCAGATGATGCAGTCAACGGCGGCCGAGTCGTCCTTAATCTGGAAGTAGCAGTGGCCGCTTCGGGCATTGGGGCCACGGAAGCCCGTGACCTCGCCCAGAACGCTCAGCTGCGGAATGGCATCGAGCGCACCGGCGGCGATCTCTACCGCCTGGCTCACGCTGAGCTCCTTACGCTCCTGCTCGTCCGAACCGTCGAACTCGGCGGAAACGGCATTGCCGGTCAGATTCCAGCCTGCCACGCAGCCTCCTTTCGTTATCGTGCACAAGGGCTCCGGCCCTGCGCAAATTCAAGTCCAACACATAGTACAGCGCCGCGGGGACACAAATCTCCGCGGCGCCTGTCAAGCCAATTTGTTATCGGTTGGAGTTTCTGTTGTAGCGAGCCATCAGGTAGAGCAGCTGAATGATCGAAGTGAGCGCTGCAGCAACATAGGTAAGCGCGGCTGCCGTCAGGACCTTCTTGGCGCCATTGACCTGCTTGGAGCTCATGCCCGACTGCTCGATGTACGCCACGGCGCGGCGGCTGGCATCAATCTCGACCGGCAGTGTAACCAACTGGAAC
>NZ_JBCPDN010000055.1:0-15208 GCF_040915425.1 Collinsella aerofaciens | reverse complement strand
AACACACGCTGCTCGTACTCGCCGTTATGGCATAGCACGCCGTCGAGCGTCTGGAGCGACACGTTGCGGCCATACAACGCGTCGAGCACGCGAACCGACTGCACGTTATGGAAAAAATAACGCCCCGTACGCTCATGATAGATATCGTTGAGGAAGCGCTCGCCGGAATGGCCGAAAGGCGTGTGTCCCAAGTCGTGGCCCAGGCCAATCGCCTCGATCAGATCGCAATTGAGCCCCAGGGCGCGACCGATATCGCGCGCAATGCGCGAGACAAGCTGCACGTGCAAACCGCGGCGTGACAGATCGTCATTGCTACGAAAGCTAAAGACCTGCGTTTTGCCCGCATACCGGGTGTAAGCCGGAAGATGAAGTATCTTTTCGGTATCGCGCATAAACGCCGGACGCATAAGCGTGCCTTTGTCGGTAGTGCGATCAATACGACGAATGACCTGATCATCGTTGCAACGATACGGGTTGACATAGCCCGAAGCACGATCGGCGGCAATGCGCTCGACAAGCTCGGGCGACAACGCTGAGGGAATACGGTCCATGCGCGCCTTAATGACGGCCGTTTCTTGATTAGATTCCATGGCATGCTCCTTAAGAAGGATGCGCAATCGGTTACAAAGTGCAGCCCACGACCTCGATTATGGCAAAAATCGGCACTAAAAACGGGAGCAATGGCAGGGAGCGCGATTTTGTGAAGAGGCAGGAAAGGGCCAGAGCCAGGAGTGCGACGGCAAATGCCACGATGCCACCCATAGGGTCGAGCGTGCAAAGCGCGAAGAGTGCTTTGGCGTCCCCCATGCCAATCCCCGGGGCTTGACGAAGGCGCCGCCAGAGCGACTCAGTAAGCACAAGGGCAAGGTAGACGATGACCGCAAGACCGGCATGATCAAGTGCAGTGTTAACGCCCCTGTCGAGCCAAACGCCCGCCAACGCCGCCACGGCACATGCGCCGGCAAGCCCATTGGGAAACCGTCGCTCTCGGGCATCAATTGCCACGCCGGCAAAGATGCAAATCCAAAACGGGATATAGACCATCGGACTCCTCCTCGAGTTGCATCGCAAAAGCAAAAACCACCACAAAGGTGCCTGTCCCCTTTGCGGTGGTTTTGGTGGTGGTTATTTGGCGCCTTGCATGACCTCGTCAAGGGTAACGTTGACGGCGTGCTGCGTCGGCACCCAGTCGACCTTCAGGAACAGCGCGGCCACCGTGATGGGGATATAGCTGAACATAAAGATCGGGAAGGTAAACAGGTTAGTCACCAGACGCCACTTTTGCGCGCAGTGAATGTGCTTGTACTCAAAGATAGTCGTGAGCAGCGCCAGGATAAAGAAGGTCTGATACATCATGGCGAAGGTCATAATGAGCGAAGCGGCGCACGCCTGCATCTCGACTTCGGTAGCCAAGAAACCATGCGAAAGGCCACCCACTATCAAGAACGTCGCATTAGCGAGCATCGAGATCAGCGATAGCAGCATACCCGGGGCGATCGTCATGAACATGTCGTAGGCGGCAAAGCGATGATAGCGGAACGTCGACTTGACCAGATGCTTACCGTAAGTAAAGAACACCTGGTAAAAGCCCTTGGTCCAGCGCATACGCTGCTTCCAGGATGCCTTGAACGTCACGGGTTGCTCGTCAAAGAACTCCGCCGGCGCATAGCCAATGCGAATACCGTGAATAGCGCAGAACGTAGTGAACTGAATGTCCTCGGTCAGCGTGTGGAACTGCCAACCGTGCATGCCCTCGATGACACTGGCGGAGATGAGGTAGCCCGAACCCGAGACGGCGCAGGACGTCTTGCAGATATTACGCGCGTTGTTGAGGAAGCGCGCCTCGCGTAGATACCACGTGGCATTAGCAGCCGAGATCCACGAGCTGCCGAAGTTCTTGGAATTGCGATAGCTCGTGACCACATGGAAGCCCTGGTCAAAGGCATCATTCATCTTGGAAACGTAATCGCGGGAGATAACGTTATCGGCATCGAAGATAAAGTAGCCCTCAAACGTGTCGGGATACTCGTTGAGAATGCGGTCGAAGCCAAAGTCCATGACCCAGCTCTTGCCCTTGCGGGCCAGGTCATTGCGCTCGTAAACAATGGCACCGGCCTCGCGCGCGAGCTGCGCCGTGTTGTCGGTGCAGGCATCGGCGACCACGAAAACCTCGATGAGCTCGGACGGATAATCCTGGTCCTTGATGGAGCGAACGAGGTTGGCGATCACGGCCTCCTCATTATGCGCCGCGATAAAAAAGGCATAGCGATGGAGTTTTTTGGCCTTGGGAGGCGCGACCTCGCCACGAAGAGCGCCAATGACAAAGAAGACCACCTGGTACAGAAAGCAGACCGTGAGCAGCGTGACGACAATCTGGTTGAAGATCACGATGGGTGTGTTGGTTTGTAAAAAGGCGAGCATGCAGGCTCCCAGCAACGCGTAACGTAAACAATCGTATATCTTACCGCAGGCTAATCGAGTTCAAGAAACCACCTAATACTGGCTAGGCTTCGAGAAGACCGAGCTGCGGAACGATTTCATCTCCAACGGCCGTGCGACCGAGCGAGCGCGGAGCCAGATCGTCGAGAACAGCAGCGAGATCCCACGGCAACTCGTCGCGGCACTCAATGCGCTCCCCCGTCACGGGATGGTCGAACGCCACGCGCCAGGAATGAAGGAACTGCCTGGTCAGGCCCTGGTCGGCGCGCGCATCGCACTTGCCGTAGAGTGGATCGCCCACGCAGGCGTGGTTGATATGACGCATATGCACGCGAATCTGGTGCGTGCGACCGGTAAACAGATGGCACTCAACGAGCGTATAACCATCGTCAAAGCGCGTGGAATCAAAGCGCTCGAGGACTTTAAAGGTCGTAATGGCCTGACGGGCAAAGGGGTCGTCCGAAACCGCCATCTTGACGCGGTCGCGCGTAGAACGGGCGATACCGGTATTGATGGTGCCCTCGTCCATGGCGATGTGCCCGTGGACAAGCGTGATATAGCGGCGGTCGAGCGTACGCGTGCGAATGAGATTTTGAAGCGCGCGCTGGGTGTCGTCGTCTTTTGCCGCGAGCATAAGGCCCGAGGTATCGCGATCCAGGCGATGCACGATGCCGGGGCGGTCCTCACCCTGCACGGTACCAAGATGATCGATACCGCAGTGGTAGACCAAGGCGTTCGCAAGCGTGCCGCTCTCGTGGCCGTGGGCGGGATGGCACACCAGCCCGCGCTGCTTGGAGAGCACAATGAGATAGTCGTCCTCATAGCGAATGTCGAGCGGGATGGCCTCGGGAATCACATCGGTGGGATCGTGCGGCTCGGGCAGGTCGACCGAGATGCGGTCACCGGCGCGTACGGCATACTTTTTTGACAGACAGGTCTCGCCGTTCACGATTACGGCGCCGCCCTCGATCAGATGCGCGCAGGCAGAGCGCGTGGGGCAGCCGTCGTTGGCACCCAGAAAGGTGTCGAGACGCTGGCCAGAGCAATCGTCGGCAACAAGAATATGGATGTCGGCCATTAACGCTCATTCCTTTCGCGAATCTTGCGGGCACGCTCCCCACGCTGCTTGGCTTTGCGCTTAGCGCGGGCCTCATCACGGGCATTGAGCTCAGCAGTCGCATCGACCTCGCGAGCGGCGGGACTCAAGAACATGTATCCGAAGAGGGCGAGCACGACGCCCAAGGTAATGCCGATATCGGCCACATTGAAGACGGGGAAGTCGATGAAGGTGGTGGCAATAAAATCGGTCACGAAGCCAAAGGCCAAACGATCGATAGCGTTGCCAATAGCACCGCCCGCAACCATCGCCATGCCCACAACCTCAAGATGGGCAAGCTGGGGTGCACGAACGAGGTACACGGCAATAGCGATAATGACCGCCAACGCCAGCACGGCAAACGCGATGCCATGCCCCTCGCCCATACTAAAGGCAGCACCGATATTGCGGACAAACATAAAGTCGATGACGCCGGGGATGACAGTCACATGCAAAGCTTCGCCCACGGCACGAACCGCAAGCTTGGTCAGCTGGTCAACAAGCAGCACAACGAGCGCCACCCCACCAGCAACACCCAACCGCCAACGCAAAGGCGGCGTCATTTCCCCAGCACGACCCAAATCAATCCCCTACCCTCAAGAACATCGAATTACGTTTAACGCAAAGAACTATCTTATATTGCCATACGCAGAACGCACGACATATCCACCAACGCAAGCGAAATAACCAGCTAAAAACGAAAGCGACATTCCGAATAACGGAATGTCGCTTAATAGCTTTCGACTAAAAACGCAAGTCGAAAGAAAGCCTCTAGCTCCAGCAATGGAAACGCCGCGTTATCGTCACCAACAGCGAAAACGTCCCTAAGCGAGCAAGGTGACGTGAAAGAGGAGGGAAGCGTACTTTGGTACGCGACCGACGATTGAACGTCAGATTGCCGCTTAGGGGCGTTTGCAGCGTCGGTAGGTTACGGCGTTCTACGAACGCCGTAACCTACAAAGCATCGGCGCAGCGCTTGCAAATATGCGCGTGGCCGTTGTACTCGCCGACGGTGGTGCGGTAGTTCCAGCAACGGTCGCAGCACTCGCCCTCGGCAGCCTCGATAGCAACGGAGAGCTCCTCGCCCAGGGTCAGCTCAACATCGGAGACGATGTAGAACTCGGCCAGGTCGACAGCCTTGTCGCCGGTCAGCAGCGCGTACATCTCGGCGGGAACGACCGCCTTGACGCGAACCTGCTGGCTCTTGGTGAAGGTGCCGGCAGAGCGGGCATCCTCAAGGGACTTGGTCACGGCGCTACGGAGTTCGAGCGAAGCCTCGAGCACACCCTCAAACTCATTGGCCTCGTCGACCGTGATGGGCGACTTGTACCAATCGAGCAGCGCGGCGTACTTCTGGTGATCGACGCAGCCGGCGGGCGCATAGGCCATGGCCTCATCGACCGTGTAGGACAGGATCGGCTGCAGATCGCGCATGAGCATCGAGAAGAGCTCGGCCAGCACGGTCTGTGCGCTGCGGCGCTCGAGCGAGCCGGGCTTGTCGCAGTACAGACGGTCCTTCAGGGCGTCGAGATACACGTTGGAAAGCTCGGTAACCACGAAGTCGTAAAGCGCACGGTAGGCGCGCGGGAACTCGTAGCTGGCGTAGGCATCGTCGACCTCAGCCTGAACCTGGGTCAGACGGGCAACCATGAGCTTGTCGAGCGGCAGCAGGTCGGCAAAGGCGACGCCGTCGCTCTCGGGCTCAAACTGACCCTCGAGCTCGGAGAGCAGGAAGCGCAGCGTGTTGCGGAAACGACGGTAGGCATCGGACGTACGAGCAAGAATCTCGTGGTCGATGGACACGTCGGAGCTGGTATCGACGGACGCAACCCACAGACGGATGATGTCGGCGCCCATCTCGTCGCAGACCTTGTTGGGGTCGATGACGTTGCCGAGCGACTTGGACATCTTACGGCCCTGGCCGTCGAGGGTGAAGCCCTGCGAGACGACCGCCTTGTACGGAGCATGGCCGTTGGCACCCACCGAGGTGAGCAGCGAGCTCTGGAACCAACCGCGGTGCTGGTCGGAGCCCTCGAGGTACACATCCGCCGGGTACTCAAGCTCAGGGCGATACTCGCAGACGGCCTTCCAAGACACGCCGGAATCCCACCACACGTCGAGGATGTCCTTATCGGCCTTGAGGTGATGACCGCCGCACTTGGGGCAGACGCAGGCCTCGCCCAGGTAGCTCTCGGGAGCGTCGGTGAACCAGGCGTCGGAACCCTTCTCGTGGAAGAGCTTGATGACGGCGTCGAGCGTGGCGTCGTTCATGACCTTCTCGCCGCAGTCGGCGCAGGTGTAGCTGGGGATAGGCACGCCCCAGTTGCGCTGACGGCTGATGCACCAGTCGGGACGCTGCTCGACCATGGCGCCGATGCGGTTGGCGGCGTGAGCCGGATACCACTTGACGTTCTCGCGAACCTCCTTGCCAGCCTGCTCACGCAAACCGGTCTTGTCCATAGAGACAAACCACTGGTCAGTAGCACGGAAGAGCACCGGGTGCTTGCAGCGCCAGCAGTGCGGATAGCTGTGCGTGATCTTCTTCTCGAGGACCAGGGTGCCGCGCTCGCGCAGGAACTCGATGATGTGCGGGTTGGCCTCATCGGTATCCATACCGCTGAAGGGGCCACCGGTGCCAAACTCCTCGCCGGTGTAGAACTTGCCGTCGTCATCGACCGGCATGCAGATGTCGGTGATGCCCTCCTTGAGGCAGGCAAAGTAGTCGTCGACGCCGTGGCCGGGCGAGTTGTGGACGATACCGGTACCGTCATCGACACCGACGTAATCGGCCAGCAGCGCCACGCCCTCAACACCGTCAAAGATTGGCTGCTTGTAGTGGATGTGGTGGAAGGTCTCGGCGGGAACCACATAGGGCTTGCCGTCGACCATAACCGGGGTGTACTCCCAGCCAAACTCCTCACAGCACTTGGGAGCCAGGTCCTCGAGCATGACCTCGGCACGACCATCGTGCTCAACGGCAACGTAGGCGGCGCCGGGCTTGAGGGAAACGGCCTGGTCGGAGGGGATGGTCCACGGCGTGGTCGTCCAGATGATAAAGTCAACCGGGCCGTCGAAGTTCTCGAGGCCGGCGGGCTTGGAAGTCATCTCGAAGCGCACGAAAATGGACGGGCTCGTCTCGTCGGAGTACTCGATCTCGGCCTCGGCCAGCGCGGTGTGGCAGTGCTTGCACCAGTGAACCGGCTTGTGACCGCGATAGATCATGCCCTTATCGAACATGGCCTTGAAGACCTCGATGTCGGCGGCGTCGTGCTGGTGATAGAGCGTCAGATACGGGTTGTCCCAGTCGCCAAGCACGCCCAAGCGACGGAAGCCGGCCTTCTGGAGCTCGATGTTCTCGACAGCGAACTCGTTGCAAAGCTCGCGGATCTTGGCCGTGGAGGTCTGGTTGAACTTCTCGGTGCCGAGCTTTTCCTCGACCTTGTGCTCGATCGGCTGACCGTGACAGTCCCAACCGGGGACATAGGGAACCTCATAGCCCTGCATCATCCAGTAACGGTTGATCATGTCCTTGGAGATCTTGTTCATGGCGTGGCCGATGTGGATCGGGCCGTTGGCGTACGGAGGGCCGTCGTGCAGCACGAACTTCTTGTGACCCTCGTTCTTCTTCAGAACCTGCTCGTAGACCTTGTTGTCCTGCCAGTCCTTGAGTCGCTTGGGCTCGGACTTGGAAAGACCGGCACGCATGGGAAAACCGGTCTTGGGCAGATTCATCGTCTGCTTGTACTCGTTTGCCACGGTACCCCTTTCATGTCATGGGCGCGCACGCCCGCTGGGCACCAAAAAAGCGCCCGTCCCTACAAGCTGGGACGAAGCGCCACAAAACGGACTGTACGCCCGCAAAAGCTCTTCGTTTAACCACCCAGCTTAGATGCCCTCGCCCGCGTATTCGCGCGCTCGCATCCGTTACTCGGCTGGCCTGTATCGACGACCATCTCGGCGATATCTACTAGGACGAGCCTGTGCGACGCGTCCGTTGGGACCGCAGCTCCGGGGTGATTTTCATCGGTCGCATGCACGGGTTCTCAGCGCTCCCCGCTCTCTGTAACATGCGGACGGCCGACTACTCGTCCCCATCAACGCTTATGCGGAGTATGCTAGCACGTTCCGCGCCGGCGAAAAACCCTCAACACTGGTTTTATACGTTCGAAATTTCTCGCGGCTGTGGACCTTCTCTAGGAGCAAAATACCTGAAAGCACTTTATCGAAAGAAAGAAGGTTGCCATGCGCACGATTGGAATGAGTGATTATACCGTTGGCGAGGATTGCTTTACCGAGCTGCCCGCCGCACTGGCCGAGTACGGAGCGACCAAGGTCGCCATCATTGGCGGCAAGCGAGCCCTGGCTGCGGCGCTGCCGGGAATCGAGGCGGCACTTGAAGGTACCGATGTCGAGGTCCTGGAGACGCGCGTCTATGGCACCAACAGTACGCGTGCCAATATCGCCAAGGTCGTGAACTCCCCTGCCTGCCAGGAAGCCGACGTGCTCATCGCATGTGGCGGCGGCAAGGCACTCGACACTGTGAAGACGGCGGCCATCGAGCTCAAGAAGATCGTCTTTACCGTACCGACGATTTGCTCCAACTGCTCGGCCGCGACCGCCATTGCCGTTGTCTACAATGACGATGGCTCGCTCGAGGGCTATTCGTACCCCAACCGACCGGCGCACATCTTCATCAACCCCAAGATCATCGCCGAGGCACCGGCAGAGTACTTCTGGGCCGGCGTGGGCGATGCCCTGTCTAAGCAGCCCGAGGTCGAATACGCCACGAGCGCCGGCAACCTGGAGCACACCGCCGGTCTTGGCCTGGCACTCGCCCACACCTGCTCCGAGCCGCTGTTTACCTATGGTGTGCAGGGTCTTGAGGATGTGCGCCAGAATCTGTCGAGCGAGGCCGTCAAGCAGATCGCGCTCGACATCGTTGTCAACACGGGCTATGTCTCGAACCTGACCAACCAGAACGATTATTACTACAACTCGAGCGTGGCGCACGCGTTCTACAACGCCACCTGCAGCATTCCGCGTGAGGGCACCTACCTGCATGGCGAGGTCGTGAGCCTGGGCGTGCTGGTACTGTTTGCCTATACGGGCGATACCGAGAACCTTGAGCGCTACGCCGCCTTTAACAAGCAGATGGGGCTGCCCGTAACGCTTGAGCAGGTTGGCCTTACCGAGGCAGATATCCCGGCCCTGTGCGAATACGCGCACGCCACCAACGAGTGGAAGCAGGGAAACCCCGAGCCCTTCACCGACGAAAAATTCGCCGCCGCCATCAAAGCTGCCAACGCCTACGGCCACACCCTCTAGCTCTAACCCAAAACCACCACAAGGGAGCAGTACCTTTGTGGTGGTTTTTTATTGCTCCAGCATGCTGGGGTCGAACTCGCTAGCCGGAATCACACGGTACCCGTGGCGCAGAAGCAGGTCGACGAAAATACCGTTGCCCGCGGTGAGCGTACCGCTAAAGAATCCGTCGTAGATGCGACCCGCGCCGCACGAGGGACTGCGGTCCTGCAGGATGCACGCGGCGATCTCTTTCGGGCCGCCCGCCTGCTCGCACATATCAAGCGCGCGCTGAGCACCCTGGCGAAACTCGCGATCGACTGAGGTACCCTCGCAGGTACGGACCTCGCCGTTCACAATCTCGGACGGCTTGCGCGGCGTGGGCAGGCCGCCAAAGACCTCAGGGCACACCAAGAGTACCTCGGTCCCCGTACGCTCGCAAGCCTCGACCAACGCGCGGTGGTAATTATCGAGGCCGTTATACTTGCAGCTCTCGCCCATCAAACAGGCACTCACCACGATCTTCATACATATCCCTCCCAAGCAAAACGCCCCATTTGAGATAGGCACTCAAATGGGGCGTCGATATTTACTGACCAGAATGCAACGCTACTGCTGCTTAGGCATCAGCGGATTCTCGCGCGTGAGGAGATTCATAAACTCCTCGCCCGTGATCGTCTCCTTCTTGTACAGATAACGAGCTAGCTCATGGAGCTTAAACTTGTTCTCCTTCAGAATCTGCAGGGCGCGGTCGTGCGCATCCTCGATCAGCTTGGCGACAATTGCGTCCACGCGCTCGGCCGTACCGGGGGCGCAGGTGAGCGATGTATCCTGGTTGAGGTACGCATTTTGGACAGTACCGAGCGCCATCATGCCAAACTCATCGGACATACCAAAGCGCGTCACCATGTTGCGGGCGAGCTTGGTTGCTTGCTCGATATCGTTGGCTGCGCCGGTCGTCATCTCGCCAAAGATGAGCTCCTCGGCGGCACGTCCGCCGCAGTAGACAGCGAGCTTGTCCAGCACCTCCTGGCGCGTGGTCAGGAAGCGCTCATCCTCCTCGACCTGCATGGTGTAGCCCAGAGCACCGCTCGTGCGCGGCACGATGGTGATCTTGGTGACCGGCGCAGAGCCCTTCTGGCGGGCTGCGACGATAGCATGGCCGATCTCGTGGTAGGAAACGACCTGCTTCTCGTGGTCGGACAGCACCGTGGACTTACGCTGCTGACCAGCAATGACGACCTCCACCGACTCCTCAAAGTCGTCCTGGGTCGCTCGCTTGCGACCTTCGCGGACCGCGCGCAGGGCGCCCTCATTGATGATGTTGGCCAGGTCGGCACCCGAGGCGCCGGGCGTGGCGCGGGCAATCGCGGTCAGGTCAATCGGCGGCTCCGTCTTCACGCTCTTGGCATGCAGCTCAAGAATGTTCTTGCGGCCGGTCAGATCGGGCAGCTCAACGGGGATGCGGCGATCAAAACGACCGGGGCGCAGCAGGGCGGGATCGAGGCTGTCGGGACGATTGGTGGCAGCGAGGACGACGATACCCTTGTGGTTATCGAAGCCGTCCATCTCGGTCAGCAGCTGGTTGAGCGTCTGCTCGCGCTCGTCGTTGCCGCTAAAGCCGCCGCCATCGCGCTTTTTGCCGATGGTATCGATCTCGTCGATAAAGACGATGCACGGGGCCTTTTCCTTGGCCTGCTTAAACAGATCGCGGACCTTGGCGGCGCCACGGCCGACGAACATCTCGACGAACTCAGAACCCGAAATGCTAAAGAACGGCACGCCCGCCTCGCCGGCAACAGCCTTGGCGAGCAGGGTTTTACCGGTACCCGGAGGGCCAACAAGGAGAGCACCGCGCGGCAGCTTGGCGCCAATTTCCTCGTAGCGCTGCGGCTTCTCCAGAAAGTCGACGACCTCCTTGAGGGATTCCTTGGCCTCTTCCTGGCCAGCGACATCCTTAAAGGTCACGCCCACATCCTTGGAGGCGATAACGCGAGCGCCGGACTTACCCAGTCCACCGCCGACAAAGCCACCGCCGCCAAAGTTCATCGACGGGCCGTCATCGCCCATAGCCTTCTTCATACGGCGGTTGAGCCACCAACCGATCAGGAAGAAGATGGCCATGGGAAGAATAAGCGTAAGCAGGTAGTAGGTCATCAGACCCGAGTTTTTATCGGGAACGACCGACTCCAGGGAGGCACCGGATTCAAGCACACGATCGGTAAAGCCCGCGTCATTCGGCACACCAGTCGTCTTGTAGGCGATGTTCTCGTCCTCGCCCTTCTTGGTGTAATAAATGGTGTAATCGTCGGTATTGTACTCGACCTTGTCGACACTCTTCTTATCGAGCGCTTTGACAAACGTCGAGTAATCGGTCTTCGTAATCTGCTGCGTGTGACCGATGTTGGGGAACAGAACGGTCGAGAGCACGAGGTAGACGACGAAGGCGATGAGCACGTAGAGGATCATATTCCGTCTACGTTTGTTGTCATCCATCTCCATCTGCTTGAACTCCATCTACTGGGGTTGATAATTCTATCTAGAATACCCAACCCGGACGGCGATAAACCGACGCCGGGCACGAAAGGACAGAGATGGCATCACTGGAAGTCGGCAAGGTTCAGATCTACACGGGCGACGGCAAGGGCAAAACCACGGCTGCGCTGGGACTGGCGATGCGCGCCACGGGTTATGGGCTCGACGTGCTCATGCTGCAGTTTGCCAAGAAGCTGCACTGCGCCGAACACGATGCCGCGCCGCGCCTGGGACTGCGCATTATACAGGCCGATCGCGACACACCCGAGGCTTGCGCCGAGCAGATCATGGAACTTGCACGCGAACAGATCTCGCAGGTCGACGTGCTCATTTTGGACGAACTCGGCGAGGCCATGCGCCGCGGCTTTGTGACGCACGAGGATGTCGAAGCGCTGATCGCGATAAAGCCCGCCACTACGGAGCTCGTGCTCACCGGCCGGGGCCTGCTGCCCCTCGCAGACCTCGCGGACCTGGTCACCGAAATGCGCCCCGTCAAACACTACTTCGACGAAGGCCTCCTAGCCCGCCAAGGCATCGAATACTAATTGATCCAAAGGGGACGGAGGAAAACGGATCATTTCGCCTTATCGCCGGGCCAATGATCCGTTTTCCTCCGTCCCCTACGGGTCATTAGGCAGTGGCGCGGCCTAACCAGTTGCCGCTGTGGTGGTAGATGGTAAACATCGTGGCCGTGATGAGCCAGGTTACGGGGTAAACCAGCAGCAGGTGCTCAAGCGACGGATCGAACGGCATAATCGCAAACACCCAGATCACCCTGAGCACGACGGTGCCAAAAATCGTGAGCAGCATGGGCTGAAGGCTCACGCCGGCGCCGCGGATAGAGCCCGACGCGTTCTCGATAATCGAGAAGATTGCGTAGAACGGCGCGATGAAATGAAGAATCGTCGTGGTGTACGCCGAAATCGAAGCATCGTCGACAAACAGACGCGACAGAGGACCCGAGAACACCAGCAGCACGGCAGACAGGCCACCAATGAGCATAAACGACAGCACGAGCGACGTATGGTAGCCCTTGCGCATGCGCTCGTAGTTGCGCGCGCCAAAGTTCTGTGCCGAGAACGTGGTGATCGACACGCCAAGCGCCTCGGTAACCATCCAGACAATGCCATCCAAACGGCCCGAAAGACCCCACGCCGTGGTGACATCGGCGCCAAACGAGTTGACCGACACCTGAATCAAAACGTTGGAAATCGAATACGCAGCAGACTGAAAGCCAAGCGGCAGACCACACGAGATCATGCTCTTACAAATACCCGGATCAATGCCGAGTTTGGACAGTGAAAGCCGCCACGCACCCGGTGCGTGCATCATACGAATCACGATCATCGTGGCGTTGGAGCAAATGGTCAGCGCCACCGCGATGCCGCAGCCCAAAGCCTCCATATGAAGCACGGCAACGAAGATAACATCCAGCACCGCATTAACAAGGCAGCCGGAAGCGATGATCACAGCAGGCCCGCGCGTGTCGCCCACGGCGCGCAGCAATGCCGTTCCCATATTGAGCAGCAGCGCCGCAACCATGGCGGCAAAATAGCAACGAGCATAGGCAACGCCCTCGGCCAATAGTTCATGCGGTGTGTTCATAAGTACCAGCATGGGCTCAACGAACACTATGCCAAGAATCGAGAAAACGATACCGCCCACCAGCGCAAGGGTCATGGCCGTATGGACCGATCGACTCAGGCGCTCGTCATCGTGCTGACCAAAATACTGACCGGTAATAACGGCACAGCCAGCACCCACGCCGACACAAAAACCAATGCAGAGCTCCGTAAGCACCATCGTGGCCTGAATGCCACCCAGCGCGAGCTTACCGCCAAACTGACCGACGATATAGGTACCGATAAGCGTGTATGCCTGCTGAAAGAACGAACTAAAGAAGATGGGGACGCACAGCGACAGCAGCTGCTGCCAAATGACACCCTGCGTTACATCGATAGCCGTAGATTTCTTAGCCACACGCCCTCCCCACAAGCGTTCGTCAAACAACAAAACATCAATTGAACGGCAAAGCCACTATCAGCTTAACACCGACCGAAGGCAGCGGAAAACAACCCTGGTGGCAAAGCTCGAGAGCACCCCGCTAGTGATACAGCCCCGGCTGGTAGTGATACTCATTGCTCACGTGCGGGCACAGCTGCCAAAAGGCGACGGCGCTCGCCGCGGCCACGTTAAGCGAATCGACCCCGTGCGCCATCGGAATGCGCACCGCCTGGTCACAGCCGGCAATGGTCTTGGCGCCCAAGCCGGCACCCTCGGTACCCATAAAGATTGCCAAGCGGTCAATCTCCTGCAGCACGGGATCGTCCAGCGATACGGAATCGTCCGTCAACGCCATAGCGGCACACGAAAAACCGGCATCGTGCAACGCGCTCAGACCATCATGCGGCCACACACGAGCCTCGCTGCCAATGCGCGTCCACGGCACCTGAAACACGGTGCCCATGCTCACGCGGGCCGAGCGACGGTACAGCGGGTCGCAGCACGTCGGGCTGACCAAAATACCGTCAACGTTCAATGCGGCAGCAGAGCGGAAAATCGCGCCAACATTGGTGTGGTCGACAATACCCTCGAGCACGCACACGCGCACCGGACGCTCCCCCGCCGCCTCGACGACGCCGCCCAAGAACTCATCAACCGGAATCTGACGCGGGCGACGGAACGCCGCCAGCGCGCCGCGCGTCACGTTAAAGCCCGTCAACTGCTCCATGAGCTCCATGGAGGCCACGAACACGGGAACCGGACCCGCTCCCTCGCGCACGACAAGCTGGTCAAACAGCGGCATCATCTGGTCGAGCCAGCGTTCGCCCAAAAGAAAGCTCACCGGCTGATATCCGGCACGCACCGCGCGCTCGATGACCTTGGCACTCTCAGCGATAAAAATGCCCTTCTGCGGCTCCAACACGCAGCGAAGCTCACGCTCGGTCAGTCGCACGTAGGCATCGAGCCGCTCGTCCTCGAGCGAATCAATTCGCAGAACCTCAACGGCATCAGTCATAGCAGCCAGCCCGCACCCTTCTTTACAGCACGTCTATACCAAACGAGGCGACGCTAAGCGCCGCCCCATGCATTCAATCAACCCGATGATACCGTTCACGCCAGACGATTTACGCCTCAACGCGACGATACGTCACGAACTCATAATCGACACCCTCATCGCCCTCGCCAGAGGCAATCGTGGCAACCCCGTCGCGCCGCGCAACTTCCCACGCAGGATCGGCATCCAGATTAGGAAAGTACGTGTCCACGGCATGGGCGCAATGGTTGTGCGTGACCTCGGCCTCGGCGCAATACGGCAAAAACTGCCGATACACCTCACCGCCACCGATCACCCAGGCAACAGGCTCATCGGCTACCGCGGCGAGAGCCTCGTCAACGCTATGCACCACGTCAACGCCCTCGGGCGCAAAGCTATCGTCGCGCGTAAGCACGATATTGCGACGGTTCTTGAGTGGACGCCCACCGGGAAAACTCAGCAGCGTCTTGCGCCCCATGATGACCGGGCAGCCCTTGGTGCAGGCCACAAAATGGCGCATGTCGGCGCGATTGGACACCACCATGTCGCCCTCGCACCCAATGCCCCAATCGTCACACACGGCAACGATAGCAGATAGCTTACACGTCATGAGCACCACCTACACCGCAATGGGAATGTTCTTGACCTGCGGACCGTGCTCGTAGCCCTCCACAATCAGGTCGTCGGTCGTAAACGCATAGAAATCGTGCACGTCGGGGTTAAGCGTTACCTTAGGCGCCGCAAACTGCGGACGCTCGATAAGTTCGCGGACAATATCGACATGACGGTCGTAGATATGG
>NZ_JBCPDN010000054.1:0-15431 GCF_040915425.1 Collinsella aerofaciens | reverse complement strand
TCATGGTGTTATCGATGGGGTTCAGGCTGTACAGGATGGTCTTGGGCAGGCCGCAGGTCTCCTGGATGGAGTTGAGGAAATCGGCGAGCTGGTCGGACGGCGTGTAGTTGGAGATGCAGTCGTAGCCGGTGTCGGGACCGAGCTTGGCGAACATGGCGCGGTTGTTGTCGCGCTTGCAGCCAAAGTGCAGCTGCATGGCCCAGCCCAGACGGACATACTCGCCGGCAACGAACTGCATAAAGGCAGTCTTGTACTTGAGGACCTCTTCCTCGGTAAGCGGCTCGGCAGCCAGACCCTTGGCAAAGATAGCCTCGATCTCGTCGGCGGTAGCCGGGACGTACATAACGTAGTCGAGTGCGTGGTCGGAGGCGCGGCAGCCCAGCTCGTGAGCAACGTCGTAGCGCTTGGAAATGGCAGCCTTCATGCCCTCAAAGTCGCTGACCTCAACGCCGGCAACCTCGGAAAGGTGCTTGCAGTAGTCGGCAAACTCCTGGCCGCGCTCGATGCGCAAAGCGGCATCGGGGCGCATGGCGGGAACGACCTGAACGTCAAAGCTGTCGTCGGCGGCAATCTTCTTGTGCCACTCAAAGCTGTCGGCGGGGTCGTCGGTAGTGCAGATCATGCGGACGTTGGACTGCTTGATCAGGTTACGGCAGGTAAAGCTAGCCTCAGCGAGCTTGGCGTTGGCAAGGTCCCAGACCTCCTGGGCAGTCTTGCCGTTGAGGACGCCCTCGTAGCCAAAGTAGCGCTTAAGCTCCAGGTGGCTCCACTCAAAGACGGGGTTGCCAACGCAGCGA
Source organism: Collinsella aerofaciens (assembly GCF_040915425.1). Lineage (GTDB taxonomy): Bacteria > Actinomycetota > Coriobacteriia > Coriobacteriales > Coriobacteriaceae > Collinsella > Collinsella aerofaciens_BW. The sequence goes on along the minus strand of NZ_JBCPDN010000054.1, from coordinate 14,634 downwards.
CCCAGGGTCTCGGCCCACTTTTGGAACTTCTCGCGAGCAGGGGCGTCGCCAGTGATAAAACGCTCGTCGACGCCGTTGGCACGCATCAGGCGCCACTTGTAGTGGTCGCCGCCCAGCCAAACCTCGGTGATGTTCTCGAAACGCTTGTCCTCCCAAATCTCCTTAGGAGAAATGTGGCAGTGATAGTCGACGATGGGCATGCCCTCGGCAAAGTTGTGGAACAGCTCCTCGCCGGTCTTGGTGCTCAGCAGGAAATCCTGATCGTCCATGAAGTTTTTCATCAAACAACCCCTTTGTTTGCGGAGCGGGCGCACAATACGCTCGTCATCCTCTAGGTGAACGTTCACCATACTAATCCATTACGACTCAAAAGGTGAACGTTCACCTAACAACCATGGGGTGAACGGTAGGTTTTGCCCGTTCAACGGTTGCCGGAGCTGTGACTTGCATGCATTGCGGACCGGTTGGCGTCCCCGAACACCGAACTTGAGCGCTTTTGCTCAGGTGGGTCATGTCCCGACGTACATTTTTGGGAGTATTCAGCATTGGAGCGCGCCGTGCGCCATCCTCAGCGTCCTATTTGGAACGCAGATAGCGCCCGATCGGCATAAAAAGTGCCCCCGATGGCAAATTACGCCATCGGGGGCACTTAAAACAGTCGTTCTGCACCTCATTCAGGGCATGCCAATGCTGAATACTCCCAAAAATGCACGTCGCAAGAGGGGGTACCTGCTCAATCGGCTAAATACCCGCAAGTTCGCAGTAGCGGTCGACATTGCTGGCAAATACCATCTCGACGGCACCCTTCTGGACGGGCACCGTCGGGGTCCTTCCCCACAGCAGATAATCGCCCAGCGTCTTAGCGCCGCGATATGCCAGGCTCGTCGGGTCCTTATAGACAATATTGGTAAAGATACCGCGGCGCAAGGCCAGAGCACTTTCGGGAAACAGGTCGTTGCCGATCACCATGACCTGACCGGCCTTGCCGGTCGAGACGAGCGCGTCGGCAACCACTTCGGAACCAACGGCAAAAACGCTACAGATAAGTTCGGGGGCGTCCGGCGCACTCAAGCGCTTTTCGAGCTCATGCTCGAGTTGTTTGACTTGCGCATGGGCACCTGCAAGATCCTCAACCTGCCATGGAATATCACGTTCGCGCAGGTAATTGTGGAAGGCGCGGGCGGTTAGATAGTGCGAATCGGTATATGGGTCGCCTGTCAAAAGGAGCACGCGGGCGTCGGCCCCAGAAGCATGGACCAGGTTTGCCGCCTGCTCGGCCATAAGGCTGCCTGCCGTCGAATAATCGGCCAAGCTCGCACCCAAACGATTCAAATGCGGACGGTCGCCGTCGACAAGCTCAATCGTCACGCCCGCCTCGGCGATCTGCCCCAAAAGCTCAGTCGCACGATCGTCGCCCGGCGCATAGGCGAGCAAGCCATCAATCTTCTCGCCCACCTGCAGACGCTCGTCGATTTGCTCGAGTGCATCAGCGTAGCCGCCCACGCCAAATTCAACGCGCTCAACCGTAATGCCCCGGTCGATGACCTCCTGTTCAAAGCGATTGCAGCCTTCCCACAGGTAACGGAAAAAGTACGCTCCCTCGCGCGATGCGCGGGGCAGGCAAAACACCAGATTGATATCCTTGCGGCGCAGGCTTGAGGCACTTGTGTTGCGGTGATAGCCCATGGCCTCGGCCTTAGCGTTCACCTTGGCGCGCACGGATTCGCTCACGCCGGCCTTTCCCGTCAGAGCCTTGTGCACGGTATTGATGGAAACGCCAAGCTCGGCGGCTATGTCCTTCATGGTTACGCGAGCGCTCATGCGGTTACTCCGTTATAGATAAGTTGCCAATTAATAGTCCAGTTAACGATACCCCAAAAATACTCTTCGACTCGCCGTGCTCTCCCTCAAATGCACAAAGCGCCCCGCGAACGGATGCCCGCGGAGCGCTTGGATGTCCGGACCTTATTTGATACCGCGGCCCAAGTCTTCGGCGATTTTGTCCACGCCCTTAAGTGCGGCGCACGTCTTTTTGTTGGAGCAATGCCCGGTGCAAACGCCACCCTGAGCGCAGTCGGCGCAGGTGCCCTTGCGGTAGATGCGCACGCACACGGCGACAAACGCAATACCGATAACAGCCAGTACAACAACATCGATAGGTGCCATAGCAAGCCTCCTCTAGTTAACCATCACTTACTTTACCCCATTCTCCACCTACCAAATAGGGACAGGTTTATTTTGGTCGGTTTTATCTGCGGAAACGCCACATCTTACTTCTGGAGCAAAGCAATCTGTCCCCCCATTGCGTCAAAAAGCCCGAGTGTCACTAAGACACCCGGGCTCGTGGAAAGGGGTTGATCCTTATTCGGACTTAGGCGGAAACTGCAGCGGAAGCAGTGTTGGTCTCGTCCTCGTCGGTCCAAGCGTGCTTGGGCATAGGACGGAAAATCTGGAAGAGCATCGCGACCAGCAGCACGATAGCCACAACCGTCCAGAAGCCAAACTGCCCAAGGACAAGCAGGTTATAGAACTGGTTGATGAACAGGCCGATCACCCAAGCGAAGGCGCACTCGTAGCCGAGGGCAATCGCGGTCCACTTGCCGGAATTCATCTGGTTGCGGATGGTACCCATAGCGGCAAAGCACGGAGCGCACAGCAGGTTGAACGCGCCGAAGGCAACGCAGGCGCCCATGGTGGGGAACATGCCGGCAAACGCGGTCCACAGGCTCGGGTCGGTCTCGCCCGCGTCGGCGACGGACAGCAGCGAGCCGGCGGTGGCGACAACGTTCTCCTTGGCGACGAGGCCAGAGACAGTCAGCGCGGTTGCCTGCCAGGTGCTAAAGCCGAGCGGGGCGAAAATCCAAGCGACCAGGTTGCCCAGCATGGCGAGCACGGAGTAGTCCATGAACTCCTCGGGGATGCCGTCCATCGCAGGCAGGAAGCCAAAGGAGCCGTTGTAGCTACCAAAGTTGGAGAGGAACCACACCACGACGGTAGAGGCGAAGATGATCGTGCCGGCCTTCTTGATAAAGGCCCAGCAGCGCTCCCACACGTGCAGCGCCCAAGAGCGGATCGCCGGGAAGTGGTAGGCAGGAAGCTCCATAACGAACGGCGTCGGGCGGCCGGCGAAGAGCTTGGTCTTCTTGAGCATGAGGCCCGAAGCAATGACGGCAAAGACGCCCAGGAAGTAGAAGAGCGGGCTGATCCACGCGGCGGTGGTGGAAGAATCGCCGATGATGGAACCCATGAGCAGGGCGATGATCGGCAGCTTAGCGCCACAGGGAATGAACGTGGTGGTCATGACCGTCATGCGGCGGTCCTTCTCGTTCTCGATGGTCTTGGTAGCCATGACGCCGGGGACGCCGCAGCCCGAGGACACGAGCATGGGGATGAAGGACTTACCGGACAGGCCAAAGCGGCGGAACACGCGGTCCATGATGAAGGCGACGCGGGCCATGTAGCCGCAGTCCTCCAGGAAGGACAGCATGACGAACAGCAGGAACATCTGCGGCACAAAGCCGAAGATGGCGCCCAGGCCGCCGACGATGCCGTCGCAGACCAGCGAATCGACCAGGCCACCGTCCTCGGTGCCACCCGCCACAAGTGCGTCGTGGACCATGGTGGTAATACCCGGGACATAGGGGCCGTACTGCGCCGGGTCGACCGAGTCGGCATTGTCGCCCGCAGCCTCGACGGCCGCGTCGTAGGCGTCGCGGCCCTGACCGAGCACGTACCAACCGTCGGTACCGAAGAGCTGGTCGTTGGTGAAGTCGGTCACCGTGCCGCCCAGAGTGGAGACGGCGATGTAGTACACGCAGAACATGATGACCACAAAGATCGGCAGGCCCAGGATACGGTTGGTAACCACGCGGTCGATCTTCTCGGAGGTGCTCATCTTGGCCGGAGCCTTGATGAGGCACTCGTCGATGATGTGGGCGATCACGCCGTAGCGCTCACCGGTGATGATGGACTCGGCATCGTCATCGCAGTCCTGCTCGCACTGAGCGACCAGCTGCTCCACGCGAGCAGCCTTCTCCTTAGTGAGGTTGATGAGCCTGCAGGCGTCCGCGTCGCGCTCAAACAGCTTGACAGCGTAGTAGCGACGCTTGTTGGCGGAAACGCTCGCCGGCAGGTTGTTTTCGATGTGGTCCAGAACGTCCTCGATGGAGGAATCGAACTTATGCTCCGGCACCTGGCCCTTAGAAGCAGCGGACTTCTTGACCTGCTCGAAGAGCTCCTTGATGCCCTTGTTCTTAAGAGCCGAGATCATCATGACCGGACAACCGAGCTTCTTGGAGAGCTTGTCCGTGTCGATCTTGTCGCCGTTCTTCTCGACCAGATCGGCCATGTTGAGGGCAACGACCACAGGCAGGCCGGTCTCGATGACCTGAAGCGCCAGGTACAGGTTGCGCTCCAGGTTGGTGGCATCGACCACCTGAACGACAACATCGGGCTCGCCGCTCATGAGGTAATCGCGCGAGCATTGCTCCTCGGGGCTGTAAGGGGAAAGCGAGTAGATGCCAGGGAGGTCCGTGATGGTAACGTTCTTGTCGCTTAGGAGCTTGGCTTCCTTTTTCTCAACCGTGACGCCGGGCCAGTTGCCAACGTAGCCGTTGGCGCCGGTAATCAGGTTGAAAAGCGTGGTCTTGCCGCAGTTGGGGTTACCCGCCAGCGCGACATGGATCTGAGAATCCGCCATTCAATCCTTCTTCCTTGTTTGCCCGCGCTGCTTTCTCCGCGCAGGCTGGATAATGTGCTTCAAAGATGCTGCATTAAGTTAGAAAAACCTAACTTTATCTGCAGAAATATGCGGCGCGAGTCCTTACTGAACCTCGACGACGGCGGCCTCCTCCTTGCGGATGGAAAGCTCGTAGCCGCGCACGTTGATCTCGACCGGATCACCGAGCGGTGCAACCTTCACGACCTTGAACGAAGTGCCCTTGATGAGCCCCAGGTCCATAAGGTGGCGGCGAAGCGCACCCTCACCGTGAAGCTTGACGATGGTGGAGCTCTCGCCCACCTTAACGTCACCCAACGTCTTCATTTACTTGTCCCCCTTTCAGTACGTACAGAAATACCGTCGACTAACCGACGGTCATGATGTGCATGGCAACCTTGGAATCGATACCAAAGCGTGCGCCCAGCACCGTGACGATAATATTGGCGCCACTCGAGCTCACCACGTGGATCTCGCTGCCCTCGACAAAGCCGAGGTCCTTGAGGTGGTGCTTCATATCCTCATTGCCCTTTACACGAGACACGCGCACGGTTTCGCCCGCTTTTACCATCGAAAGCGGCATTGCCGGCATCTGCGGTCCGCAAGACATGAGTGGCTCCTAACGTCAGTTCGTCCTTCACATCGACGCAGCAAAAGTTAACCACGCCTATGTTCGCTTTAGTAAACTAACACGTGGTTAACTTTTTGGAAAGGGTCCCCATTCAGATTTCGAAAAAGTTTCCCATACGAAACAAAAGGGCGCGGCAAAGGACCATCCTTTACCACGCCCTGTCATGCTTAAAGCGAGAGATTTCTGATCGACGTGACGCAGGAGGCCTCATCCACGCCCGAGACGCGGAAGATGATGTCCTCGCCGCACTCGCCGCAGAGTGCCATGAGCCCTATAACGTCGCGGCCATCCGTGTGGCGATCGCCGATACTGACTGACACGTCGCTACGATGCTTGGCAATGATGTCATAGAGCAGCGCAACCGGGCGGGCATGTAATCCCAACGGATCTTTAATCGTCTTTGTAAACTCGACCATGTCCCCTCCCGCGGCATCGCACATTCGGCCGGCAAACCCAGCCACGTGGTAGTTATTGTAGCGTTAGATGCTTGTCGAGGACCCCTCCGGATACCCCGTGGTCAAAAAGTGGCAAATATGAGTACTGTCACCAATTTAGTAGCAGCAAAATCGAGAGCAAATTGCCTACTTTGAGCGATTCGAAGAGGTTGAAAGCCGTCAAACGCCCTTTAAGGGGGGTTAGATAGATTGATTTTGAGCCCATTTTCGCTCAGAACAGGCCAAAAAATATGACACCTCTTTTGCAACAGTACTCATATTTGGCATTTTTGCCCACAGGGTCCAAAATCCATGTCCCAAAACACAAAAGGAGGGGCCTCGTAAGGCCCCTCCTTAGGAAAGGGAATCGATTTATTCCACAGCCGTAGATTAATCCTAGCCGCTACTCCATCATGTCGAGGACGGAGGGGCGAAGCTCGTTCTCAGCAGCCTCGGGATCGGTTTCGCGCAGGCGGTTGATGTAGCGGTTGTACCACATCACGGCAAGGCCCAGGAAGACAACCACGCCGCCGACGTTGTAGACCAGCGTCAGCCACAGAGGCTGATCGAGCGGAATGGTGCCGCAGATAAGCACGAAGCAGAAGACCACAAGCAGGAATGCAGCAATGACCAGGCCAAAGGTGCGCGAACCCATGCGGAAGCCACGGGGAGCAGCGTCGAAGTTCTTGCGCAACATAAAGTAGGCAAGCAAGATCAGCAGCGGCGGGAGCAGAGCGGTGGCAGCCGTCATGTTGGTGACGATCATGAGCAGGTCGTCGAGGTTACCGGAGCCCAGGGCCGGGATGATCAGGATGGGGACGACGATGGCGAACTGCAGCCAGGCAGCGCGGGCAGGAATGCCGTGCTCGTTGAGCTCGACGATCTTGCTACCAAAGACGCCCTTGGGGATCTCGGTGAAGAACACCTTGATGGGAGCGGAGGTCCACATCATGAGGGAGCCCAGCGTGGCGGCGAGAAGGATCAAGCCGATGGCGCGCGTAGACACTTCCATGGGAATGCCAAAGTGGGCAAAGACAGCGCCGAATACGTCGAAGATACCGGTGGAGATGGCAACGCCGCCCTCGGGGATGAACAGGTTAACCAGCAGCGAAGCGCCTGCATACAGAAGGCCGATGGTCAGGCCGGCGATAACGACGGTGCGCACGAAGGCCTTGACGCCACCCTTAAGGTCGTTAAGGAACACGCCGACAGACTCAGCGCCGCCAACGCCCTGGATGATCCAGGCAAGCGTACCGAAGAAGCCCCACGCAGTTGCGAAGTTGCTCATGTCGGGAGCCATGTTAGCGGGAGTAGGAGCCGTAGCGAACTCAACGCCGCCAAAGGCAGCAGCCAGGGACAGCAGGATGAACACGGCGGTCAGGCCGAGAGCCGCGGTCGAACCGAAGGAGGAAATGGAGCCGATCCACTTAGCGCCCTTGGTCGAAACCCACGTGGCGATAGCAAAGACGACGATCTCGATAATGGTGATCCACAGCTGCGAAAGCTCGGCGTTGGCACCAAAGAACACGTAGCTCGCGTAGATGATGACGTTGGGCAGGACGGACGCAAAGAAGAACAGGTTAACAAACCAGTAGCTAAATGCCGTCAGGAACGCCCAGCGACCACCCATCGAGGTCTTAACCCATGCGTACACGCCAGACTCGGAGTCCTTGTTGAGGCCGACGAACTCGGCGGTAACCAGGGTATAGGGGACAAAGTACAAAAGCGTGGCGAAGAAGAACGACGGCGCAGCTGCCAAGCCGATGGCCGCGTTGTTGTTGATGATGTTCTTGATACCGAACACGGCGGCGACCGTCATGCCCAGCAGAGCGAACGAACCAATCGTTCCTCGTTTTTCAGAGCTCATAAGCCCTCCCAATCATCTGTTAAATGTCATCTAAAACCGTCCGAGCTGCAAGTGCAAACACGGATGGCGCACCTGCTAAGGGGAATGGGGAAAAGGGAGTCAACAAAGCCATCCCCCTTAACGGCGCGAAGCAAACGTCCAGGCGGACGAATACTACTTGTTGGGGAAGGAATAACCTTCGACTGTCACGTGCAGTACCACGACGCGGGGATCCGCGGCATCGGCCACGACACGGTAGGCCTCGTCAATTTCGACGACGGCAACGCCGCCGGCGGGAATCGTCACGGTCTCCCCCGTACCCTCAAAGCGCTCGCGATCATCGATATCGCTGTAGGCGCGCGTACAGGTAAGATCGGCCTTGGAAGCCACCTCAACGGTCAGATTGCCGTCGAGCGGGGCGAGCACGGCATGGTAGCGACGGTGACCGACCAGATCGGCAGTAGCCGCCTCGTGGGCGTTCACCCACCAATACACCAGCGAGTCGCCGATAGAGTACGCCACATCGTGCTGCAGTTCAGAAACGCCGTCGAGTGCCTGACCGGTACGCATCCACTTCTTGACGGACTTCATCTGGGCGTCGAAATCGGCACGCGAGTTAAAGACATGCATGACTTATGCCTCCTTAATGGGTGCCAGCGCCTGAGCCAAATCGGCAGACGTCAGCGGTCGCAGGGACACCTCAAAGCTGAAGCTCTCAAAACGGGTGCGATAGGAATCGAGCACCTCGGAACCCCAAGAGTTCGAGCCAAGGCCGAGCAGCCGGTCGTTGATGTTGACCGTAACCGTGTCGCCCGGGACAAGATCGTAGACATGCTTGGCGTTATCGATAGCCTCGCAGCTATAGGGCCATGCGGAGAACGAGAACGGGTTGGAAGCGGCGTCGGCTGGACGAGTCACCAGCACGCCGTCGCCGTGGCTAGAGCGCAGGGCAACCCAGCGGGTACCCTCGCGGTTGGCGCAGTCCTGAGGCATAACGTAGGGCGTGAACATGTCGTCGACCGTAGTGCGGTAATGACCGACTGGGTTGGCGCGCAGCGAGTCCGGATAGTTCTCGCCCGGGCCGTGGCCATACCACTCGACGGCACGATCACAACCGGGAACCTCGAAGGAGATGCCGATGCGCGGGATAATGTCTGAATAGTCGCCGTAGGGCTCACCGGAAACCTTGAGGTCGACGCGACCGCTCGGAAGCACGGTGTAGACGAGCTCGACGCGCATGCCGAACGCGCGGACGGGAGGAGCGATACGCTGGCTCACGGTAACGACGACCGCATTGCCGTCCTGCTTCCAAGAAACCTTGCGGGTAGACGTCTGCATCACATCGATGAAGTTGTCCTTCCACAGGGAGTCATACTCCTGGGCGTGGTTATCGACGAGCGGATGCCAAAAACCAACCTGGGGACCGGAGGTCATGACGTCGCGGCCGGATGCCTTCCACTCGCTCACGGTACCGTTAACCTTGCTGAAGGTTAGCTCGCCGTTGAGGGAGCGAATGCGAATCTCCTGCTCGGTCTCCTCGACCGTAAGCTCAGGACGAGTGGGGGGCGCGATGGCCGGCGCCGGATGGTTTGCGATGGCAAACTGGCTTGCACCCAGCTGGAACATCGGCTCGCACCAGGCGTGAGCAGCCATGGTGTAGGCGTGCACGGTCAGCAGGGTCTCGCCCACCGCGGCCTCGCGAATCATCAGCGGAAGCTGGACGGACTCGCCGGGGGCAACCGCGCCGGGCACGAGCGTCTTGCGGCAGACCACATCGCCGTCCACCAGGGTCTCGGCCGACAGGCAAACATCATCGAGGGTGGTAAACCAACGCTTGTTGGTGACGGTCAGTTCGCCTGCCTCGGCGTCATAAGCCATGCGGACCGGGCAGATGACCTGGCCGTACTCGGTAAGGCCCGGGCTCGGCTGCTGCCAAGGGAACACCATGCCATCGATGCAAAAGTTGCTGTTGTTGGGGTAATCGCCGTTGTCGCCGCCATACATGTCGTAGGCAACGCCGTCCTCGGTCACAGCAGCCAGGCCGTGGTCGCACCATTCCCAAATAAACTGACCTTGGATGCAATCCCAGCGATCGAAGACCTCCTGGTACTCGGACAGGCCTCCGGGACCATTACCCATGGAGTGGCCGTACTCGCAGTTGATGCGCGGCTTGGGGAACGGATGCTCGCCAAAGTCGTTCATCTGCGACACGCGGGAGTACATGGTGGAAATGACGTCGACGGTATCGGCGTTGCGATCCTCCTCGTAGTGGACCGGACGACCGTCGAGCTCGTGAGCTTTGGCGTACATCGCGCGGATGTTGCAGCCATAGCCGCTCTCGTTGCCCATCGACCACATGATGATGCATGCGTGGTTGCGCTCCTGCATCACCAGGCGCTCAACACGGTCAACGTAAGCCGGCTCCCAGGCAGGGTCGTCGGTGACCAGGGCAATATTGCCGATATTCTCGAAGCCGTGGCTCTCCATATCGGTCTCGGCGACCAGCATGATGCCGTACTCGTCGCATAGCTCGTAGAAGCGCGGGTCGTTGGCGTAGTGGGACGTGCGCACCGCGTTGATGTTGTGCTGCTTCATGAGCTCCAGGTCGCGGCGCATGCGCTCGAGGCCCACGGCGCGGCCCTTGTGATCGTCGTGATCGTGGCGGTTGACGCCATGCATCTTAAAGTAGGTGCCGTTGAGGTAGATATGATTGCCCTCGACCGTCACCTCGGCAAGGCCCTGACGATGTGGCACGTACTCGCTGACCTCGTCGCCGTCGTAGACCTCAAACGTCAGGTCATAGAGGAAGGGGTCCTCGGGGTTCCAGAAGTGGGCATCGGCAACGCTGCACTCGGCATGACCGTCGACGAACTCACCCGTAGCGACCACATTCTGGCCATCGCTGAGCGTATACACAACGCGGCTTGCGCCCTCGGCAACCGTATCGAGCGTAATCAGAGCGGCATCGCCCTCGCGGTGCGTGCGGAACCTAAAGTCGACCAGATGCGCGGCGGGACGCTGCATAAGGTACACATCGCGGAAGATACCCGATGCCCACCACATGTCCTGGTCCTCGATGTAGCTACCATCGCTGTACTGCAGAACCTTGACCGCAAACAGGTTGTCGCCCTCGACGAGCGCGTCGGTCACGTCAAACTCGGCGGACAGGCGCGAACCCTTGGTCATGCCGATAAACTTGCCGTTGACATACAGCTCGCCGTAGCTCTCGATACCGTCGAAGCGAATAATCTCGCGAGCGCCGGCAGGCACGGCAGGAAGGTTGACGATGCGCTGGTAGACGCCCGTGGGGTCGTCGGAGGGAACAAACGGCTGATCCACCGGGAACGGGAAGCCCTCGTCGGTATAGGCGAGATTGCCATAGCCGTCTACCTGCCACAGGTGCGGAACCTCCACGTGATCCCACTCGGGCTCGTACGTGCAAAGCGCCTTGTTGGAGACGGCCGCGGGGCCCTCAAAAAGGCGGAACTGCCACGAGCCGGACAGCTGGACAAATCCGTGCGACAGCTCGCGGCTGTACGTAGCGGCGAGATCGGCGGTCTCATAACCCATAAAGTACGCATGGGGTGCCAGGCGGTTCCTGTGGGTGAGCGCTTGGTTTTCCCAATCGTTAATGGCGTCCATGGTGATGCTCCTTCGTCATCGTAGTGCTTCTTTGTGCAACCGGTTGTCCTTATCTTACGGGCGGTACAAAAATCTGTGCAACCGGTTGTCCGCTGAACGGTCGATTTTGCCGGATTAACGGTGCAACCGGTTGTACAACCATGCTATTTATGTCACCCTAAGCTTAGGCACACAGCACAGGGCATCGTTCTTGAGCTCACAGGCAACTGTCGCGCCTACCTATGTCTCGCCCATACATGCCGTGCTCAGTCGCAGTTTGATTGCAAAACGACACCGGTCACCGGATACCATGAACGCCGTTCACGCGCGCTATAGTAATCTGTATCCGCATTAGCCTTTATCGATAGCCCACCGATCCAATTGCACAGGAGACGCCATGACCCAACCAGCACGCACCGCACCCACGCTTGCCGAGGTTGCTGAAGCTGCCGGCGTATCGCGCTCCACAGCATCGCGAGCACTCAACGATTCGCCCCGCATTAGCGAGGAGACCAAAAAACGCGTCCGCGCAGCTGCCAAGGAAGTCAATTTTGTACCCAACGCACGCGGCCGGGCGCTCGCCGTCGGGCGCACGGAAATTATCGCCGTACTGGTTACCGAGCCTTTGAGCGAGCTGTTTAGCGATCCCACCTACAGTGAGTTTTTAAGCGGTATTACCGAGGAACTTTCGGAGTCGTCTTACCTGCCCGTGATCTTGCAGGCATCTTCCTCGCATGAGCGCAATCGCGCACGCGAGCATTTTGAGCGCCGCTCGTTTGACGCCGTCATCGACGTCTCGCCCTACAAGGGCAGTGAGCTGCTCGAGGTGCTGCGCGAGCTGGGCGTGCCCACTGTGTTATGCGGCCAGCTCGAGGGCCATCCCTATCGCGACGTGTTCTCGACGGTCTACTCCGACGACGAAGAGGGCGGACGCTTTGCGGCGCTCGCTATGAAAGATCGCGGACGCAAGGACATCGTTGCCGTGCTGGGGCCGCAGGATAACCCCGCCGTCGTCGACCGCCTTCGCGGCTACCGTGCAATTTTGGGCGAAAGCCTTCCGGATGAAAATGTCATCTATACCGGATGGAGCAGCGGAGACGGCTACCAAGCCACGCGGCAGCTGCTCGCGCGCGCAATACATGCCGACGGCGTGCTGTGCGGATCGGACCGTATCGCAACCGGCGTTATCGCCGCATTCAACGAAGCGGGAATTAGCGTACCCAAAGACGTTTCGGTCGTGGGCTTCGATGACCACGAGGTCGCAGCTCGCATCGTCCCCGCGTTGACGACCATTCGTCAGCCGCTTCGCGAAGAAGGCCGCATGGCCGCAGGCATTGCGCTCGACATGATCAACGGCGCCGCGCCCACCACCACTGTCATGCACATGCAGCTCGTTCAGAGAGACTCACTGTAGGAAACTGGGCCGGGCTTTCCGCGACGTCCGGTCACCCCATGCCCTCACAACCTCGACGCATAAAAAACGAGGGAAGGCACGCGTCCTTCCCTCGTTGCAGGCAATATGTAGCCGCTCGCCTACATCAGGCGCAGGCTGACGTCCTTGAGCTGGGCGCCGCTAACGGCACTCGGAGCGCCCGACATGAGGTCGGAGCCGCTGGCCGTCTTGGGGAACGCCATGACGTCGCGGATGGAGTCGGAACCGGTGAGCAGCATGCACACGCGGTCCAGGCCCAAAGCGAAACCGCCCATCGGGGGCGCACCAAACTTGAGCGCCTCCATGAGGAAGCCGAACTGCGACTCGGCGCGCTCCTCGGTAAAGCCCAGGAGCTTGAGCATGGACATCTGCATCTCGGCGTTGTGGATACGCATACCGCCGCCGCCGGCCTCAAAGCCGTCCATAACAAAGTCGTAGGTGCAGGAACCGGCTGCCAACGGGTCGGCCTCGATCTTGGCGATGTCGGTCTCGGTCGGCAGGGTAAAGGGCTGGTGCTCGGCAGCATAGGCCTTGCGATCCTCGTCCCAATGGAACAGCGGGAAGTTGACGACCCACAGGAAGTCGTGGCCCTCGCGCTTGATCTCGAGTGCGTTGGCCATGTGGGAACGCATGCCGCCCAGGATCTCGTCAGAGAGCAGGCGCGGGCCGGCGGCGAACATCACGAGGTCGCCAGGCTCGACGTCCATGCGCTCGCGCAGAGCCGCCATCTCCTCGTCCGAGAAGAACTTGACGATGGGGCTGTTGATGGAGCCGTCCTCGCGGAAGGCGATCCAGGCCAGGCCCTTGGCGCCAAACGTGGAGGCCACGCCGGCGAGCTTATCGATCTTGGCACGTGCCCAGGCACCGGCGCCCTTGGCGCTGATGGCCTTGACGACAGAGCCTTCCTCGTTTGCGGCGGTCGCAAAGACCTTGAACTTGGAGTTGGCAAAGATGTCGGTCAGGTCGACCAGGTGCATGCCATAGCGGGTATCGGGCTTGTCGGAGCCATAGGTGTCCATGGCCTCCCAGTAGTCCATGCGACGCAGCGGCGTGGGCATCTCGACACCCATGCGACCGAAGGCATCGGACAGGACTTCTTCGAGCGCGCTCATAACGTCGTTCTGGTCCACGAAGGACATCTCGATATCGACCTGGGTGAACTCGGGCTGACGGTCGGCACGCAAGTCCTCGTCACGGAAGCACTTGGCAACCTGGTAGTAGCGCTCGACGCCACCGACCATGAGCAGCTGCTTCAGGAGCTGCGGGGACTGCGGCAGGGCGTAGAAGTTACCCGGCTGGATACGGCTGGGAACGATGAAGTCGCGGGCGCCCTCGGGCGTGGACTTAAACAGGGAGGGCGTCTCGACCTCCATGAACTCGCGGTTGTGCAGCGCCTCGCGAATGGCAAAGGTGAAGTCGGAGCGCAGCTTGAGGTTGGCCATCATCTCGGGACGGCGGAGGTCCAGATAGCGATAGCGCAGACGGGTGTCCTCGCTGGTCTCGATGCCGTCCTCGATCTGGAACGGCGGGGTGACGGACGTGTTGAGCACCTCGGCGTGGTCGGTCAGGACCTCAATCTCGCCGGTCGCGAGCTTAGTGTTGGTGGTCTCCTCGCCACGGGCGCGCACGACGCCGTGAATCTTGATGGGCCACTCGGGACGCATGGTCTCGGCGATCTTAAAGGCGTCGCCGTCGGAGTGCTCGGGGTCGAAGGTAAGCTGCGTGATGCCCTCGCGGTCGCGAAGGTCGCAGAAGATAAGGCCGCCGTGGTCGCGGCGACGGCTCACCCAACCGGTGAGGGTGACCTCTTCGCCCACGTTCTCGAAGCGAAGCTCGCCGCAGGTACGGGTGTGCATGGAATGCTCATCGATGGGACGGGTCTGGCTCATACCAGTGATCCTCCTTTATGGATCTGTGCCGCCCCGTGTCGTTCCGGGCGGCGTCGTACAGATT
>NZ_JBCPDN010000053.1:0-15521 GCF_040915425.1 Collinsella aerofaciens | reverse complement strand
GAACGCTCGCCTGGCAAGACCCCAGGCTCGCCCAAGACCTTCCCGAAGACGAGCGGGACCTCTCCCCCTATCCCAACGAGGCGGTTTCGCAGGCAATCCGCGATTTCGTTGCAAACGGCAGCATGGCCTTTATCTGCACAGGGCGCACCCTGAGCTGCATCCACCCCAAACTTCTTGAGCTGCCCTGGACCGGCATCGTCTGTCTTGCGGGCGGTTACGCCGAGATCAACGGACACGCAATTCGCGATCTGTCGATGACGCCCAGTATGCTGCAGCGTCTTGCCCCCTACCTTGAGCAATCGGGCGAGGTCATCCGCTTTGAGGGCCTCAACGGCGTCGTGCGCATGAGTGCCGATGCCCCCGATGCTCCCGGATACGCGCGCACCTTGGGCGACGCAGTCACGCAGCTGCAACATTACAGTGCCTACAAGATCTTGATGTCTACATCGCTCGCCAACCACATCGCTCAAGATAAGGCACTTGAGCCGCTGCTGTGCTTTAACGAGCTTGAACTCGAGGTAACCGAAATCTCGCCCCGCGAATGCACGAAGCGCGGGGGCATCCAGTCTGTACTCGACGCCCTCGATCCCCACCATGGAACCGTATACGGCATCGGCGACGCCAGCAATGACGTCTCGCTGATGAACGCCGTCGATGTCGGTATCGCCATGGGCAATGCGCCGGACTATCTCAAAAAGCGCGCCGACTACATCACCGACTCGGTCGACAAAGATGGCGTCGTCAAGGCGCTCGAGCACTTTAGGCTTATATAAGCAGACGGCACGCGCACGCGTCCCGTTTCCCCAAATCGCCAAAACAGACGCGCCGGCAACTCCAATGTGGCAATATGGTATCTGCACACCGCAACGATGTAACCCAAGAAAGAATGCGAGAACCCGTGTCCAGTCCGTTTACCAGCTTTTTAGCCCAGCACTTTGACCAGATTAACGACTATCTGGCCACGTTCTTTGACGGACAGGCGACCTCTGCCGATATCGAGCGCTACCTGTATGCGCCGCTCTCGGCTTTTACGGCCAACGCCGGCAAGCGCCACCGCCCGCTTATCTGTATGCTCGCCGCAACCGCAGTGGGCGGCAGCTTTGAGAGCGCCCGCAGCGCCGCGGCAGCCATCGAGCATTTCCAGTCGGGCGCGCTGATCCACGACGACATCGCCGACAACGGACAGCTTCGTCGAGGCAAGCCCTGCATGCACCTTACCGAGGGCACGGGGCTTGCCATCAATTGTGGCGACCTGGCGCTCACCATGGTCACCAAGACGGTTCTCGACGACCCTACGCTTGAGTCCGACGTGAAGCTGCGCGTGCTCCACGAGCTTACCGAGATGATCGTCCGCACCATCGAGGGTCAAGCACTCGACCTGGGTTGGGTCCGTGACGGGCGCTTTGATATCTCGGTTGATGACTACCTGGACATGGCGACGCACAAGACCGCGTTTTACAGCGGAGCCACGCCGCTTGCCGCCGGAGCCATTATCGGCGGCGGCAGCGATAAGCAAATCGAAGCGCTGCGCGCCTTTGGCCTGCACACGGGCCTTGCCTTTCAGATTCAGGACGACCTGCTCAACCTTGTCGGCACTAAGGAAGCCGCCAACAAGGACTTCCGCACCGACATCACCGAGGGCAAGCGCACGCTTGTCGCCGTACATGCCCTCTCTGATGAGCACCACCACGACGAGGTCGAGGCGATTCTTTCCTCGGGCACCGATGATCCCGCGCAGCTCGCACGCGCCGTGGATATCTTCCAGGAGACCGGCTCCATCGATTACGCCCACACTTACGCGCTCGACCTGACCGCTAAGGCCAAAGCGGCCATCGAGAACGTTGAGCTTGATCCGCACGCACGCGAGCTGTTCCTCTCCATGGCAGATTTCTTTGTGGAGCGCCTTAACTAACGGGGGTTATAAAACCTGTCAGCAGCGTATTTAGGCACAACTTGCTACACTGTTGAGTGCATGTTTATGCATCCCTTTGCGTTGTCTATCCGACAGACGCTCAAATAGTACGAATGGTACGCCGAAAGGGGTTCGTTCATGGAACCTATTACAACGGGCATGCAAGGAGCAGCCGTCGAGGACGTGCAGTCTCGTCTCCTGCAGCTCGGCTACACGATTGATGCCGCCGAAGTCACCGACAAGTACTTTGGAGCCACCACTGAGCAGGCCGTCAGCACCTTCAGGCTCGACAGCGGCCTTGCTGCCGGTCATGCCGTCGATATCCCCTGCTGGAGCGCCCTTGTAGACGCTTCGTATAAGCTGGGCGACCGCACCCTCTATCTGCGCATGCCCAATTTCCATGGCGCCGATGTGCAGGCCCTGCAGCGCGCTCTCAACGTTTTGGGCTTTGCCTGTGGCGAAGACGACGGCTACTTTGGCCCGCATACCGAGGCCGCCCTGCAGCAGTTCCAGGAAAATGTCGGCCTGTTTGCCGACGGCATGGCCTTCCAGGACACCTACGCCTACATCAACCGCCTGCACCATGTGTGGGAGGGCAAGCCCTCGGTCACCGAAGCCGAGTCCCGCATCGGTTTTGCTCGCGCCGCCAACGTGCTCGAGCGTTTCCAGATTGCCGTTATCGGCGAGGACCCCATCGCACGCAGCGTTGCGTCGCGCATGTGGAATATCGCCACGGCAACGACCGACAACAGCGGCATGATGCTCTGCGACTTCGAGGTCCCAACCGACGTTGACCTGGTGCTCGAAATCGCAAGCGACGAGCTGCCCGCCGACGCCGCACCGCGCGCCACGATTGCCCTCGCCGAGTGCCACAACCTGGCCCAGCGCATCCGCACCGCCAATGTCGCCGCGCAGCAGAAGCCGGCTCGCATTCGCATTGAGCTCACGGGCATGACGCGCTACAACGGCACCTTCACGGCCAGCGACGCGCAGACACTCGCCGTACGCCTGCTCGATGGCGTTTGCGATGCCCTCGCAGATTAGGTAAACTAAACGAGTTGCTTTTGGGCAACACCACACATTGGGACGTAGTTCAACGGTAGAACTCCGGTTTTTGGTGCCGGCTGTTGGGGGTTCGAATCCCTCCGTCCCAGCCCTTAAGAACACAGCGCTCCAGGCCCTTATGAACCTGGAGCGCTTTCTTGTGGGCAAGCGGAGGAATTCGAACCCGCAAGGGTGCGGAGCTGAGGAAACGCGAAGGCGCCCCAAGCCCATTAGGACCAAGAGCGCCTAACATCAAGAAAATATCAGCCCAGTTCCGAAAAGCGAGCCGCATGCAACAACCAGGTAACCACAGGCCCCGGGAGAGCGGGGACACCGGCTTAGGTTTATCGCGAGTTCCGCACGAACAGGAGGCCACTTAATGTGGCCTCCGTCGTGAGCAGGACTGTAAAGCAGGAAACCTAAGCCGGTGTCCCCGCTCTCCCGGGGCCGAACGCCCTAGTTGTTGAGCATGCGGTCGAAGCTTCCCGAGTCGCCATCCCGATAGTCTGCGGTCATCAGAATCTCCTGCGGAATGCGCCCGCCCTCGCGCAGCACGTTGCGGAACTGCACGCGCGTAACCATGGGCAGATCCTTGATCGTCGCCGCCAGGTTCTGCGGCACGCCCTGGTTGGCAGCCGCGGGCTCGCACTCGCCGCCGGCCTTCACGCGACGCTTATGCTCGGCGAGCATGGCACGGTACATGCCGGCATGCAGGCGAATCTCAACCACATTGGCATTGCGAGCCTGCTCGACAATGCGTGCGCCCTCGCGATCGATATCGCCCACGTAGTAGACGTAGTTAAAGCGATAGCCAATCTCGGCCAGATAATCGTCCAGGGCATGCGAGACGCTCGCCTTGCATCCGCCGCCAAAAATCACGCCGCCCACCTTGATGCCAAAGAGCTTGGCGTGCTTGCGGCCACGCAGCAGCCTGACGATCTCGTCGTAGGTGTCCAGGTTCTCGACCATAATGAACGGCTTGTCGGCTCCCAGCGTAAAGAAGCCCGTAAAGTGCACGGGGCGATTGGGGGCGACCTTGATCGCCTGCATGCTGATGCCCTTTTCGGTCATACGCCTGATCAGGCGCTCACCGTGCTTGCCGTCAAAAGCCTTCTCGTCGTTAAAGATCTGGTAGGCACGCTGGCGGCGCGAGGCAACCGGCGTATCGGCACCTCGGTTCTGCTCGATCCAAGCCTGGATGATTGCGATTTCCTCGGCAATCTTGCGGTTGGACATCTCGTTGTGCTGAGTGCGCTGCGGAGCCTTTTTGCCGTCCTTGCCCTCGACCTTTACGATCTGTGTCTGCTGCTCCTTGATCTTGGAGAGCGCCGTAGGCGTAGGGACAACCTTGAGCAGCTGCCTGCCTAAAACGCGGGCAAGGGCAAACGCCGAGACCTCGCCGTGGGCGGACGACTTGGGCTGCTGGGCAGCAGTATCTGCTGCGGCAGACTCCGGCTTCTTCTGAGACTTGCGCTTAGAATCGCCCTGGGAATTGCGCTCGTGCTTCGGCATAGACGCCTGCTTCTGCGGACGATCGAACTTGCTCTCCTTCGCCGGCTGGCGCTTAGGCTGCCCCGAAGAAACCTCGGCCTTCGCATCCTCGTTCTGCGGCGTGGTCTTCTCGGTTGCAGTCTCGGCATGGGAACTGCGGCCCCCACGATGGCGACGGCGGCGAGGCTTGCTCGACGTGCCCTGCTCCGTCTGCTCATCAGTAGGCTGCTGGCCCTGAGTCTCCGTATCGGACGCAACCTGCTCATCAACAGGCTTCTGTTCACGAACTTCCGACTCGGCAGGCTTCACGGCCTTCTCGGCCCTCACCTCCGGAACCTGATTAACCTTCTCCTGACGCTTTACGGGGTACGCGCGACCTGCAAAGCCGCGACCGGGACGACACGAGTCTGAGGCCTTCTTGGCCGGCTTCTCGGAATCGTCCGCAACCTCGGCAGTCTCTTCGGCCTCGCGCATAACATCCTGCTGTTCGGCCCTAAAATGCGCACCGCGGCGACGCTTGGGCTCCTGGATCTTAGCATGCTCTTGAGTGCGAGTCGGCTCCTGCATCCCGACGGACTTTTCCTCGACGGCCTCGGCATCCGTCTCACCCTTTTGAGCAACGGCGCGACGGAAGCGCTCCTGCTGGGCGCGGCGCTGCGCATCGCGCTTGCCACCCCCACCAAAACCGCCGCGTCCTGCCTTGGCCGTAAAGGCACGCACGACGTTCTCATCGAGCAACTCATCGGTATCGACATGCTCGCGCGGAGCAACCTCTTCCACAGCAGGCACGTCAGCAGAATCCTCGACGACAAAGTCTTCGACGGACTCGGCAGGTTGTTCCTGGACATCGCTGATCTCGGCATTGATGGCATAGAACGCCGGGCGCCCGTTAATGCCGCTACCCTCGATCTTTGTCACGATATTTGCCGCGATAAGCTCATCGCGCATCGCCTTGGTGTCACATTCCTTATCGACGGAGCGGAAAATCTGCGCCAGCGCACTCGACTTAATCTTGAGCGCCTTGCGGCAAAGCAGGTCGTAGGCAACCAGCTTGGCACGCTCGGCAGAAAGCGACGTCTGGCTGCTCAGACGCTCAGCCAGGGCATCGACATTATTTTGGTTATCGGAATATACCGTCTTGGCCACGGGGCCCCTTTCATATGTACACATATACGTCTATATGGTACAACGCGCGAGCCTATCCACGCAAAACATCTGCGAGGACGCCCCTGCATCACCCGTTCTCGCAAGAAAAAAGACCGAGTCCGCGTCGTTGCGGACCCGGTCTTTCCGAGTCATATAGATGTGACGCTCAACTCGTCAGGTCGATTAGGCCTTGGCAGCCTCGGCGTCGGCGGGAGCCTCGGCAGCAGCAGTGCGGCCATACTCGGCCTTGCCCATCTCGGACCACTCGGGCTCCTCGTCGGGCATGGAACCAGCCTCCTTGCCGAAGAACTCCTTGAGGCAGTTAACGGCAACGATGAGGCCCAGGACCATCAGCAGGACGGCGAAGACAAGCTGCAGGCCCTTGGTGGCGGCGACGGAGACGGCGGCCGTGGTGGCGGTAGCCGGGATGGTGCCGAAGAAGCCGTAAGCCTGGACAGCAGCCATGCAGCCCATGGCGCTCTGGACCAGCGAGGTGAAGGTGCAGCAGAGCAGGAAGGCGACGGGCACATAGAGCATCCAGCCCTTGCGGCCGGTGCACTTGCAGAACACGGCGAGGGTGATCATGGTCATGCCGCCGAGCAGCTGGTTGGAAGCACCAAAGAGCGGCCAGATGTTGGCATAGCCACCAAAAGCGAGGGCGAGACCGGGAAGCAGGGTAACGACCGTGGCGAACCAGGGGTTGCCGAGGACCTTCATGTAGCCGGCCTTGGACTCGATGGCCAGGGCATCGTTGGTCTGGGCAAAGAACTCGGAGAACGAAGTGCGGGCGATGCGGGCGACGGCGTCGAGCGAGGTCAGGGCCAGAGCGGAGACGTTCATGGTCATAAAGACGGTAGCGAGCGTGCCGTCAACACCGAAGGCCTGCATACCGCGGGAGATGCCAGCGGCGAAGATCTGGAACGGGGTGGAAGCGACACCGGCGTTGAGGGCGCCGGTACCGGCGGTGTTCATGTCGGAGAACATGATGCCGGCGACGATGATGGCAAGGATGCCGACGAAGGACTCGACGATCATGGCGCCGTAACCGACCTTGACAGCGTCCTGCTCCTTCTCGACCTGCTTAGAAGAGGTGCCGGAAGAAACGAGGCTGTGGAAACCGGAGAGAGCACCGCAAGCGACGGAGACGAACAGGACCGGGAACATCATGCCGGAGGCAGTGGAGAAGCCGGTGAAGACCGGAGCGGTGATAGTGGCCTGACCGTTGACGCCCAGGACGACGATGCCGAGGACAGCGCAGACGATCATGACGATCATCATGATGGAAGTGAGGTAGTCACGCGGGGTCTTGAGCATCTGGATGGGCATAGCGCCAGCGAAGACCAGGTAGACCATGACGACGGCGAACCACTGGAACTTATCCAGGTAGACCGGGAACTGCATACCGACGGCGAACATGAGAACCATGAGGACAACGCCGGTGACGAACTCGGCAGCGCCGGTGAGGTTGAACTTCTTCTGGGCCCAACCAAAGGCGATAGCGACGAAGGTGAACAGGATGGAGATGGTACCAGCGCAGCCGGCGGCATAGGACTTGGTGAAGTCGATGGCACCGGTAGCAGCACCAGAAGCGTCAACGGCCGGGGTGAACATGAACGTCTTGCAGACCATGTCGGTGAAGGCGGCGATGACGATGATGCAGAACAGCCAGCAGAACAGCAGGAACAGGCGACGGCCGGTCTTGCCGATGTACTTCTCGATGAGCTGAGCGAGCGACTTGCCGTTGTTCTTCATCGAAGCGTACAGGGCACCAAAGTCGTGGACGGCGCCAAAGAAGATGCCGCCGACGAGGACCCAGAGCACGACGGGCAGCCAGCCAAAGGCCATGGCGACGATCGTACCCGTAACAGGGCCAGCACCGCAGATTGAGCTGAACTGGTGCGAGAACGCGGTGAAGGCGGAGACGGGCGAGAAGCTCTTGCCGTCCTTCATGCGCTTGGCCGGCGTGAGGGCCTCTTTGTCAACGCCCCATTTGTTGGCCAGCCATCGGCCATAGCCCAGATAGCCGCAGGCGAGCACCGCCGCGGCCACAACCATGAGCAAAACTCCGTTCATTACATTTCCTCCTCTAAAAAGAACTTCCTAGACATAAAAAATGAGGGCCGTCGGTTGCGCTCGACGGCCCTCATCTTTATCAGCCGCCCGTTATCGTACGGGCTAGCTGTATGTGCTAACCCGCATCAGATAATTACTACGCTGATAATGTTTAGCTGATGCGTGAACATGTCTAAGAAATCCTCTTCAATCATGATGCGAACAATCCGTGCGTGTTCACATCCCCCAGTGGTTGAAAAGGAGTATGAAACTTTAGTTGCCTAAAGTCAACGCAAATTTGTAATGAATTTTCAACTTTTTTGGATTTCTCGGTATAAAACGCCACTGACCTCGGACTTTACCCCACGACAGTTTTTGCATGAGAGATGCCCCTCGGGAGCGGGCGGGCGTATACAAGGTTTCCTGCTCTACAGTCCTGCTCGCACGGAGAGCACATTAAGTGCTCTCCGGCTCGTGCGGAACTCGCGATAAACCTTGTATACGCCCGCCCGCTCCCGAGGGGCTCCCATCCCAAATGCGGAGCAAAGCTCCGCACACCATCTTTTTCTTTCAGCTAAAGCACGCCGAAAATTCGACGCAGCTGGCTAACCTTGCCGGACGTTGTCGACGCCAAACCAGCTCAGAAGCTATATCGATACAGAAAGGTCCCCGGCGCTGCCCGGGCGCCAGCGGCCGCATATGAACTTTATCGCGAGTTCCGCACGAACAGGAGGCCACTTAATGTGGCCCCCGTCGTGAGCAGGACTGTAGAGCAGGAAAGTTCATATGCGGCCGCTGGCGCCCGGGCAGCGTCGGGGACCGCACCCGTACGACTACAGCGTCATGTTTGGATCGGCGTCGACGTCGAACGGCGAGATTTCACCTCGGTCGAATTTACGGCGGGCGACCTCCGCGATCATGGCTGCGTTATCGGTACAGGCAGACAAGGGCGGCACCGTTACGCGAATCCCCTGACGTCCAAGCTTCTTGATCATCATCTCGCGCAGATGCGGGTTGGCCGAGACGCCGCCACCGATGCAGTATTCCTTGCATCCGGTAGCGTGCAGTGCGTTTTTGGCCTTCTTGTACTGCACGTCAAAGACAGCTGCCTCAAACGAAGCCGCCAGATCGGGCAGGTGAATCGTGCGCCCGGCCTTGGTCTCCTGTTCAATGTAGAGCGTCACAGCGGTTTTAAGGCCCGAAAGCGAGAAGCGATAGTCTCCTCTGCTGTTAAGCGCACGGGGGAAATCGATCGCCTTGGGGTTGCCCGTCTCGGCCAGCTTGGAAATGATGGGGCCACCGGGATAGCCCAGACCCAATGCCTTGGCTACCTTGTCGAAGGCCTCGCCCACAGCGTCGTCGAGCGTCTCACCGAGCACCTCGTAGTCGCCCCACGCCTTCACGTGCACGAGCATGGTGTGCCCACCCGAGACAAGCGTGAAGATAAACGGCGGTTTGAGGTCGGGTTGCGCCAGCAGGTTGGCAAACAGGTGCCCCTCCAGATGGTTGACGCACACGAGCGGCTTGCCGGCAGCGTAGGCAAAGCCCTTGGCGAAGGCGACGCCAACCACGAGCGCGCCCACCAGGCCCGGGCCCTGTGTCACGCCCACGGCGGCAAGCTCGCTGGGGGCAATGGCTCCATCCTCAAGACCAAGCGATGCTGCGGCATCCTCGAGCGCCGCATCCACGACACTCACAATCACCTCGACGTGTTTGCGCGAGGCGATCTCGGGCACCACGCCGCCAAAGCGGGCGTGAAAATCAATCTGCGTTGACACCTGGTTGGCCAGCATATTGCCATCCGCATCGATAATCGCCACGGCCGTCTCGTCGCAGGAGCTCTCGATAGCGAGCACTAGGCGGCGGCGCTCAATTTCGGCACGCTCCCCCTCGGAGCGCCCAGGCGCAGGCAGCGGCCACACGCGCTGCTCTGCCGCCGTCGGCTCGGGCGAAGCATTGTCGACCGGAAGTACCAGGGGCAGCGGGGCCGTCATGACGATGGCGTCCTTGCCGGCACCATAGTAGCCGCGGCGACGGCCAGCCTCGGTAAAGCCCAGAGCGTTATAGAGCGCAATCGCTCCCTCGTTGCCGTCCTCGACCTCGAGCGAAGCCGTGGTGCAGCCGAGCATCTGGGCATCATAGCTCACATGCGACAGCAGCTTGCGGGCAATGCCCTCACGGCGATGTGCCGGGTCGACGGCGACATCCAGAATCTGCACATCACCGTCCACGACCATACCGCCGGCAAGGCCCAGTAGCTTGCCGTCGTCGTGTGCCACCCACCAACTACGCGGCGCAGCGACGTCCTCGCCCAGTTCGGACAGGAACATGCCCGGCGTCCACGCCTCGTGTCCGGCACCTTCAAAGCAGGCAGCCTCTAGCGCGCTCGCGCCCTCGGCATCCGCCGCGCCCATGGGACGGAACTGCAGATGACGACCGGCGAGCTCATCGGCAACGCCCGTAATTTCGCTCTGCGCACTCTCGGCAAGACCAAGACGCTTGCGCTCGTTTTCCTCGGCATCCGAAAGGCGCGTGTAAATCGGCAGGACGCGAGCCGGATCGCCGTCACCCGCAGCGTGCGCGAGCAGCAAGCCCTCGCCCGAAGGCCACCACAGGTCGCGCTCCACGCAGCGGGCGGTCTCGTCCTCACCCAGCAGCTTGCCATAGCGCACGAGACCGTCACCGGTCAGCTGAACCTGGTCCCAGTCCGCTGCTCGGCGCCACTCATCGAGCGCCACGGCGGCCTTGACCACGTGTTCGCGCTCAAATTGACGCTCGGGACCCTCATCGCCCAGCATATATAGTGCCGGATATACCTCACCGCGCATGGCATCGGCCAAGATACCAAGCTTGCCGCGCACGCCAGCCTTCCACGCCGTCCAAGCGCAAGCGTCGAGCGTCGACACGCCCAGCAGCGGAACATTGGCACCGCGCGCGAGGCCCTTGGCAGTGGAGATGCCGATGCGCACACCCGTAAACGACCCCGGGCCGCGGCCGACCACGTAGCAACCAACATCGCTGCGATCCAGACCGACTTGAGCCAGCACGCCATCAACGGTATTCACGAGCTCAACGTTGGCGTGACGGCGACACATGTGGTCGCCACTCACGAGCTTCGTCTCGCCCGTCTGCCCATCAATCCAGCTTGCCGCGCAGGCAAGCATGTCGGTCGAGGTATCGAGCGCCACCACCAGCGCGTTGTCGTTATGCAAGCTCATCTTGTACAGCCTTATCAATCAAATGGGAAAGCTCCATTGCGCGGTCACCGTGCGCCTCGAGCGTTATCGTTCGCACATCACTGTCGCCCTCATCACGCTTGAGCGTCACCGAAAGATACTCATCCGTCAGCTCGTCTTGGAATTGTTCGCCCCATTCCAGCAGGCAAGCACCCTCATAGCCCAGCACATCGAAAATGCCCGTATCCTCGAGCTCGTAGGCATGCTCCAGGCGGTATAGATCAAAGTGAAACAGCGGAATACGACCTTGATCGTGAACGGCCATGAGCGCAAACGTAGGGCTCGTAACCATATGCCCATCGCCCAGCCCGCGCGAGACGCCCTTGGTAAAGTGAGTTTTGCCCACTCCCAGGCCACCGGTCAGGATGAGCACATCTCCGTCCTCAAGGCACGGTGCAATTAGCTCGCCAAAGTACTCCGTATCGGCAGCGCAAGTCGTTTTGTAAGTACCTACCCCCAGGCGCTCCAGGGACATATATGCTCCTTATTATTCCGAGGCGTCCTCTGGTGCGGGATGTCGCTCCAGATAATCGCCCAGCATCTTAAAGTCTTCCTCCAGCAGCTCCTGCCACGCCGGATTGCGCAGCGCTGCTGCCGGATGAAAAGTGGGCATTACTACAAAATGCCCCATCTGGTGGAACCTGCCGCGCAGCTTAGTAATGCCAATCTCGGTCTTAAGCACAAAGTGCGTCGCGGGGTTGCCGAGCGTCACGATAATATCAGGCCAGATGCTTCGAATCTGCTCACGCAAAAACGGCGAGCAAGCCAGCACTTCCTCGGGACGCGGATTGCGGTTTCCCGGCGGGCGGCACTTAAGCACGTTGGCAATGTAGACGTCTTCGCGTTTGAGCCCCGCCAGCGACAAAATGCCGTTGAGGTCCTCGCCTGCCGCCCCCACAAAGGGCTCGCCCTGCAAATCCTCATTGCGGCCCGGCGCCTCACCGATAAACATCACGCGAGCGCGGGGGTTTCCCACGCCAAACACGATATTGTGACGCGACTGGTAGAGCTGGCAGAGGTGACAATCGCCCAGAACGGCCTCAATTTCCTCGAGTGCGACCTCACGTGGCGCCTGATGGGTATGGCCGGGGATGTGCATGACGCCCATAGCGGCTCCTACACGTAGACCTTGTCGAGACGCATGCCAAAGCCGCAGGCGACCTCGTAGTTAATCGTTCCGCGCAGTCGGGCCATCTCGTCCATGGTAATCTCGGCATCGCCATCGCGGCCGACAATAATCATCTCGTCACCATACTCGGCCTCGGGAATCTCGTGTGCCGGGTTGGACTGAATGGCGACCATAAACTGGTCCATGCAGATATTGCCAACCTGATGCACGCGCTCGCCGCGATACAGCACATCCATACGATTGGAAAGCGTACGCGATAGGCCGTCGGCATAACCGATCGGCAGCGTGCAGATCTGAACGCGCGTACGCGGTACGCGGTAGGTAAAACCGTAGCCCACGCCCTCACCCATCGCAGGGTGTGCCACGCGCGTCACGCGCGCATGGACGCTCATAACGGGGTCAAGCTGCATCACGCGGCCACTCAGCTCGCACGGCTGCATGCCATACAAGCCAACGCCGGCGCGGATCATATCAAAATGCATCGAGGGGTCGAGCATCGAGGACGGCGTATTGGCGCAGTGCACGATACCGCACTCAAAACCCGCATCCTTAATGGCCTGAACGGCCTCGGTAAAGCGCTGACACTGCAGCTTGTAGTCCCAGCCCGAAGGTTCATCGGCCGTGGCGAAGTGCGTAAATACGCCGTCGCACTGAATACCACGATGGAAATTTATACCGCGGACAAAGTCGAGCACCTGCGTGTAGTGAACGCCGATACGATTCATGCCCGTCTCGATGGCGAGATGATACTTGCCCACTTTGCCCGCCGCGACGGCACATTCGCCATACGCAAGAGCAAAGTCAGACGTATAGACCGAGGGCATGATATCAAACTCGAGCAACGTCGGAATGGCCTCGATAGGCGGCTCGCTTAGGATGAGGATGGGTTTCGTAATCCCGCCCTGTCGGAGCTCAACGCCCTCGTTAACCGTCGCCACGGCAAACATGTCGGCACCGGCCGAATACATGATCTTGGCGCACTCAACAGCTCCATGACCATAAGCATCGGCCTTGACCACGCAGCACAGGCGCTGACGTGGATTCAGCAAGTTCTTATAGGCCCTCGTGTTGCGACGGAGCGCCCCGCGGTCGATCTCGACCCAGGACCAGCGCGTCAAATCGGCTTTATTCATGATTAGTCATCCGACCCTTCGTCCATGATTCCCAGATCTTCGAGCGCATCCTTTGCCGCCAGTTCCATGGCAGGACCGATCAAGTCGATAAGATCGGTCGCGATGACGCTCTTCTCACCATACTCCGTCGCCGCGGCAAAACCGGCGTAGCTGTGAAGTGCGACGGCGTACGAATACAGCAACTCCCAACGATCCATCTCGTCGCGCATGGTGGCAAGCGTGCCGGCCAAAATACCCGCGAGAACATCACCCGAACCGGCAGTTGCCAGAGAAGCCGGACCCGAGAGCGGCAGCAGCACACGCTCAACGCCACAGATAGCCGTCGTCGGCCCCTTGGCAATGACCACCAGATTGTCGGAGCCTGCAGCCCAGACAACCTTCTGCGCGGCCGCAATCGCGGTACCAAGGTCGTTCACCTCGTCACCGGCAACCAGACGCGAAAGCTCACGATAGTGCGGCGTCATAACCAACGGCTGCTCGCGACGATACATCTCGGGATTACTATCAATACCGTCAATGGCAATCTTAGCAAGGCAGTTGAGTGCATCGGCGTCCAAGATAAGCGGCACATCAAGCTCGAGCAAGCCCGAAACCACCTGCATAGCGCCGGCAGATGTCGTCATACCGGGACCGCACAGTACACAGCTGTACTTCTTTGCAATCTCGCACACCGTCATGCGCGCAGCGGCGCCAAAGGAGCCGCGGGAATCAGACGGAATAGCAAAGACGGGAATCGAAGGAAGTGCCATGCGAATAAGATTGGCGCAGGCGTCAGGAGCCGCGACTGCCACGTAACCAGCACCCGCGCGAGCTGCAGACTTGGCCGCCATAATGGCAGCACCAGGATATTGCGCAGATCCGGCGACAATAAGCACAGAGCCACGGGAATACTTATCGATATTCGTAGGTAGTGGAGCAAAGTAATCAACTAAGTCACCGGGCTCGACAATCTCGGCGGCGTGGTCGACATCATCGATGACCTCGTCAAGACGGTCGTAAAGATTGCCGCAGATCAAATCGCCAGCATACTCAGGGCCATCAGCGCTATACAGACCAATCTTGGGCGCAATCATCGTCACCGTATGCTCGGCACGAATGCAGTCGTCATCAACAACGCCCGTCTCGGCATTCAGGCCCGAGGGGACATCAATGGATACGACACAATCGGCGCATTCATTGACCGTAGGAATCCAGATGGAGAACGGCGCACGCAGATTCCCGTGGAAACCGGTACCAAAAATGGCATCGACAACAACATCGGCCTTATCGATCAAAACCTCAAGTTCGTCACGCGAGGGGCCGACGCAAACGTGCACATCGCGGCCGGCAGTACGACGAGCAACATGACGTGCCAGGGCAGCAGGAATCTCATCCGGCTCAACCGGAGAAACGATATCGACGTCCACACCCTTATGGCTCAGAATATCGGCGGCAACCCAACCGTCGCCGCCATTATTACCAAAACCGACCAGAACGAGAACCCGATCGGGATTGAGCTTCAAGACCTCGTTGGCGGCAAACTCACCCGCTAGCTCCATAAGCTCGGCCTTCGAAGTCCCTTCGCGTTCGATGATGTCCTCGAGACGAACGACTTCTTCGGTACTCAAAACCGGTTTCATCTATGCTCCTAGCGTATCTTGCGAAGCATCGCCCAGGTGCTCCGTCAATGCTGAATTCTGCAGCTGCTCAAGCTCATCTAAAACAGAGCGAGCCTCTTTAAATGTCTGCGCTACGCGTTCCTTGGTGCTCACCTTTTCTTCCTTAGGCTTAGGTCGAGCATCTTCGGTAATCGCGATGGCATTCGCAACGGCTAAGTCTCCTGTAAGCGTAATGGAAAGAGCGACCTCAACAACACCCAGCTCTTGAGCGATCTCGAGTGCACGGCCCGAAAGCAGCGCCTTCGGTTTGCCGAGTTTATCACGCGTTACCGAAACATCCTTGCGACCCACGCCTTGACTAAAACCCGTGCCAAGAGCTTTAAGCACCGCCTCGCGCGAAGCAAAGCGGCTCGCATAGTGAGCAGCGGGACGCGATGATGCATCGCAATAAGCACGCTCTTCTTCGGTAAACACACGCCGAGCAAACGACGGCGTCTTTTCAAGAATTGATTTCATGCGGGAAATCTCGACGATATCAACGCCGATACCAGCTTCAGCCATGTTCACCTCCATATCGCACAGACTAAGTTATTGTAGCCCGTTCACAGAAGATGCGACAAACGAGGGTTATAAAACACAGCTACTATGTGAGACAAAAGCCCGCAAACGAAAAAAGGGGGAGGCCGCGAGGCCTCCCCCTTCCAAGTTCAAGCGTACGGCTCGGTGCCGTCCACCGGTCAGCGGCGCCCTGGCCTCCCACGGGCTGACCCCGCAGTACTC
>NZ_JBCPDN010000052.1:0-15798 GCF_040915425.1 Collinsella aerofaciens | reverse complement strand
AACAGCTCCACCGCGGCGTTTCTTAGGCTGCCGTCGGGCGCGACGAGGTCGAGCCTTGCCAAGGTGTCCTCCACGCCGGCGAACCCGCCGCCCACGCGTCCGGCCCTGCCGCCGCGCGCGACGAAGTCACGCACCGCCTGCTCGTCGGCGTCGGAGACGGGCCTGCCGGACGGCAGCGAGTCCCACGGGCTACGGGCGCGCTCACGCTTGACGACCATGGCGCTCAGCTCCGAGGCCGACAGCGCTTTGCTCGAAGTCCCCACGCGGGTGAAGTAGCGTCCGTCGGCGGAGTAGGGGGCGTCGGCACCTGAGAAGGCAATTTTGATGTATCGCAGCCCATCATCGGCGTCGAGGCACTCGACCGTCGGGAACACCGCGGGCTCGATCTTGTCGGACACCCACGACGTCACCTGGCGCAGCGTTGCGTCGCTGACATCCTGGCCGATGACATCGCCGTTGTCCTTCACGCCGAAGTAGAGCTCGCCGCGGCCGTGCTTGTTCAGCATGGCGCTGATGCCTTGCATTGCTTCTTTATGCTCGCCAGTGGACTTCTTGAACTCGACGGTCTCGCTCTCGCTGCCCAGGTTCATCCGCGCTGCCTTTCCCGTTCGTTGCTTGTCTCGTTGGATTATACCGTGGTCACCATGGGCGAAAACGTGGAAGCGCGCTTGCTTGCCTCTACCATGTTCTCATGCGCCTTAATGCCCTTTGTGAAGAATCATCCCATTGGGAAACGGGTCCCTATGGAACGATTTTGGTATCAGGCATAGGGGGGCGCTATCGTGGATGTCGTCACCATTGCCTGCGCCCTCGATCCAGAGATGTAATTACAGAAGTGCGGGGAAAAATCGAAAACCTTCGAGCACAACGCGGTTTTTTTGTATCAAAACCGCAGGTCGCGGAAGCCTAAAACGGGGGTCTGGTCAGCATTCCTTTGGTTTTCCCCGCACTTCCGAATTTGGCCTCTCGCCACATCCCGATTACGTCTTAAAGTGGCGCAAAAAGCCGTGTGCTCTGCTTGATTTTGCTCAGGAATTATGCCTGAGGGGTAGTGGATTCGCCTTTCTCCGCCGTGCAGCGGCACGTGTAGGGCTCTCTGGCTCAGGCGCGAGTCGCTTCCCGTCTGAAAAAGTTCTTAAAACAGCTTTAAAGTTGCCTTTGGCCTACATTGACAGCGTACAATACGCATGTTTACCATGGCAAAAGCTAAATTTGGGGAGGGGGAGCGCACGGTGGAAGTGCTGGTTGTTGGCAATACCGCGTATGTCGATGACGACTTTTGTGCCAAGGCGTTTCCCGGTGACCATGTTCAGGTCGTGGCGGCCAACGAGGCGCGCCGCGACGGGTCGTCGCTCCATGCGTCTTGGAAAGAGCTGCTGCAGCACCTGGACCAGGCTTACGAATTCGACCGTGTGGTCTACCTCTCTACCTATCTCACGCCGCATACCGAGGCCGTTGGCGACATTGAGCTGCTGCGCTCCGTCTTTCGAGCTTGCATGGGTCGCCAGATTCAGCTGCTGTTTGTGACTGGTCCCATGGGAGCGGACGGTGCGGTGGACGTTGCGGGGCAAAACGGCAAGGGCATCATTGCCCGTGCGGCCAACGACCTGTGCCGCTACTATGCGGTCCGCGACGGCATTCAGGCCAAGATCTTGCGCGTGCCGTATCTGTACACCGCCTCGCCCACGCTGGAAGACCCGATTTTGACCCCGCTGTTCGAGGCGTGCTCGCAAGGCTCTGCTGTCATGAGGGCTGGGGCGGACTCACCGCTCGGTGCCCTCTGCGCCGAGGAGCTGGCCGTTCTGGTGCGTCGCATCTTCGACAGCTGGGATGCCACATTCGAGGAACTCGAGGTTCCGGATAGCTTTGCCCACACCGTGGGAGACCTGGGCGAGGCGCTCAAGGGCTTGTTCCCGGGGCTCGACATTACCTACGACGGGGACGCCGTCGTCTCCATTGCTCCGAGCGATACCGTCCGCTCGCGCTATGGCTGGTTTCAGCGCTACGACCTGTTGCGCGATCTTTCGACCATTCAAGCGCGTTGGGATGCTGGCCGCGCAAAGAAGGTCAACCCCTTGCGCGCCGCCATCGACCGCATCCAGATGCGCACGCCGCCTATTAAATGCCTGGAGACGGTAGCCGCCTGGGTCCTGTTCGAGGTGCTGGAGCATCTGTTCTCCCAATCTGCCCAGCTCAACGTGCTCGATTATCGCCTACTCTACGTGGTGCTGATCGGCACGCTGTATGGTCTGGACTTTGGCTTGGTCGCGGCGCTGCTGGCTTCGGTGGGCTTGGCAGCGAGCTACTTTACTCAGTACGGCTATACCTTCCAGGGTCTCTTTTACGAGCCGTCTAACTGGCTGCCGTTTATTGCGTACTTTGTTGTGGGTGCCGTGTGCGGCTATGTGCAGCTGCGCAACAGCGAAGCCATTAGGGCGGAGCGCGATCAAAACGAGCTCGTGCGTAATCGCAATACGTTCCTCACACAGCTTTACCACGACGCGATCGAGGACAAGCGCGCGTACAGGCGCCAGATTGTGGGTCGCCACGACAGCTTTGGCAAGATCTTTGCCGTGACGCAGGAGCTCGACGTGCTCAACCCACGCGACATCTATCGCAAGTGCTGCGAGCTTTTGGGCGAGATCCTCGAGAACGATTCGGTGGCGATCTACCATGTTTCGGGCGGGGCATTTGCACGCCTGGTGGCAGCAAGTCCCGCGATTGCCGAAGATGCCGCACGTTCGCTCACGCTTGAGCAGCTTGCCCCTCTTTTGGGCGACGGGGGTCGTTCGAACCTGTGGGTGAACCGCGAGCTGACGCCGGGGCTTCCCATGTTTGGATACGCGATCGAGCGCGACGGGGCACCCGCCGTGTTGATCTTTGTGCGTCGTGCGGCCGAAAACCAAATGACCCTCTATTATCAAAACCTGTTCCGCATCTTGTGCGGCCTGGTCGAAAGCGCGTTGGGCCGTGCCTTTGACTATGAGGCGGTGGCGCAGGATAAACGCTGCGTTGACGGCACGTGCGTGCTCAAGCAGGCTGCCTTTGGCCAAGAGCTTGCGGCGGCGCAGGCGCTGGCAGATAGCAAGATGGGAAGTTTTTTGCTCCTGCGCGTGGTACCGGGCATGGAGCCTGTCGGCGAGCTTGCGGGCGCAATTGGGTCGGCAATCCGCGAGAGCGACGCGGCGGGCTTGGTCGACGGCGACGTGCTCTACCTGCTTATGCGCCAGGCAAAGGCGTGCGATCTGCCCATTATCCGCGAGCGCCTGAGCGCAAAGCATATTGCGGTGGAGCCCGTCGACGGCGAGGACATCGTGGCGCTGTTGCAGCACATCTCTTACACCGGTGACGGTGAGGGGGGTGCCGCTTGATCTCGCTTGTCGTTGCTGCCGTCTTGCTGCTGATTCATGCACTGGTTTGCCTGATGCTGTGGACGCTCATGAAACTGGGCCTGCTGCCGGTGCGCGGGCACATGCTGGCTGTGATAGTGCTGGTGCCGCTGTGGGGCCCGTTGCTGGTGGTTCTGCTATCGGTCCGCAGCGCGGTGTTTGGCGAGGGGCTGAAAGAGTCTGCGCTGGAGTCGCTGCGCTTCAACGACGACCTGCATCGTAGCATGTCGGTACCGAGTGGTGAGGACGATGCAGGCGTAGTGCCGCTCGAGGAGGCGCTCATCGTCAATGACCCGGCATACCGGCGCCGCCTTATGCTCTCCATGCTCACCGAGGAGCCCGACGCGTACCTGGCGCAGCTGCAGGCGGCTAAGCTTAACGACGACGTTGAGGTGGCGCACTATGCCGCGACGGCGGTGGCGCAGATCTCCAAGGAGTCCGACCTTAAACTGCAGCAGCTGGAGCGCGCCTTTAAGACGGACCCGAGCGCGCAAAACCTCATCGAATACTGTGATTTTCTTGGTGAATACTTGGGCTCGGGCTTGGCCGAGGGGCGCGTGGCTCAGATTCAGCGCCAACAGTACGCGCGCCTGCTTGCGCGTCGCTGCGAGCGCGAGGATACCCTTGAGCTGCGCATTCGATACGCGACGGCGCTGGCCGATGTCGGACAGATCGACGAGGCGCAGGCCGTGACCGACCAGCTGGTGTTCGACGTGCCCGAGGAGCAGGAGGTTTGGATGCTTTGCCTGCGCCTGGCCGTGATGCGCCGCGATGGTGACGAGGTTCACCGCGTGATCGATGCGATTGACAGGCAGCATGTCTATTTGAGCGCCGACAACCGCGAACAGTTGGCGTTTTGGCGTGACGGGGAGGAGGCCAGATGAGTGTGGCGCAACATATCCGCGACCGAGCAGGCCGCTTTCGTTGGATGGGACTCCTCGTGGTGTGGGCTGTTTTTATCGTCATGGCCGCCGTGCTGCTGGTGGAGCGTGCCGGCGTGCAGTACAGTGCGGGCCAGCATAAGCTGGGGATGCTTGCCGCCAACGATGCGGTGCCGGCCTCCTTGGCAATCTTTGGCCAAAAGCCCACGTGCCTGGTCATTACCGATTCCGATCAAGCTGGCGTCGAGGACGTAAAGGAACAGTTCGACCAGATCCTGCTCGACATGAAGATCGCGCACCGCGACGTGGACCTTGCCCTGGATGGTGCGGATGCCATTCCCTCGCTGACCTCCTTCGATCGCGTGATTTTGCTCATGCCGTCGCTCGATGGGCTCGGTACGCACCTGAGCGACATTATGAGTTGGGTGAGTGCCGGCGGTTCGCTTATGCTCGCCATGCCGCCGGATAACTCGAGCTATCTGCAAGTGATTGCCTCCAAGCTTGGCATTGAATCGGCCGGATATGACTATGTAAAAGCCGAAAGCATTGTGCCGAGTGAGGACTTTATGCTGGGTGGAGGAGAGCGCTACGAGCTCTCGGACCCCTTCGATTCTTCGCTCTCGGTTTCATTGCGCGAGACGGCGCACGTATGGGTAAAGACCGGTGACACGGGCACGCCGCTCATTTGGTCTAACGATTGCGGCAGTGGTCACACCGTGGTGTGCAACATTGGCATCTACGACAAGGTCATGCGTGGGTTCTATGCTTCGGCCATAAGCCTGCTGGGTGATGCCACGGCCTATCCGGTCATCAACGGCGCCGTGTTCTATTTGGACGACTTTCCTAGCCCCGTGCCCTCGGGCGATGGAACTTATATCAAGCGTGACTACGGCCTTTCCGTTGCCGATTTTTACACCAAGGTCTGGTGGCCCGATCTTCAAAAGCTCGCGCAAAAATACGGCATTCGCTATACTGGCGTGATGATCGAAAACTACGAGGACGCGGTCAACCAGACCGAGCCCGCGCGACAGGCCGATACCACGCAGTTCCGCTACTTTGGCGGCATGCTGCTGCAGATGGGCGGAGAGCTGGGCTTTCACGGCTACAACCATCAGCCTCTGGCGCTCTGGGACACCGACTACGGCACGCTGTACGTCTACAAGACCTGGAAGAACAAAGAGACGCTTGTCGCTTCACTCAACGAACTTATCGCGTTTCAGGACGAGGTCCTGCCCAACGCGCACGGCTCGGTCTACGTGCCGCCGTCAAATATCCTTTCGGCCCGCGCGCGCCAGCTTATCGGCACCGACGTTCCGCGTATTAAGACCATCGCCAGCACGTATTTTGAGGATGGCACCGACCTGCCGTACGTGCAGGAGTTTGGCGTGGCGAGCGATGGCATTGTGGAGCAGCCGCGCATTGTCTCGGGCGGCATGGTCGACGATTCCTATATGCGCCTGGCAGCCGTGTCCGAGCTCAACATGCACTACGTGAGCACGCACTTTATGCACCCGGACGACCTTTTGGACCCCGATCGCGGAGCCAAGGAGGGCTGGGAGGTCTACAAGGGCGGCCTGGTCGACTTCCTGGAGTGGCTTACCAAATCCGCGCCCGACCTGCGGCACCAGACGGCGTCTGAGTGCTCCGGTGCCATCCAGCGTTTTTCGTCCGTGACGGTGAGTGTGGATGCCAGCGCGGATGCCTGGACGCTCAGCCTGGGCAATTTCCACGACGAGGCGTGGCTCATGTTCCGCGCCAATAATGGCGAGCCGGGTGCGGTGACGGGTGGCGAACTGACGCACCTTACGGGCAATCTGTATCTGCTCAAGGCAAATGATAAGACCGTGACGATCGAGCGCATGGAGGGTGGCGATAAATGAGAATCTGCTTGGTACTCGAGGGTTGCTACCCCTATGTGCACGGCGGCGTATCTACCTGGATGCATGGCTACATTACGGCCATGCCCGAGCACGAGTTTGTGCTGTGGGTGATCGGCGCGCATGCTGCCGACCGTGGCAAGTTTGTCTACGAGCTGCCCGGCAACGTGGTCGAGGTGCACGAGTTGTTCTTGGACGATGCCCTGCGGCTTTCGGGCGAGCAACATGAAGCCAGTTTTAACGACCGTGAGCGCGAGGCGCTACGCCGTCTGGTGTCGCTCTCCAATCCGGACTGGGACGTGTTATTCGATATCTTCCACCGCCGTCGCGTGCATCCGCTCTCGTTTTTGCAGAGCCGAACGTTTATGGATATCTTTCGCGACGTGTGCCTGGCCGAGTATCCCTACACGCCCTTTGCCGATGCATTCCACACCATGCGCTCCATGTTGCTGCCCGTGCTCTACCTGTTGGGCAGCGAGGTGCCGGTGGCCGATGTGTACCATGCCATCTCGACCGGCTACGGTGGCCTGCTCGCCTGCCTGGGCTCAAGCGTTCACCATGCGCCGGTGCTGCTGACCGAGCATGGCATCTATACCCGCGAGCGCGAGGAAGAGATCATTCGCGCCGATTGGGTGGTGCCGTCGTTTAAGGACCGCTGGATTCGCTTTTTCTACCTGCTTTCGGAGGAGATCTACCGCCGCGCCTTCCGCGTGACGAGTTTGTTCCATAACGCCCGCAAGACGCAGATTGATATGGGCTGCGATGCGGACAAATGCCTGGTCATCCCCAACGGCATCCAGTTCGATCGCTTTAAGGATATTCCCTTAAAGCCAGATGACGGCTGGGTGGACATTGGCGCGGTGGTGCGCCTGGCGCCCATCAAGGACGTCAAGACTATGAGTTATGCCTTCTTTGAGCTGCACGAGCGCCTGCCTAAGGTGCGCCTGCACATCATGGGCGGCGTGGATGACGAGGAGTACGGCGCCGAGTGCCACGCGCTGGTCGAAACCCTGGGCGTGCGCGACCTGATCTTTACCGGCCGCGTCAACGTGGTCGAGTACATGGAAAAGCTCGACTTTACCATTTTAACGAGCATCTCCGAAGGTCAGCCGCTCAGCGTGCTGGAGTCGCTTGCCGCGCGTCGTCCCTGCGTGACGACCGAGGTGGGCTGCTGTCGCGAGCTTCTCGAAGGCGCCCCGGGCGACGACTTTGGCGTGGCGGGTTTTGTGACGCCGCCTATGTATCGCAAGGGCTTGGCCGATGCCATGGAACGCATGTGCACAAGCCGCGCTCGTCGCATTGAGATGGGGGAGTGCGGCCAGCGTCGCGTTGCCACGTACTTCTTGCACGAGCAGATGCTCGCCAACTATCGCGCGCTGTACGACGAGACGGCGCAAGCGTTTGACCTGCCCAGAGAGGGGGAGTAGCCGGTGGCCGGAATCGGTTTTGAGCTCAAGCGCCTGTTTAGGCGCAAGGGCCTGTTTGCCACGATGCGCGCCTATGGCTACGCCGGCATTGTGTGTACGGGCCCCATGCTGCTGGGCGTGCTGCTCCAGGTGGGTATCTTGGTGCTGTTCGGTCTGTGGGGTGTGGGCCGTGCCAACCAAGATCTGCTGGTGTGCATGGTGACCTATACGCTGCTGGCGTCGCTCACGCTCACGAGTTTTTTCTCTATGCCGGTCACGCGCTTTTTGGCCGATATGCTTTTTGCCGAGCGCGAGGATGAGATTCTGCCTTCATTTTGGGGATCTAATGCCATCATGCTCGTTGTGGGCACAGTGCTCTACGGCGTCTTTCTGCTGTTCTCGGGCGCCACGCTGCTGCAGGGGCTGCTGTGCCTGTGGCTGTTCAACATTATGATCGTCAACTGGAACGGCATGAGTTACCTCACGGCCATCAAGGATTATCGCGGTATCCTGTGCAGCTTTGCGGCTGCCATTGGCGTGGCGTGCCTGTGCGCCCTGGCCGCGCTGGCGCTGGGACTGCCGCCGGTCGAGGGCCTGTTGGCATCAATTGCTCTGGGCTACGGCGTCATGCTCGCCTGGGACGTGGTGCTGCTGTACCGGTATTTTCCGCAGAGCGATCGCAGCCCCTGGCTCTATTTACGGTGGCTTGATCAGTTTATGCCGTTGGCGCTCACGGGCTTGTTTACCAACCTGGGCCTCTTTGCGCACTTGGTGATAATTTGGGCCGGTCCCATTGGCGTGCAGGTCAAGGGCTTGTTTTATGGTGCGCCCTACCACGATGTTCCGGCGCTCATCGCGTTTTTGACGATCCTGGTCACGTCCGTCAACTTTGTGGTCTCGGTCGAGGTCAACTTTTATCCGCGCTACCGCGACTACTACAGCCTGTTCAACGACGGCGGCGTGGTGGGCGATATTGTGGTCGCCGAGGAGGAAATGCTTGCCACGCTCAACCGAGAACTGCGCTTTTGTGCGCTCAAGCAACTGTTTGTGACAGCGGCGGTCATCTCGCTCGAGACCACGGTGCTGTCGGCCCTACCGTTGGGCTTTAACAACCTGATGCACGGGTATTTCCGCACGTTATGCGTGGGCTATGGCCTGTATGCCGTGGGCAATACGTTGTTGCTCATCTTGCTGTACTTTACCGACTACAAGGGGGCCGTGCTGGCCTCGGGACTGTTTGCCGGTGTGGCCGGGCTGGCGACTGCCGTGTCGTTGCTTTTGTCGCAGCAGTTTTACGGCTTTGGCTTTTTGTTGGGTGCGGCGGTGTTTTTTATCGTGGCGCTGCTGCGGCTCGATACCTATACCGCCAACTTGCCGTATCGTATCCTGAGCCAGCAGCCTATTGTGGCTACTGACAAGACGGGCTGGTTTACCGAACTTGGCCGGGTGCTCGACCGTGTTGAGCAACGCTACGAGGACAAGCGCGTGGGCGGTGAGCCGCGCAGTGCGTTTGAACGTATGGTGGTTCGCCTGTACCAAAAACATTGGGGAGGTTCTGATGATCGATAAGTTGATGTCTCGCCGCTGCCTGATCGAGGCGGCTGCCGGCGCGCTGTTGCTTTCGGGCTGCTCGTCTCAGGACGAATCCTCGACTAAAAAGGTCAAAAAGCAGGACAAGATTAAAAAGGCCGAGGCCTCCGACCAGTCCAAGCACCTGCGCGATAAGGACGAGCTGTACGAGGTCTACGACGACTCGGGCATTGTGACCATGTACCTGACGGTCTCGCGCGGTAACAGCTCCGAGAACACCGACCACAGCTGGGCCGAGATCAATACGTACTCGGTGTATGACTATGCCGACATGGGCGTGACGCGCTATCAGGTTATGGGCCTGCTGCAGCCGGGCGACGAAGACGGCCCGGTGGCCGGCGAGGTTGGCTATGGCGAGGAAGCGCCCAATGCTACCGTGCAGGTGCGTGGCCAGACGTCGAGCGGTTATACGCAGAAGAATTACAAGGTGGAGCTCAAAAAAGGAAAAGGTACCTGGCGCCAGCAGCGTGCGATTGCGCTCAACAAGCACATGGGCGAGGGTATGCGTTTTCGCAACAAGATGGCCTACGATCTTATCCGCGGGATTCCCCAGATGATGGGCCTGCGCACGCAGTTTGTGCATCTGTGGGTGTGCGACCAGACCGAAAAGTCCAACGATACCTTTGAGGACTACGGCCTGTTTACGCAGGTGGAGCAGCTCAATAAGACGGCGCTTAAGGCGCACGGCTTGGATAAGAGCGGGCACCTGTAC
Organism: Collinsella aerofaciens; assembly: GCF_040915425.1. Lineage (GTDB taxonomy): Bacteria > Actinomycetota > Coriobacteriia > Coriobacteriales > Coriobacteriaceae > Collinsella > Collinsella aerofaciens_BW. Next base: position 5,943 of record NZ_JBCPDN010000052.1, on the reverse strand, counting down.
AAGGTGAACAGCTTTGATTTCCATCGCTACGAGGACACCATTAAGCTTGCCGATGATCCCGACTATAACCAGGCAAACTTTGAGGGCATGCTCGAGATTAAGGGCGATACGGACCACACCAAGCTCATCGAGATGCTCGATGCGCTCAACGACGAATCGCAAAAGATAGATAACGTGCTCGACACCTACTTTGATACCGAGAACCTGGTCTATTGGCTGGCGTTTCAGATCCTTACGGGCAACTGCGATACGCAGAACCGCAACTGTTATCTGTACAGCCCGCTCAACTCAAATACCTGGTACTTTTTGGATTGGGACAACGACGGCATGCTGCGCAAGCTGGAACTTTCTCTTACCGGGTTTTCGGACTACGCGAGCTGGGAGCGCGGCGCAAGCAACTACTGGGGCAACGTGCTGTTTAACCGCGCGTTGCGCAGCAAGGCGTTCCGCGGTGAGCTCGATCGCGCCGTCAAGGACCTGCGTACGTATTTGACCGAGACGTGCCTGACCAAGATGATCAAGCATTATCGCGAGGTTACCGAATCGCTAGTCTTTGCTTCGCCCGATATCGATAATCTGCCTGTCACCAAGGACCAATATGAGCAGATCGCCGCGGCGATTCCCTCCGAGATCGAGGAGAACTACAAGAGCTTTCGCGAGAGTTTTAAAAAGCCCATGCCTTTCTACATCGGCGTGCCGCAGATCGATAACGGCAAGCTGCGCATTAACTGGGATGCGTCCTACGATTTTGAGGCGCGCGACATTCGCTACACCGTTGAGCTTGCGCGCGACTATGCCATAAGCGACGTGGTCTTTAAGGCCGAGGATGTGCTGCTTCCCGAGGTGACCTGCGATGCGCCCGATACCGGCCAGTATTTTGTGCGCGTGCGTGCCACCAACTCCGACGGCTATACGCAAGATGCGTTTGACTACTATGTGACCGACGACGGCAAGCACTACGGCATGAAGTGTTTTTACGTGCAAGACGGCGGTAAGGTCGTGGAGGATACGTATGAGGAGGGCTAGCGCGCTGCTTGAGCGCCTGGCGGCACCGCCTGTGCGTGCCACGCAGGAGCGTTACCGCCACGAGCTCAAATATCTCATTAACGAGGGCGAGCACGCCGCGCTTGCCTGTCGCATGGCGCCTGTATTTAAGCTAGACAAACATGCGCGGGCGGGCGGTTACACCATTCGCAGCCTGTATTTTGACGACTACTGCAACTCGGCCTACGAGGAAAAAGACGCCGGCATTCTCATGCGCAAAAAGTATCGCGTACGCATCTATAACGGCAGCGACAAGGTGATTAAGCTCGAGCGCAAAAAGAAGTACGGTAGCTGGATCTATAAGGAGGACGCGCCGCTCACACGTGGCGAGTTTGAGCAGATTCTGGCTGGCGACTACGGCTTTTTGCTGAGGAGCCCTTATCCGCTCTGTCGCGAGTTCTACATCGAGTGCATCTGCAACATGATGCGCCCACGGACCATTGTGGACTACGAGCGCGAGCCGTGGGTGATGGACGAGGGCACCGTGCGCATTACGTTTGACATGAATGTGCGTGCCGCGGTGGGAAGCTTCGATATCTTTGACGTGACGCTGCCCGCGTTGCCGGTCCTGGAGCCCGGTAAGCTGGTGATGGAGGTCAAGTTTACGGAGTTTTGCCCGCAGCTGGTGCGCGATATGGTGCCGCCGGGCGCGGCCGAACTCACGGCGGTCTCTAAGTACTGCCTGTGTTATGACAAGACCGCCTACCTGCGCGGATTTAATTACTGGGAATCGGATTTTGGGAACCGAGGGGATATTTAGACCATGAGCACCAGGGACTTTTTTAAGAACTCCGTCTTGGAGGCGTTCGGTCAGGTCGACCCTGCCAAGATTGGCCTTTCGCTGCTCGTGGCGCTCGCCATGGGCATCCTGATCTATTACGTGTACAAGCGCTTTTTTACCGGCGTGGTGTATTCGCGTAGCTTTGCCGTGACGCTCGTGGGCATGTGCGTGCTCACCTGCATGGTCACGCTCGCGATCTCGACGAACGTGGTCATCTCGCTCGGTATGGTCGGTGCTCTGTCCATCGTCCGCTACCGTACGGCGGTCAAGGACCCGCTCGACCTGCTGTATCTGTTTTGGGCCATTACCACGGGCATTACGGCAGGCGCCGGCATGTATGCGCTCGTGGGGCTTACGGCAGTGGTGATCGTGGTGATGATCGCCGGCTTTGCGAGCCACCAGGACAAGGCGCGCGTGTACATGATGGTCATCCACTACACGGGCCAGACCACCGGCGACGATATCGTGCGCGCGTTTGGGCGCACCAAGTTCACCGTCAAGTCTAAGACGATGCGCGGCGACAAAGTCGAGATGGCCGTCGAGCTCTTCTCGGACGGCGTTGACATGCCCTATGCGGACGCTATTCGCGCGCTTGACGGCGTGGAGGACCTCACACTCATCCAGTACAACGGCGAATACCACGGCTAATTATGTTCCGGCGTTTTAACAAACGCCGGACCGCTCGACGCTGCGCGGGCATCTGCCGGGCGATCTGCCGCTCAAACCGTCGCTCGCGTACATAAAGTACGCTTCGCTCCTCTTTCGCGGCACCTCGCCACGGCAGTTGCCCGCTCGCTGACGTTTGCTCGACCTGGGTGGGCCGATTTTGTTCGGATGCCGTCTTCACGGGTATTATGGTGAAAGCGATTTCAATGACAGGGGTGCTCGTGGTAAAGATGAAAGATGTGGCCGAGTTGGCCGGCGTTTCGAGCGCCGCCGTCTCGCGCTACCTCAACGGCGGATATATCTCGGCGGACAAGGCCCAGCGCATTAAGCAGGCGATTGAACTGACCGGATACGTGCGGTCCAGTCAGGCTCGCGCGCTGCGCACCGGCTCCACCAAGCTCATCGGCGTCATCGTGCCCAAGATCAACTCGGAATCCGTGAGCCGCATTACCGCCGGCATTGGCCAGGTGCTCGGTCGCCGTGGCTACCAGATGCTGCTTGCCAATACCGATAATGCGGCCGATCGCGAGCTCGAATACCTCGATTTATTCCAAAACCATCCGGTTGACGGCATTGTGCTGGTGGCAACCATGATCACCGACGAGCACCGTCGCGCGATTGACTCGTGCCGTGTGCCCATTGTGCTGATCGGTCAACATGTCGAGGGCGCGGCGTGCGTGTATCACGACGATTACGAGGCCGCTTTTGAGCTGGGCCATGCGCTTGCGGGTCGCGTGGACGGCAAGATCGCTTACATTGGGGTTACCGAGGAGGACCGCGCGGCTGGTTATGACCGCCGTCGCGGTTTTGAGGCCGGCTTGCGCGCCGCGGGTAACCCGCTCGATGCCGCCTTGATTCGTCTGGGCTCGTTTACGCTCGACTCGGGCTATGGTGCGGCGCGTGAACTGCTTTCTGCCGCTCCCGATGTTTCGTTTATCGCGTGCGCGACCGATACCATGGCGGCGGGCGCGCTTCGTGCCATCGATGAGGTTCGCGGCGTGGGCGAGGGCATGCATCGCGTAAGCGGTTTTGGCGACAACGCGTTTTTGCGCGCGCTGACGGGCGGCATTCCCACCGTGCATTATGGCTACCTGACCAGTGGCGTCGAGGCGACCAATATGCTGATCAACACGCTCGATGGCGTGGAGGGGGAGAGCGGTCTAAAGACGCTCAAGCTCGGCCATCAGCTTATGAATGTCTAGGCCTTGGACGTCTGCCTGCCTCTGAGTCGTCTGTTTTTGCCTTAAAACTACCATTCGCCGGCCTATTCCTACCGTTCACCCTAAAGTGAAAACGATTACAGACATATGAAAATGAAATCGTTTACAGTGTAAGTATCAAAGATGGCCGGGTGTACATGCGCCCGTTGGAGGAAAGGGAAGTCATGGACTACCGTAAATCAGCCCAAGAGGTGCTCGACAACGTCGGAGGCGCCGGCAACGTTGTTTCGGCCGCACACTGCGCCACGCGTCTGCGCCTGGTGATTGCCGATAACGCCAAGGTCGACACGGAGGCCCTCGAGAATATCGACGGCGCCAAGGGCGTCTTTGAGGCCCAAGGCCAGCTCCAGATTATTTTTGGCACTGGCACCGTCAACAAGGTCTACGACGAGTTCATTGCGGTCAGCGGCGTCGAGGCTGCCACCAAGGCCGAGGTCAAGGAGGCCGCGGCGCAGCAGCAGAACATCTTTATGCGTGCCATTAAGGTGCTCGGCGACGTCTTTGTCCCCATCATCCCCGCCATCGTGGCTTCGGGCTTGCTGCTGGGCATTATGAGCGCCCTCAACTTTATGGCCTCCAACGGCTTTATCGCGCTCGACACCAATAACTTTATCTACAAGATCGCCGACCTGGTCTCGGGCACGTCCTTCGGCATTCTGCAGATCCTGATCGGCTACTCCGCCGCAAAGGCCTTTGGCGCCAACCCGTATCTGGGTGCCGTCGTCGGCGGTGCGTTCATCAACTCCTCGCTGCAGAGCGCCTACACGGTTGCCTCCGAGGGCGTGCAGACCATGGTCACCGTCATTCCCGGCGTGTACAGCTTTGAGTGGGTCGGCTATCAGGGGCATGTGATCCCCATCGTTATCGCCTGCGCCATTCTCGCCTTCCTCGAGAAGCGTCTGCACAAGATCGTTCCCGAGATGTTTGACCTCTTTGTGACCCCGCTCGTCTCGGTGTTCGTGACCGTGCTCGTGACGCTCGTTGCCGTCGGCCCCATCTTTGTCTGGGCCGAGAACGCCATCCTCGGTCTGATCCAGGCCCTGCTGACCCTGCCCTTCGGCATCGGTTCCTTTATCGTCGGCCTGTTCTATGCCCCCACGGTCGTTACCGGTATCCACCAGATGTACACCGCCATCGACCTGGGCCAGCTCGCCCAGTACGGCGTGACCTATTGGCTGCCCATCGCCAGCGCCGCCAACATCGCTCAGGGTGGTGCCGCGCTCGCCGTTGCCTTTAAGACCCGCGATGCCAAGATCAAGGGACTGGCGCTTCCTTCGGCCCTGTCCGCCTTCATGGGCATTACCGAGCCTGCCATCTTTGGTGTGAACCTGCGCTTCTTTAAGCCCTTCATCGCCGGCTGCATCGGCGGCGGTTGCGGTGCCCTGGTCTGCGCGCTCACTTCGCTGGCTGCCTCCGGCACGGGCGTTACCGGTATCTTCGGTATCCTGCTGTGCCTGGCCCAGCCCGTGCAGTACGCGATCATGTTTGCGGTCGCCGCGCTGGTTTCCTTTGCTATCTCGTTTGTCCTGTACAAGGACGAGCCCAAGGCTTCCGAGCAGGCCTAAGAGCTTTTGATTGAGGGGATGCCCGCGGGTCGTATGCTCGCGGGCGTTTCTCGTATCTGGTGCCGATCTCTGGTGCCTTGTTGCTTTCGATCCGTTAGGACTTTGATATGTCTAATGCACTTGGTCGCGACCTTGCAAAGCTGGTCGCCGCTGTTGACGCCGCCGCCTCTGAGTGCGGCCATGGCGCGTATGGCCAGCGCTTCCATATAATGCCGCCGGCGGGCTGGCTCAACGACCCCAACGGTCTTTGCCAGGCAGGCGGCGTGTTCCATGCCTATTTTCAGTATGCGCCGTTTGATGTCGAGGGTGGCGTTAAGGCCTGGGGCCATGCGACGAGCCGCGACCTTATGACGTGGGACTATGTTGGCGCTCCGTTGCTGCCCGACGAGCCGTTCGATTGCCACGGTGTGTATTCGGGCTCCGCGCTTGCCGAGGACGGTCGCATTCGCGTGCTCTATACGGGCAACGTTAAGCTTCCCGATGCGGACGGCACGTACGACTACGTCAATACCGGCCGCCGCGCCGATACTGTTTATGTCGAGAGCGTTGATGGCCTTGCCGGTCGGGAGTTCAGCCAAAAGCGCGTGGTGCTGGCGTCCGAGGATTATCCCGAGGATTTGACCTGCCACGTGCGTGACCCCAAGGTGTGGCGCGATGATGATGGGCG
>NZ_JBCPDN010000051.1:0-15963 GCF_040915425.1 Collinsella aerofaciens | reverse complement strand
CATCGGTCGGGGTCACGCTGTAAGTGTTCTTGAAGATCGCAGCCGTGGCGTCCTTCAGGACATGCTCAGCCTTGAGCGTGCCATCGCCCTTGTCGGTAATGGTGGTCTCGATGGTGTACTTGGCGTCGCCGTACGTGATGCCCTTGCTGATGGTTCCGCCGTTGACCTCGCGCAGCGTGTAGGTGTGCTCGCCGGCCTCGGTGTACTTCACGGCGCTCATCGTGATGTTGCCCTCGGCGTCGTTCTTGCCGGTGGCGACGACCTTGTCGCCCTCGACGAGCTCGAAGGAGAACTCGCTGTCCATGAGATTGCGGCCAGTCAGGACCTTGTTCGCGGTGATCTGGTCGGTAACGCTCGTCTCGACAGGCGTCACGTTATAGGTATTGGTGAACGTAAATGCCACATCGCCGTCCGGCTTGCGGGATACGCTCAGATTGCCCTTGCCGTCATCAGTCACGGTGAAGGAAACCTTGCGCGACAGCTTGGCGTCGTTGGTCACGCCAGCCACTTCGCCGGACTCGGTCACGGTGTAGGTAAAGGTGTGCTCGCGCTTCTCGGGCTTCTCGCCCAGAGCCTTGTTAAGGTCGTCGAGCGTAAAGGCGATCTTGCCAAAGTCGACCTTGCCGTCAACGTCGTTGTGCACGCTCGTGCTCGCAGGCATAGGCGCGCCCTCTTCACCGGTCACGGTAAAGGTGAACTTGCCGGTGATATCAGCCGGGGTCAGAGCGTCGTCAACCTGCAGATTCTTGATACCCGCAAGCGATGCCTCGGTAGCATTCGTGGTGTAGGCGTTCTTGAACTCGATGCTCTTGACGTCCTTGGCGTCCTTCAGCTCGTGCGTGGCAACCAGCTGGCCCTTGCCGTTATCGGCGATGGTCGTCACGATGGTGTAGACCGCGTCATCGTAGTCAATACCGCCGGCGTTGCCCTTAACCTCATGCAGCTTGTAGGTGTGCTGGCCGATCTCGGTGTACTTGATGGCACTGAACGTCACCTTGCCGTCGGCGGCGTTCTTAACGGTCTCGACAGGCTTAACTTCCTTGTCAATGATTTCGAGCAGCTCAAAGCTGAACTCGTCGGCCGTAAGGTCACGCCCGGTCAGAGACTTGGTCACGGTAATCTGGTCGGTGACGCTGGACTCAACAGGATTCGTGGCGTAAACGTTCTTGAACTCGGTCTCGCCCGAGGTCACCTTCACGCCAGCGCTCAGCTCACCCTTCTTGTCGGGCGTTACCGTCACGGTGATCTCCGCGACGTTCTTGCTGTAGGCGATGCCGTCAATCGTGGTCCCGGCATGCTTTTCACTGACCTTGTAGACGTACGTGCCAGGTTCGGTGTATTCGATCGTGCCGAAGTCGATGGCAGCCTTGCCCTGGTCCAGGTCAGCCTTGCGCACGGTCGCAGTCCTAGCCGCAGGCATCGGGGCGCCGCTCTCGGATGTCAGGCCAAACTCAAACGCGTCAGCATTCGTCCAGTCGCGACCCTTGAGCACCTTGGTCAGGCCAAAGCTGGCCTTGGTGTTCACCATTGCCGGCGTCATGTCATACGCAAAGCTGATCTTGCCGTTGTTGCCCAGGTAGGAATTGACATGCGTCGCGGTCGCCTTGGCAGACACGTTGTTCCACTTGGGGCTGAGAACGTCGGTCGCGGTACCAGTGCTGTTGCCGCCCACGCTGCCCTTGGTAGTGTGGAGCTCATCGATAAAGGCCAAACGCGCGGTTCCCACGCTAAACGAAAGGTTGCCGTCCTCGTCGGCAACAAGAGCGCCGTCAAACTTCGCTGCGTCGCCGCCGACAAACTCGATGACAGCAGTGGCGGGCTTGGCCTCGCCGTTCGAGCCCCGCTCCTCAAACTCATCCTTGTAGTAATAGGTGCCAGTATCTGCCAGCGAATTCTTTGCAGGCTGCGTGCAGTCCTTATCCGCGTAAATGGGAGTCTGCTTCTGGAAGTAGTAGTAGCGGTTGGTGTCGGCCGGCTCAAAGGTCGCAACCGTATCACCCAGCGCACCACCGCTCCACTTGTTCGCGTAGAAGCTCACGGTCTTGGTGCCGTCAACGACAGTCGTATTATGCTCGATGTAGTTCTTGAGCCCTGCTGCCTTCTCGGGCGTAAACAGGTTGTCAAGTGCGGCGCTCTTCACGCTCGAGGCATACTTCACCTGAATGGGCTTAACGTTGTCGACCGAAAGCTTGCCGTCTACGGTCTTAAAGTGACTCAGCGGAATCAACGACGCAGGAATGTTAACCGTTACGATATCGCCCTTCCGGGGATTGTCATCGCCAGCACACTGCACGGTGATGAGCAGGTCTTTTGCCTTGCCGGAAAACTCGTAGGTGTCGGTATTGGTTTCTTTGTTGACCGTCTTGCTCGCCTTGGTAAACGACATGCCGTTGATGACGACTTCGGTAAATCCGTCGACCTGCATAAAGTCGCCCAGCTCGTCGGTAAACGTGATGTAGCCGGACTTGGTCTCGTCGTAGCCCTTATGGATTTCGGTCGGATAAGGCGGCTCCGATGTGATGGCCTGTGAGATGTCGTCGAAGACCTTCTTGAGCTCTTCAGCATTGGTCGCCGACTTGTAGTAGTCGGAATTTTCCGCACGCGTGCCAAGCTCGTCGCTCGCATACGACGTGGCATCGGGATAATTACTCGACACGGCGTGCATAAACTTGTTGACGTCGCTTGTCCCCTTTTTCGAGGGATCGGCAACAGGGTCCGCTCCACTAAAGATGCCGATGGTATAAACGGTGGCCTTGCCATCCTTCATCTTCTTGGCAGCCGTCACGGCAGCATTGGCGACGTCAGAATCAAACTCGCTGTAGCTCGTTGGCTTGCCGTCGGTAAAGAACACAACGATCTTCTTGGCATCTGCGCGACCAGAAGTGATATCCCCGGCCAGTTCCAGACCATAGTCGGCACGCGTAGCACCGCTTGGCTTGATTCCAGCAACTGTATCCTTAAGAGCTTTCACGTTGCCGCCGAAGCAATCGGTCAAACCCTTCATTACCTGCGAGTGGTTGTACTTGTATTGGCCTTGATAGTACGTGTCATTGCCGACCTTATCAGTCTTATCACCCGCAAACTTAACAATGGCAACCCTATGCTGCCTATCAACGCCCTCGATAGCCTCGTTTTGTTTGGCGATGGTATCGATAAAGCTGTTCGCAGCGCCCTTCAGTGCATCGATACGCTTGGTGCGATCTCCGCCACCCATAGGATCATCCATCGAGCCGGAGGCATCCAACACCATCACGATGTCGAGTGGCGTGGTGACCGTCACGGTCGAATTAGACGTTGAGGACATCACCGAAAGCGTAGTCACAAAATCTGACGCTTTGTTTTCTCCAGTTTCCTTAACCGTCTTGTCGGTCCAGATTCGACCGACGTTTTGGGTCGTCACCTTATTGCCACCATGGCCGGCTGCCCAGATTTCCCAGCGGCCGCTGGTATCGGGGTCGACGACCTTTCCGCTCATTGTCGGTCCGTCCATTCCGGTGCTGGACCTGGCGTTGGCCTCGGGCAGCATGGCAAATGCTGCAGCCGGCAACACCAGCACCACGGCCAGTATCACCGCCAAGAGACCCCTCGTGTACTTACCCATCGCGTCTCCCTTCTCGCAGACTCAGACCTTGCATCAGCCTAAAGTTACAGAATGAGACACAATTAGGGCAGGTGACACATGTTCCAGATTCGGTTTTGGGCGTGAGACAAATGTCTCACCAAAGTTGAGACACGGCGTTTTCGCAGGAAAATAGGTGCGACTCAAGATGGACGGGGCGAAAGGGCCCGTTTTCCTCCGTCCCCGGGGGATCAATTGGTGGCGCTCGCCACGAAACTGGCCCATCTACTACGTTTAGTCCGGTACCCCCGACCATAACCGCGTTTCATGAAAAACCGCAGACGCGCTACCTGCGGTTTTGTTTTTGCGTAATTCGCCATGGTTGAGGGTAGCGGCTTAAACGTAGTAGATGGGCCCATTTCGTGGCAGACGGGTCACGCGGCAGCCCTCGCAAGGCCAAAATGATCCGTTTTCCTCCGTCCTTGGGGAGATCAAGGGCTGTTACGAATATGGTGTCATTTCAAAACTATGCCGGTTTACTACGATAAAAACGAGATTCCCGACCACGCGTGACTTTTTCGCAAAAATGCAAGCCGTCTATCTGCGGTTTTTGTTTTGCCGAATGCGGTGTGGTTGGGGGTAGGCGACTTATCGTAGTAAACCGGCATAGTTTTGTTCGTGGCGGCCCAACCGCGCGTTTAAGCGCGGGGCCGGTGGGGCATTTTTGCCCCACCGGCCCCTATTCCAGCGCTATTCCGGCTTGGTTTCTACTGTGGGAGTCTTGTCCGCTGCGGCTGGGGTACGGGCGGTGTCCATAGTCAGGCAGTGCTTGGGGCAGCTCTCGATGCACTCACCGCACACCACGCAGGCATACGGGTCGATCGACCACGTTCCACCCTTGCGATCGACCGCGAGCGCGCCCGCCAGGCAGCGACGCGCGCATATGCCGCAGCAGATACACACGTCCATGTCGTTGACGATATGCCCGCGCAAGCGCTCGGGTGCCGCGAGCATCTCCTGTGGATAGCACACCGTTACCGGCTGCTTGACCATAGAGCCCAAGGCCGTCTTGGCAAATGTCAGCAAACTCATGCCGCGCCTACCTTTCCGTGCAGCTAATGCAGGGGTCGATGGTCAGGATAATCATGGGCACGTTGGCAATGAGCACGCCCTGCAGCGCATGCGTCAGACCCGCCAGGTTTTGCGACGTCGGCGTGCGCACGCGGAAGCGGTCCAGATTCTTGGTGCCGTTGCCGCGCACATAGTAATACGCCTCGCCGCGCGGCTGCTCAATCACAACCTCGCCGCGCGCGCCGTCGGCCGGCGTAAGCTTGGTGCGCCCGCCGATACCGTCGTGTGGGATCTTGTCCACAAGCTCCTTGATGATGTCCATGGCCTGCGTGACCTCGGCGCAACGCACCCGGCAGCGGGCATAGCAGTCGCCATCGCTAGCAACGATAGGCTCAAACGCAGCCAGGTCCGCATAGGCGCCGTCGCCAAACATGCGCACGTCGTAATCCACGCCCGAGGCGCGCCCGGACGGACCGACCATCGAAAGCTCCAGCGCGTCTTTCTTGCTGATCACGCCCACGCCATGCAGGCGCTCGCCGCAGCTGTTGTCGTCCAAAAACGTATGCACCAGGGCTTCGTAGTCGGGACGCATGGCATCGAGCGTCTGGACAATGCCCGCCAGCTCGGAGTCCTCGATATCGTGTTTAAGGCCGCCGATCTCGTTAATCGACAGAATCACACGCCCGCCGCACGTGCTCTCGAAGATCTTGAGAATCTGCTCGCGTAGGGTCCACGAACGATAGAACAGCGCCTCAAAGCCAAAGGCATCGGCGAGCAGGCCCAGCCACAGCAGGTGCGAGTGAATGCGCGAAAGCTCGTGCAGAATGGTGCGGATATACTGCACGCGGCCGGGCACCTCGATGTCGAGCATGCGCTCGCAGGCGCTGGCATAGCCGCAGCTGTGGCCCACGGCGCAGATGCCGCAGATGCGCTCGGCGATGTAGCCAAACTGGTGCATGTCGCGCTTTTCGGTAAGTTTCTCGAGCCCGCGGTGCACAAAGCCGATTTGCGGAATCGCCTCGATAACGCGGTCGTCCTCGATCACCAGGTCCAGATGAAGCGGCTCGGGCAGCACCGGGTGCTGCGGGCCAAACGGAATAACGGAGCGATGTGCCATGGACCTTACGCCTCCTTTTTCTGCTTGTCGCGGGCGGCCTTGGCGGCAAGCGCCGCGCGGACCTTGGCCGCTTTCTCGGGATCCATGGCGGCGAGCTTTGCCTCCATCTCGGCAGCCTTGAGCGCGGCCTTCGCAGCAGCTTCATCGTGCTGAGCATCGGAGCCGGCAGCCGCAGCGGGCTGAGCGACGACAGCGCCCACAGCATCGCCAGCGCCCGCGACGCCCTCCCCCGCAGCGGCCGTGGCAGCGGCGGCCTTTTCGGCCGCGGCCTTGCGCGCCTTGGCCTCGGCGGCGGCACGAACCTTCATGGCCTTCTCGCGCGCGGCCTTCACCTCGGGTGTGATAACGCTCATGGGCTCGGCAGTCGAAACCTGGTAGAAAAAGCCCTTAAAGTCGATCTGCATGTCAGTGATGACGAGACCAAACAGGTCGTGGGCCTCATTTTCAAACGGGAACACCGCAGGGTAATACGAGCTGATGGACGGAATCTCCTGGTACTGGTCGATGCCCTCAACCACCAGGTTCTCAATCGCATAGCTGCCGTCCTGAGCGATCCGCTCCTGAGCAGCACGAACGTCGATAAACGTATAGACCAGACGATACGATCCGTCGTCGACGTTGCGCTCGGCGTGCATTTGCACAAAGCGCGCGTCGACGCCCTTGAGCGCCTGGACATGCGACAGGAGCTCGTCAATCCCGACGGTGGTATAGATAGCCTTTTGCATTACTCGGCCTCCTTTGCAGCGACGGGCGCTGCGGGCTTCTCGGCAGGCGCGTCACCGGCAGCGTCAGTCCCGGCCCCCGCAGCCACAAACCCGTCCTCGCCCAGCTCAACGCCGCCATCCCAGGTAGCAGCGCCGCCCACGGTAAGCGGATCGCCGCCAGCACGCATCACGGCCTCCTTCTGATCCAGGATGCCGCACGCCTCCACAATGGCATCGATCACGGTCTCGGGGCGAATGGCGCACCCGGGCGCGTACACGTCCACGGGAATCGCGCGGTCCACGCCACCGATCACGTTGTAGGCGTCGCGGAACACGCCACCCGAACACGCGCAGATACCGCACGCCACCACGCACTTGGGCTCGAGCATCTGGTTGTAGATCTGGCGCACGACAGGCAGGTTCTGGGCATTGACCGACCCCGTCACCAAAAAGATATCCGCATGCTTGGGGTTGCCGGTGTTGACCACGCCAAAGCGCTCCGCATCGAACAGCGGCGTGAGCGAGGCCAGCACCTCGATATCGCATCCGTTGCAGCTCGAGCCGTCGTAATGAATAACCCACGGCGAGCGCGACATTTTATGATCCATGGATGCCGCCTCCTAAATAAATACGTCGACGAGGATGGGCATAAGGTTGAGCAGGCCAAACACCAGCGCCACGCCCCATCCGAGCTTAAAGCAGCTGCGCCAGGTGCTGCGGGCAAAGGTGTTGTCGATCAGCACCTCGACAAAATACGTCGCAGCCATCACGACCAGGGCTACGACCCAGCTCACCGGGTTGTCCCAAACAAAGAACATGCCCACCCACATCAAAAACAGCACGGTCTCGCACCAGTGCATAAGGGTCATCTTGGCCAGCGTGCCGCCGCTCATCTCGGTGGCGACGCCCTGGACGATCTCCTGATGCGCGTGATGTGAGTACGAAAGGTCAAACGGCGACTTGCGCAGCTTGATGGTGAGCACCGCGAGCAGCGCGAGGAAAATGGGCGCGCTGTACACGATGATGGGGGCCGACTGCCCCGTCACGGCGATGGAATCGAAGCTATCGGTGGCAAGGTACAAGCCCACGCTCATCAGCAGAACGGCGGGCTCGTAGCTCATAACCTGCAGCAACTCACGATCGGCGCCGACCTGGGCAAACGGGCTTTGCGTCGAGGCGGACGCCAGCACCACAAAGATCGCGGCGAGCGTCACCATAAAGGCGCACAGCAGCGTGTTGGAGCCCGACACAAAGATGCCGCCGCCCACCACGGTAAAGATGAGCGCACACGCCATGTAGGTATCGTCCATGGTGTTTACGCTGGCGGGGGCCTTGCGCAGCAGCTTGGCAACGTCGTAGAAGGGCTGCAGCAAGCGCGGGCCCACGCGGCCCTGCATGCGAGCCGAAAGCTTACGGTCAAGACCGTCAATCAGGCCGCCCACAAGCGGCGCCAGCAAGGCAAACGCCACGGTACCAATAAATATGCCCACGACGCCCGAGCCTTCGAAATACTTGCCGCGCAGCACCGAGGGCGCGCTCATGGCAAGTCTCTCGGGCCCAATCCACGCGCAACACAGCAGCGCAAACAAGATAATGCTGCAGCACACGACGCTACCCGCGGGGCCAATACGCTTCTCGCCAAGGGCGTCCTCCGAGTACCAATTGCGCTTTTCGGCCTTCACCTCGCGTCCCATCGAGCCGCGGAAATGGCGGTAATTGTCGGTTCCCACACCCGAAAGATATACGTTTACGTGCGGTTTGTCGCTCACGCGGAATGAAGTCAGCAGCACCACGGCGATAAACGCCACGATAACCACCATCAGATACATGGCGTCCTTGCCAATAACGTACGGCACGCGGCCAAACACCATGGCCAAGTAAGGCGACACCAGACCGCTCGAGATAACCGGGAACGCCACGCAGCACAGAATCAGCAACGCGGCGATGGTGTTGAGGGCCATCCATTCGGTCTTATGGACATTGACCTCAACGTTTTGAGCCGTGGGGTCGACGCCCGAAAGCTTGGCCAGCCACTTACCCCAGAAGAAGAACGTCGCGGCCGAGCCAAAGGCCAGCACCATGATCATGAGCACGTTGCCAGTCTGCGCAAACGCCACCAGGGCACCCCACTTGGACACGAGCATGCCAAACGGCGCCACAAACATGCCCATGATGCCCAGCATCATCAGGCGTGTCAGGTGCGGCATGCGGCTGAACATACCGTCCATGTCCTCGATATCGCGGCTGCCGATATGATGCTCGGCCGTGCCCACGCACAGGAACAGCAGCGACTTGGCCACCGTGTGGAACAGGATCAGGAAGATGGCCGCCCATACGGCCTCGGGTGCGCCGACACCCAAGCAGGCACTGATGAGGCCCAAGTTGGAAATGGTGGAGTACGCGAGCACGCGTTTGGCGTTGCTCTGCGAGATGGCCATGAGGGCAGCGAGCAAAAACGTGATGGCACCCACACTCGTGACCATAAAGCCGGTCACAGGATAGATGGCATAGAGCGGGCTCAGCTTGACCATCAGGAACACGCCGGCTTTGACCATGGTTGACGAGTGCAGCAGGGCGCTCGTGGGCGTGGGGGCAACCATGGCACCCAGCAGCCAAGTGTGGAACGGCATCTGTGCGGCCTTGGTAAGGGCGGCGAGCGACAGCAGAACGACCGGCATCACCAGCAGCGCGGACTGCGCGGTTCCGGCGCCGGAAAGCTCGATCATGCCCGAGATGGTCAGCGGCATGCCATTGACGTGCAGAAACATAAGGCCCGCCAAAAACGCGATGCCGCCCAGCATGTTGAGGATGATCTGGGTGAAGGCGTTTTTGATGGCCTCGGGCGTGCGCGTGTAGCCAATCATAAGGAACGAGCACACGGTGGTGATTTCCCAGCCGCAGAACAGCCACTCAAGGTTGTCGCTCGTCACGATGACGAACATGGCCGAGAGGAACAGGAACATGAGCGCCAGGAACTGCGGGCGACGGTCGGGCGCGGTCTGCCCGCGCAGTGCGGCCTCGTGCTCGTCGTGGGCCTGGAAGTCCTTCATGTATCCCAAGGCATACACGCAGATTAGGCTGCCGACAATGCCGACGGCGAGGACCATGATCACGCTCATGTAGTCCAGGTAGAGCGGCGTTGCGGTGACGGCTTCGGCCGCGGGCAGCGTCATGGCCGCAAAGGCGACCGAGCCCACCAGCTGCACCACGCCGAGCACACCGGTGAGCGCGTTCCTATATTTGAACGCGTTGTACAGGATGACGGCGCACAGGATGACGTCGATGACGGAGCTGATGATCGAGAGCACATGCGAGGTGTCGGGGGCAACCTCAAAGCTCTGCGGACCCGTACCAAAAAACATGACGGCGACTACAACTGTCACCGCCATAATAATGCCGGAGCCTATGAGCCCCACCGCATCGCGGGCGCGGTCACCACGCGCGAGCAGCATGCCCAGCGCCGGTACCAGCGGAAATAGGGTAAGGAAATACAGTAGCGTCATACCATCACTCCCCCATGCAAAAACGCTGCAATTGTTTAACGTTATAGCTCAATTACGGGGTTGCGGTGGCAGGTTTTCGGTCAACTGGGGAGTTTTAGGCGTACGAGGCAAGGGCACGTCCGCTTTGGAGCAGAGAGGCGACGCTCCCCTATCGCAGCGACAGGCGCGCGGGTCACTGTGCGCGGTTTATTGGCCACTTTGGAGGATGTCCCGACAGGCTCGCGCCGGTCCAAAAAGTTGGCGCGGCAAGAAAAATGCGCCCTTGTGGGCGCACCATCCCGTTTGCTATTCCGTCTTTTTAACGCGCGGCTTGCGACCGCGCGGCTTATCGACCAGTGCGGACTCACCGCTCTCGCGGTACTGACGGCACCAAGCCTTGACCGAAGACTCGCTGGGAATCTTGTGCTTAATCATGGCCTCGCGAACCGTTAAGCCGTTTTCCAAGCGGTCCTTGACCACGGCGAGCTTAACTTCGTACGAATAGGTGTGATGATGCGAACCGGCATTGAGAACGGCGTCGGCACCGCCCACGGCATACGCGCGGGCCCACTGACGAGCCGTGGCCTGGGGAATGCCAAGCTCCGCGGCGAGGGCGCGATGACCGACCCCCTCTTGGAGGATCTCGACGGCGCGCTGCCTAACCTCAGGCGCATGCGTGCGAGTCCTAGTTGCTTCCGACATACCTGCCACTTCTTAGCCTTAACCGTTAATCTGCTTTCTTACGTGCAAGTTAGATAGTAGCATTTTACTGTTTGCTCAAAGCAGTTAATTAAAATAGGCGCGGCGTTATCTGGGCATTTGGCACCAAATTACGACATTTCTTTATCGATTATTTACGCTGGTAGCCGACTCGCAGCTAATAGTCATTCGCTTGTCAACAAAATTGGCATCTCTTTATGTCCTTTGGTATAGAGGATATAGTTATTAACCCCTCCCCCAATAATTTTGAGTGATCTGCGAGGCAGTAGACGTCCTCACTCCTCATGATTACCGCGCATTGCCATCCACCGGAGCAAAACAAAAAGGGCGGGACCTGCTGCGCTTGCAGGCCCCGCACCGGTTGACACCCGACGGGACACAGCCGGGCGAGACGGATCCGTGCTACCGCCCCGCCTGGCCGCGATGTTCAACTACAGCTCGTTGGCCGCGTGATACGCCGTGCGAATGGCGCTCGCGATGTCGGCGGTGCGCTCACCCGAGCAGTCGCCCACGCAGGTCACGGGCACCGTCACGCCGTCCAGATCAAACGCGTTGGCCTTGGAGCCCACGGCCATCACCACGTAATCGCAGGCGATCTTCACCGGCTCCTCGGCGCCGTCCTCGGTGGTGCGAATGGCCTCCACGCCCTCGTCGGTAATGGCGGTCAGACGGGTCTTCACGTGCTGCTCCACGTTGTGCTCGGCAAAGTCGCTCATAATCAGCGGCAGAATGGTCTCGGACTCGCCCGCGGCAATCTTGTCGAGCATCTCCACGATCGCCACCTCGCAGCCGTGCTGCAGCAGATACTCGGCAGTCTCGGTGCCCACCAGGCCACCGCCAATGACGGCGACGCGGCCGCTGAGCTCCACCTTGCCGGCCAGCACGTCCCAGCTCGAGACGACCTTCTCCGAGTCGGCACCCGGAACGGAGATGATCACGTCGTGTGCGCCCACAGCCACAATCGCGGCGTCGGCGGCGTTGAGGTCCGCGGGGCTAGTGACGTGGTTGAGCTCAACCTTCACGCCCAGGCCAGGCAGAATCTTCTCGTAGTACTCGACCGAGCGCATGATCTCATCCTTACGCGGAGGCGCAGCCGCCAGCACAATCTGGCCGCCCAAGTGATCGCTCGCCTCGTAGATGGTCACGTCGTAGCCGCGCTTGGCCGCCACGCGTGCGGCCTCCAGGCCGGCAATACCGCCGCCCACCACGGCGATCTTCTTGTCGCCCTCGCCCGGCTTGATGGCGATGGTCGCCTCGTCACCGTTCTCGGCGTTGAGCACGCACGAGATGTACTTGCGGTTTTGGATCGCGTCGACGCAACCCTTGTTGCAGTTGAGGCACTCGCGGATGGGCTCGCCCGTGGCGGCCTTCAGCGCAATGTCGGGGTCGCACATGAGCGAGCGGCCGTAGGCGATGATGTCGGCGGCGCCGTCTTCCAGAATCTTCTCGCCGGCCTCGACCGAGACCACGCGGCCGACGGTTGCCACCGGCACGGAGACCAGGGCCTTGACGCGCTCGGCCACGGGCAGCGTCCAGTTGTAGGGCATGGCACCCATGGGCGGAATGGTGTCGCCCATGTTGCCGGTGTGGTTGGCCTGCGCGACCTGGATCATATCGATGCCCGCGCCCTCGAGCAGCTTGGCGAACTCGCAGGCCTCGTCGGGCTGCAGGCCGCCCTTGCCGCGCGGCGTGCCGTCGGGGTTCTCCATGATCACGGGGAGCTTGTACTCCACCATCAGCTGCGGCGCGGCTTCCTTAATGGCAGCGACGACCTCGAGCGCATAGCGGACGCGGTTCTCGAACGAGCCACCGTACTCGTCGGTGCGCTGGTTGAGGATGGCCGAGCACAGCGAACCCACCAGACGATCGCCGTGGACCTCGATGGCGTCGATGCCGGCCTGCTGCGCACGGGCGGCCGAGGCAGCGATGGCCTCCTTGATCTGGGTGAGTTGCTCTACGCTCGCCTCGTTCACAAAGTGCTGCATGTCGTGATGCAGCTTGGCGTAGGCCTGGTTGCGGATCTCGTTGGACTCGGCCATCTTGGCGGCAAAGGTCTCCTCGTCGCCGGCGGCCTTGGCCTCCTGCGCGGCCTTGGCGGCAGCCATGGAGCCCATGACCATGCGGCCGACACCGGGCACATCGTACTCGGGGTGGAACAGCTGCAGCGCGACCTTGGCGCCGTGCTTGTGGACGGCATCGGCCAGCGCCTTAAACGTGGGGATCTGGGCGTCGGTTGCCAGCTTGGGCGTGGGGCTTGCGGTCATGACGGGAGCGACGTCGCCGATGACGATGTAGCTCACGCCGCCACGGGCCAAGCGCTCGTAAAAAGCCAGGCTGCGCTCGCCGATGGAACCGTCACGCTCCTCGTAGCCGGTGGTCAGCGGCGGAAACATAATGCGGTTCTTGAGCTCAAGGGGGCCAACCGTAATGGGCTGGAGCAGCTTGGATGCAGGTGTGGTCATGGACATTCCTCTCTTGTAGGCGCGGCGGCGATGATGCCGCGTAGTTATCTAGAGGATATGGCATGGGAGCACGGCGGCACAACGGAAATCGGCGAATATCAGGTGGCGGCAGGTGGATGGGGCGAGGCGGCTCGTCGGTTTGTCTCAATCTGTAACAGTTACGCGACAAAACCGGGTCTTACTGTTACAGATCGAGACAAACCAAACCCGCCTGCTAAAAAATCTCAATCTATAACAACAACTCGGCAAAATCCGTCTCTCGTGTTACAGATTTAGACAAACGAAGACCGTCCTGCCGAAACATCTCGATCTGTAACACTTAGCCGCCCAAATCGGGTCTAGATGTTACAGATCGAGATTTTGTTTAAGAAGCCGAGAATTGGACCGAAAACACAGTCCCGCGATAACAAAAAAGCTCGCCGGCTAGGCCGACGAGCTGCAAGTTCTTGGTCGCGGGGGCAGGATTTGAACCTACGACCTCCGGGTTATGAGCCCGGCGAGCTACCAGACTGCTCCACCCCGCAATGTCTGGGCGCCTCATGTGCGCAAGAAAGAATATTACGCGGGAGTTCGGTAAACGGCAAGGAAAATCTCGTAGAGCATAATTCCTTCATATTTAAACCCCTCGGTCCATATCACCGTAAACGAATCGCAGCCGAGCGCCGTCGGCGGCGCGTATACAATGGTGCGCGTCCTTTTACGCCGACACCTGGAGTAGACATGCTGCTCGCTATCGATATGGGAAACACGCAGACGGCCATGGGCCTGTTTGACGGAGACGAGCTGGTGCAGTCGTGGCGCATGCCCACCGACCGCTCCTATACCGCCGACGAGATTCACGTGCGCCTGATGGGCTTCTTTAAGATGTACGACCTCTCGCTCGGCGCGGTCGACGCGATCGCCTTTGCCGGCGTGGTGCCGCAGCTCTCGCGCGAGTGGCACGCCGTGGCCGACCGCATCGCGGCAGACGCCATCGTCATTGGGCCGCAGACGGCCGCGGTGACCAAGCTGCGCGCGGCGCGCCCCCAGGCCGTTGGTGCCGACCGCATCGCCAACGCCGTTGCGGCCGAGACTTTCTACGGCGCGCCGGCAATCGTGGTGGACTTTGGCACCGCGACCAATATCGACGTCATCGATGAGGACGGTTATTACATTGGCGGAGCGATCGCGCCGGGCATCCGCATCTCCATGGACGCGCTTGCCGCCCGTGCCGCCAAGCTCGCCAGCGTGCCGCTCGAGGCGCCCGAGCACGCCATCGGCCGCGATACCGAGGAGTGCATCAAGGTCGGCGCCGTAACGGGCGCCGCCGCCATGGCTGAGGGCCTGGTCGCGCGCATGAAGCGCGAGCTGGGCCGCGAGGATGCCACCGTTATCGCCACGGGCGGTCTCGCCAGCATCGTCGCCGATTCGACCGATGCCTTCGACGTGGTCGACGGACAGCTCACCATCAAGGGTATCTGCGAAATCTACCGCCGCATGCAGGAGCTGGGATAGGACAGGGGCTTAAGTCGAGCACGAGCGCGAGCGGCGAACTAGGCAACGCATCGGCCCTATTCCTCAAAATCGAAAGATTTTCAGTTTTGAGGAATAGGGCTTTCCGCTACGCCTCGCCGCACAGCCACCTCGCCAGGTCCACGATCTGCACCCCATTGCGGTCCGTGGCCTCGTGATGCGTGCGGGCGAGAATCATCTTGGGGTACGCGTCGCCAATGCTCAGCAGTGGTGAAATCTCGCGTTCAAATGTCTTATCCGAGCTGATGTCGTCGCTCACCTGAATGTAGAGCTTCTCGCTTCGCTTGATTGCTACAAAGTCTATTTCCTTTTTATAGAGCACGCCGACGTATACCTCGTATCCGCGGCGCAGCAGCTCGATTGCCACCATGTTCTCGTATACGCGTCCCCAATCCATATCACGTGTACCGAGCAGCGCGTATTTGAACGCGTGGTCTGCCAGGTAATACTTCTCGCCGCTCTTAAGGTATTTTTTGCCGCGGATGTCGTACCGACGAACTTTATAGAAGGCAAACGCATCGCACAGGCACCCCATGTACGTGCCGACCGTCTTGTTCGTTATCTTTAGCCCATCCGCGTTCAAAATATCCGTAATGTTACGTGCCGACGTTATGTTGGATACGTTGTCCATCATGTAATCGGCAATGCGCAGCAGCGCCGATTCGTTTCTCACGTTATGCCGCTGCACGATATCTCTCACGATGAGCGTTTTGAAGACATTGGAGAGATATTGATAACGCTGCTCCTGCAGTGGATAAGGGTAGGAGCCGGACATACCGCCGGTTCTCGCGTACTCATCGAAGTCGCGGTCGACCTCGCCCTCGTCGCCATAGAGTCGATACTCCTCAAACGAGAATGGGAAAACCTCGATCTCAAACGTACGCCCCGTAAAGAGCGTCGACAGATCGCTCGACAGCAAAAAGGCATTCGATCCGGTAATGAATATGTCGTACTGCTCGGATGCGTGGAGGCTGTTGATCGCACGCTCAAAACCGTCGCACATCTGAACTTCATCGATAAGCAGAAAGTTTTGTTTGCCGGACACTCGATGCTCTTTTACATAGGCGAGCAGCGCGTGATACTCGAGCAGATTCTCGAACTCATCGAGGTTGTAGTTGATATGGATGACATTCGAATTGGACAGATTTGCCTCCACGTAATCGCGGAGGGCCTCGAGCAATTTTGATTTACCGCTACGACGGATGCCCGTGATGACCTTGATGTCCGGCACGCCAATAAGGCTCGTCAACGTGTCCATATAGGCTTATAGGACAAAATGTGTGTCCACGTTGGGGGCATCGGCGCAGGTCGATGCCCCTTTTTCAGCCGTTTAAAT
>NZ_JBCPDN010000050.1:0-17191 GCF_040915425.1 Collinsella aerofaciens | reverse complement strand
GTGTCCAGCCACGCGTAGCCGCGGCCGAGGGTGACGACGGACAGCGTCCCCTCCTCCAGGTACATCTGGTTGAGCGTTGTGATCTCGAGCTCGCCGCGAGCCGACGGCTCGACCTTATGCGCCTTGGCGGCCACGTCGCCCGGGTAGAAGTAGAGTCCGGTGACGGCGTAGGAGCTCTTGGGCTCGGCGGGCTTCTCCTCGATGGAGACGGCCCTCCCCTCGCCGTCGAACTCCACGACGCCGAAGCGCTCGGGGTCGTCCACGTGGTAGCCGAAGACCGTGGCGCGGCCCGACTCGGCGTTCTGGACGGCGCGCGTCAGGTGGCGCGACAGGCCGTTGCCGTAGAAGATGTTGTCGCCCAGCACGAGCGCGCAGGGCTCGCCGCCGATGAACTCCTCGCCGATGGTGAAGGCCTGCGCCAGGCCGTCCGGCGAGGGCTGCTCGGCGTAGGAGAGGTTCACGCCGAAGCGCGAGCCGTCGCCCAGCAGGCGCTGGAAGTTGGGCAGGTCGGTCGGCGTGGAGATGACCAGGATGTCCTTGATGCCCGCCAGCATGAGCGTGGACAGCGGGTAGTAGATCATGGGCTTGTCGTAGACCGGCAGCAGCTGCTTGGAGGTCACGAGCGTGAGCGGGTACAGGCGCGTGCCGGACCCGCCGGCGAGGATGATGCCTTTCATTTAATCTGTCCTCTACAATCGAAATGCGCTTTAGATCGAGTGATAAATAAGACTTGGGTATCCTATTTTGCTAAACCCCCTCATTCTTAACGAAATAGGCAAGGTAATGACTGCGGAATATGGCTACCTGAATTGCCCCTTCCATTTTTCGATGCTCGACCAAGGGAGATTGATTCCGGTTATTTCAGGTTGGTTAATCCAATCAGCCATTTTGAGTAAAAAGTCATCTTCTCGTTCGAAAACAGGAAGTCCGGTATCTTCACCGATGATCGCGTGCCAAATGTTGGTAATGGACTCACTTTGCTTCAACGCTATGAAAAGCGCCAGTATCGAAAATCAATTTATAATCCCACAATGATGTGAATTCGTTCGGGCAAATAACGACCGCAAAGTGATACAAGCGAATAAGATCCGGCAAGAGTTAGCGCCCAAACAGCAAATGTCGAAACACCAAGTGGAATGACGAATAATCCAAGCAGTTTCCAAACGGCCTTGAGAACAAGTATATGGCAGAGGTAGATTCCAAAAGAGGCGTTCCCAAGGTCAACAAGCAAAGTAGAAGATAATCACGACTTGAATGATCCCGGAACCGCCATAAGAAGCGCGATCACAGCTAAAGAGGTCGCGGCAGAACCGAGCTTAAGCTGAGTTGTGGCCATATTGAAATCGCCAGTCAAATACCACCAGAAGCCTGCGACCTCCTGAATTATTAAAAATATAAAGAGCACTGCAACAAGCTGAGTGGTTCGTCCTTCAATGAGCGCAGCCCAACGCCTCCAGTCGAGACCGAAAACATAAAAGATGAGCCACATGGGGCAGAAAACCTGTATTAGAGGCAATGCGATACCGGCAACGGCAGCGAGCTCCCTTAGAAGCAAGCAAGCCGGTGTCACACAATAGACAAAGAACCTATACCGTGAAAGGAGCCTGAACAGTACCAGAGTAAGCAGCACAAGCTGTGAATAGACCAATAGATAGTACATCTGAGCCGATACGGAGCCCACGGCGAACGCCAGAAACCCAGACGCCCATGAAGGGCGGGAAACGCCGCAAGATAGATAACGCTCCAGAACGCATAAGGTCCGGCAACCTTGCTAATGCGGCGTCGAAGACCCCCCCCCGCATTAAATTTGCGCTCGTCGGTAAGAACACCGGATAAAAACAAGAACAACGCAACAGAAAAGTTGAGGAATGGGCGAATGGCGACCGACGCGGCACATTGAGGAAGACAGTGGATAAGCACCACTGCGGAAATCGCAAGCCCACGAAGAGCTTGAAGGTAGCGATCCTTGGCCATCTAGGCTCTCCTTCCAACGAGTCTCTTTAGTCGTCGTTTAATACCACCAAGCTTGCCGCGGACACGCTGCCAGAGAGTGGGACGGAAATCCCACTTGTCCATGAGATCTGGGATGGAAAGCCCGGCAGACACGTCGTTCAAGAACTCGTCGCGCTTTGGATAAGGCGTGACAGAATGGACGAGGCTAGGGTTGCCCGCGATTACCCCATCAAGCGTCGCCGGACCGTTTGCAGTAAGCCCAGAAATAGCCTCGAATGCCCGCACGCCCTTCTCGGTATTGCATAGGACGGCAGATACGCCCTTGGAGTTGTCGACCTCGGGATGGGTATTCTGGAACCCCCAGAAATCACCGAGCGTGATATCGGCGCCGCTGGAGCGCTTTGCTGGACATGCCAGACAGGACGAACGAAGGCTCGCATTGGCCAGAAACGCTTTCATGTACCAGTCTTTGCCGAATATCTGGGACTCGGTGTCCCCGGTGTTGTCTTTCTCCGCTATGTGCTTGTACATAGCGGAGTAAGACAACCATCCGGTTGTCTTACTCCGCATATTGACGTCGCAGACGTCCGACCCGAAGGCCTCACCACGGTAGTCGACCCAGCGCGACCAGAGCTCTGGAGACGGAACACCGTGGCAGATGACGTCGACGCCGAGGAAGAGGTCAGAGTCGGCGAGTTTCCCCAGGTATGAGCGCATGCCAGCCACCTGGCATGCAGTACCGGCAAAGAGCGCCGGCCTGCCTTCACGCAGGGCAGCGCGGACGCCCTCGAAGACGCCGCGGCCAACCGCGCTCTGAACGTATTTCGAGCGCATAACGGCGCCGAGCGCCGGCCTGTCCTCCACGAGCACGTGACGAAGCTCGCGGCAACCGTCCGTCCACGCGGCGCCCGCCACAACACCGCCGCGCGAGAGAGCGTCACCGGCGAGTAGACCGAACACGCCGCCCGACGACGATCTATCGAGCAAGCCGACGTCATGAGCCTTCGCCCAGAGGGCGAACTCGCACCCGTCCTCCCCAGGGGCGTTGAGCGCCGGGCATACGGCGTCGCACGCCCCGCAGCCTACGCACCCGGAGGCGTCGACGGTGGGGTGTAGGAAGCCACAATCATCGGGTTCCATGGAGATGCATGACTTGGGGCAGCGGGCAGCGCACGCGCCGCAGCCGCAGCAACGGTCGCCAAGCGAGACGACCCTCGGGGATTTCTCGGAATCATTCATGATGGACCCTATCTAAGGAACGGGAGACGAGAGACGACCGCGATACGTTCGTCCTTCGTTAGGACGGCGAGCCAAAGGGCTATGGCGAAAAGCGCGCTGTAAACGGCGCCCCACTCGAGGAACGCGGGCCATCCGTTGACGGGCAGGACCGCCGTGCCAGCGAGGCAGGCGACGGTGACGGCAGCCCAGGCGAGCAGCACCGGCAGGTTCCGCTTCCAGAAAAAGAGCATGTCGAGACCGACCCGCTTCTGGTAGTACCAGTTCATCCACAGTCCGTTGCCGAGCACGATGCTGACGACATAGGCGATCGCGGGGGCCCACGGCCCCAGCGCCGGGGCGGCCGCGGCGGTGAAGGCAACGTTCCCGACCGCCATCGCAAGGTAGACGAGACTCCTGGCGTGGTGCATGTTCTTGGCCCTCTGGATCTCGATGCCGACGTTCTGACAGAGGGGCACCATGACGGGTAGCGTCATGGCGAGCACGAGCCAGTAGGCCTCGGCGAAGCCCGGGCCCGCCCACCTCGTCACGAAAAACTTCCCGAGAATAGCGAAACCTCCGTACACCCAGCAAAACAGTACCATCTGGTAGCGGCCCACGCGCGTCATAAGGCGAGTGAGCTCGGCGTTGTCGTCCGAGGTGGCGACGATGCGGTTGACCTTCGGAATGAAGACGTTCGACATCGTGGTGGAGAGCGAGTAGAAGACCTGGCGGATGTTCACGGCCACCGCGAACAGAGATACCGCAGTCGCGCCCGAGATGGCCCCCAGCATGATGTTGGGCACGCTCTGATTGACCATCTCGCAGACCTGGTTACCGAAGATCCAGGCACTGAAGGCGGCGATGCCGCGCATGACGCCCCAGTCGGCACGCCTGAGCTCGAAGCGCATGCCCAGCACGACGATGGCGTAGCGCGCGTTGAGGGCGAGCAGGACGAGGTTCACCGCGAGCTGTGCTAGGGCAACGCCCACGGGCCCCATACCGGCGGCCAGCAGGGCCCAGGCGCACAGCGGCGTCGCAAGCGTGGTGACGAGCTGCCTGGTCTGCTGGTAGACGAAGCGCTCGTGCGCCGTGATGTAGGAATTGAACACGACGGTGAACAACGTCGAGGCGACGTTGAGCGTCATGATGGCGAGCAGCTCCCGGGCGAGCGAGACCTGCGCCTCGGTGAACCCGGCCGAGAACACCGCGCCGGCGTTTGCGGAGAAGCCCATGCCGAGGGCGACCGCCGCGGCTGTGACGGCGACGTAAAGCGTGAGGTACATGCCGTTCAGGTGCCGGATGTCGCGCTCGCCGCCGTGCGCCACCGTCTGCGTGTAGAAGCGCACGTAGGCCTCGGAGAAGCCGAAGGACAGGAGCGTCAGCGAGAAGACAAAGGAGTTCGAGCTCTGGAAGACGCCGTAGTCCGCCTGCCCCACGTAGGACAGTAGCATCGGCGTGTAGACGAGGTTGACGAGGTTCTTTGCGAGGATGTTGGCGTAGCCGAGGAGGGCGCCCGCCTTACGCTGGCTAGCCACGGGCGGCCTCCGAGGGAATGCTCAATCCACATCTATCGAGGAATTCAACAACGATCTTCCTCTGAGCTGCCAACCTGTCATACGCCTTTGAATAGTCACTCTCGAGCAGTTCCGAATTACATACGGAAAGAATTGACCGCTCAACGAAAGAAACACCCAGCTCGCTGGCTAGCGTGTCGAATCGGCTGCTCATGTCTGGACCAGTGGACTCACGAGGGCAATAAATCAGCGGCTTCCCGAACAAGATCGAGAAAATTGATCCGTGATATGAATCTGTCGCTACAAGCTTTGCGTGACGGACGGCATAGAGGAACTCTGAAGGCCCGAGGGCGTAGTAGCGCGCATCCCCTAGTAAATCGACCCTCTTGCAGCTAAGTGAATCACAGATTTCGGCAACCCTCTCTTCGTAAGCTGCACTCCCGAGGAAGTACGTCAATACATAATCATTTGGAAGCCCGCAGTGCGGCTCTTTTTCATACCTTTCCCACCAGGAGCCGTCAAACATCAGTGTTGGGTCAATCAACACCTCGGCCTTTAAGCCGTACAGACTGTTTATAAGCTCGGCGCTCTTCTGCTCACGAACGGACAGCCTATCAAACCCGTCGAAATAGCCGTGGAACAGCTCACGCTTCTCCTCGGGAATCGTCGGAGCTGCCAAGCTTGGCGAAAAAGCAATGCGCTTTTCTCTTGGCGAAAACGTGAGAAACATAGTGGAGTTAGCGTCAGGGGAATACGGAGACCAAACTTGGTCGCTCCCAGCAACGAAAAAGTCATAGGATTTAATGTCACGTGGAGGGTTGGAATCAGATATAACCTCCCGGCTAAAGGAAATGTTACAGGAATTGAAATCCTCAAACGAACGATGCCTCTGGATGTGGGCAACGGCAAGCCCCTTTGGAATGAGCGAAGCCAAAGACTTGAGCTTGTATTTTGCAGATCTCGAGTCCTTCTGTCTGAACGTAAGGACATCTGCACCCGAGAGTTTGAGAGTTTCTTGGACAGCAAGGTTCTGGAGCCTCTGCCCATAGTTGTCCCCATGCGTAAATGTGGAAATGCCTATTTTCATGTTCAAACCTGTTCTTCGTCTCTATCAATAATCAAATAGTCTGCAGCCGAGGAATTCCACGACCAAGCCAGCGCTCCACAGAGCAGCAGTAGGCACAAGCAGCAGTTCACCCTTGTAAAGCACTGCGTATACAGAAAGGTAATAAGAATTGTTAGCAAAAGGAGCAAACGAACAATCCGGCCATTAGATCCTTTTTCCTGCTCCATAAACTCACTAACCACGGAGTGGAAAAACGCTACATACGCTGCCGTCTCCCAAACCCCCATGAGAATCAAGAAAGACCCCATATCCGCTTGACCAAAGTGGTTAAACGACATGAACCCGGACGCGTAGAAGCTTGAGGCTCCAAGACCCTCTCCGAGACTCCATGTAGCCGGTCTCAAGAGAGCGAAGCCGATGATAGCAATCCTCTCGTTACTGCCGTCGGCAGCAGTACCGACGGAAGCTGAACTGCCAACCATATCGAACAGACCAAACACTTGCGTATCCACGAGGATCTGGAACGCAGGCACCAAGGCGTATGCAATTGTCAGGATAAAATACAAGGCGACAAGCCAAAAGAAGGGACCCGAAACATCCGCTTCTCCTCTCATGACTGAAATAAGCCAGAACATCACTAAAACGAGAGGAAGGATTATGAAGAGCGCCTTATTATCGTTGAGTGTCGCAAGATAGAAGGACAGGACGATAAGGCAGACGTTGTAAGCGATGGCAAGGGATGGCCAGAGAGGACCCCGAAGCCTCCTAATCCAGACGAAGTTGTAGAGCACGACGAATGAAGTGTAAAGGGCCACCGCATGGACGGACGCATAAGAGAACAGGCCGGAGATATTGTCCTCGAAGTAACTGATGTCGTTCGTTGTCGCAGCGATCATCCCATGGGTAGAGTACTGGATAAACATGATCGCCATATTGAGAAGCAATATGGCGTTGAAGACCGGAAAACCTGCATCAAAGAGTCCAAGAAGAAAATCCCTCTTGTTAGTGACCAAAAGAAAGAAGTAAAGCGTATAGACAAACGGGTAGAGGAGCAGCAAAATATTCGCCCTAAACGTTTCCATATTGCCACCCAAGAGGGCACCAGACAGCCACCCTGCAACGGTAATCAGCCCAAGTAGTAGCGCTCTACCGCTATATTTCCATCCGGAGAAGAGCGCCCTCACGCAAATCATGCCGGTAATTACCCAGTTGAGGTATCGCCCCAGACCATAGTACTCAAGGAAGAAAACCTGCGCCAAGATACCTATAACGATCGTCGCATCCGCCAGGTCACCCATGCAAACGGTTAGAACGCCTTGCTTATTAGGGAGATACCAACGACCTCTTCGACCAGCCCGCTCCTCCGCTTTATTTATAACGAGCCTCGCATGCCTATGATCTTGCATTGAGTACCTCCAGCAGCACACGTTCAATCAGCCTCGTGTGCATGTGAACTCCCGTGTTGAGACCTACCGAGGAGCATGGAAGCAGGTCTACGATCTCATCTGAATCGACAAGATCGAGCGGACCAGGCTTTCCGCTCCTGAAACGATTGACCTCCCTGATAAGCCGGCTCTTATCCCTAAACAGCCCGATTAGCTCCTCCTCGTTATTCAGCACCAAACCGGACCCATGCTCAACGACAAAGTCGGCGACATTGCCTGCACATGCACTCGAAATCGTATAAGCGTTTGCGGAGTAAGATTCCATACAGGTGTAGCTATAGGTCTCTGGACAAGATGGCCACATGACAACGATGGCAATCTCGCACTCCCTGAGAGAGTCGGTCATGGCATTTGGGTGCTTCTCATCAAATTCGACAAACCGCTTGTTCATCCCTGGATACATATCGTTCGAGCTGTTGAAGACGAAGAACTCGTACTCTTGTTCATCGACCGCAGATACGAGGCGAAGCCAGGTCTCCCAGCCCTTTGTCTTCCTCGGCATCCCCAGAAAGGCAACCCTGATGCGCTCCCCTGCGTTCAGAGGACGTCTGTTGCCCAGATACTCTCCAAGCAGCTTTTGGTGCGGTATTACATCAACAAGGCCCTCGTATTGGGGCCTGAATGAGAGGAACCGATTCTTCGTATAGGTCGAAGGTGCAACAAAACGGAGATTTTTGATGGAGTCAAACAGCCCTTGGATCTTCGACTCCACACGAAGGCTGTTACTGAAGTGGGGGCATTTCTCGCAGGGAGCGTCGCCGAGCCTTGAGCTGTCACAAAAGCCGCTCCTATTTTGGAGGTTATAGCTTGTACAACACAGGTAATAGTCGTGGAGAAAGGCCCTGACCGGTGTTTTGCCTGTAACTTTTAGCAGTTCGGAGACTTTCTCAAGGCTCACGTACAGAAGGTGGTGGATATGAAGCTCAAGAAGGCTGAAGCCGCTTTTTTGCCAGCTGCAAAGGGCCTCGCACACCTGGGCAATACTGAAAACACCAGCCTCCACCCCGTCGACCGTAACCCCGAATTCGCAAAATAGCATCTGGTCGTCCCTGAACAGGGTCTTCTTAACCGAGTGGAGATAGACGTAACTTATGCCGTGCGACGCCATGGCCTGCTGACTCGCCATAATAGCCTTTGGGGTGCCGGTCTTGTCCTTGAGATAGTCGCAAAAGGCAAGCGCTAGGACGTACCCACTATTGTGCGGTTTGGGGATGCTTTTACTCATATCATCGCTTCCCAAACAAGAGGAGAGATCTATTGAAAAGGCCCTCTTGTAGACTGCCGAAATTCAGCCTCGAAGAGAAAGAAACCCTGCACCTAGCCATGAAAGAAGCGTCCATTTTCGATACCAACTCTCCAAGAGCACGCTCTGGAGGAAGAATGCAGTCGGAATAAGTTGAAAGAAGTCCAGTAACTTGCTTTGCAAGAGTAATCTCTCGCGGATGACAAAAACTATTGATTTTCTCAATCACTTTAGATGGTAAATCAGTACTCACACCGACCACATTACGACCATGCTGGCGATATCCCATATGAGGAGAAGCATCGAAAACAATCCGATAACCCAGCAGCACGCATAGATTAGCTATCAGCTTATCATGCATGATGACGGGATGGGGCAGCTCATGCAAGCAAACAACTTCCCAAATACGCCTATCAAATACTTGCGTACATCCCATAGGTGACCCAATGCAAAGCTGGTTGAGAGGGTCGTTATCTCGATAAGATATGCACCTTTGTTGCCCATAGGTTAACCGGCCCATCTCATTACCAGCTGAATCTACAAGTCTTGAATTGCAATGATAAAGAGCCAAATTCTCCTGCTTCTTAAGCTGTTTAATCGCAGTTATCAGTTTATCGCTATCCCAAATATCATCTTGGTCGGAAAACGCATAGTAATCAGCTTCGGGAGCATTCCGCAACAACGTCAAAAACCCTAAAGCAGGTCCTAGGTTTTCTCCTGTTAACAAAGTCAGACTGCCCTCATCTGCATAGCGCTGCAGAAGATCACGAGTACCATCAGATGACCCGTCATCACGGACAAAAAGACGTACGTCAACTTCAGCCTGCGAGAGAATGCTGTCAATTTGTTCTGAAATAAATGGGATGCCGTTGTATGACGCCATTAATACGACGCACTTTGGCACCTTGGAATTACTCAACATATGGATTACCTTATCATTAATGCCTAAAGCAAACGCTCTCGATGTGTTAACCCCTGAGCAAACCCAGTGCAAGCAGTATATCCTTGACCAAGTACTTGGCGCAGTCTTTTGGCCTCGCCCTGAGAACGAGTCGGTTAACCCGTACCCCGTTACGAAAGCCGTCCATAAAGGTATTTCTTTCTATAGGCTTCGTCGAAGGACGTTGAAGCTGTTCATTGTTGGCCACAGCTAGACCAGGATCAACCGGCAAAAGCTCAAGGTCCGTCATTTCTAACAGTTCTCGACCCTTGTCTGTCTGCACAAGTGCGAGGGATATCCCGTTCGCGACCTCATCAGAAAGCTCGCTACCCCATGAATCGCCAAGCGTAATATCGGAGACACGATCACCCTTGGCGTAGCGGCAGGAGTAGCAGCCTTCCGTATACGGTAAACCCGAGAGGAAAGCAATCGAGTAGCGATCGCGGACACCCGTCCTACCCACAGTTTCAGCTCCGCGATAGCGGAGCTGAAACTGGACTTTCTTTCGAAAGTCCAGTATCAGCTCATTAGACAGGTTGTTACCTGTCTCTTCCAAGAATCGGCTCAGGACCTTGGGGGACGGTGAACCATGACAGATAAGGTCGATGGTGTAAAGGGAATCGGCTAAACGGCTTCCAACGAAGTTACGCATCGCAGCAACCTGACAAGGAAGACCGATAAAGAGAACCCTTTGACCACCTTGCAGGGCCTCCCTAACCTCGCGGTACGCACCAAGCGGATTGCTTTTGACGTATTTGGAGCCTTGGGCCCTCCTCAAGTAATCCGCATCAGAAGTGAGGTGGAACCGGAACTCACCGCCCTCCTGTGCACATGAACACACTAATCCATTTGACGCCACAAACGCCTCCGAGATGGCCGTAGCCAGACCCCCGGACGAAGATGACATTCTGAGCGATGTATCTTTCGCCCACCCCTGTAGCCACTCGAGAGGACGCAACGAAGATGGGGATACCATCTGGGGACACGTTTTCTCGCACAGTCCACATCCCACGCACCTTGTAGGATCAATACGGGCGTTATACGCCTCAATCGTATCCTCAATGGCAATCGCTCCATGTCGGCATGAATCGACGCAGGCCATACAGCCAGCGCACATATCCTTCTTGCATACCGTCCTAGTGCCAACGTTTGACAATGCCCTACTCCTCAATCATGCTCTTGAGCTGCGCTAGGGACTTCTCCCTCTCCGCACCCATCACGTCGTTGACCCGACCAAAGTCAATCTGCTTGGATGCTAACTCGACATCATCTAGATTCTGAAGCACTCTGTCCGTGAGGTCCGTGAGTCGCAGAATACTCACGTTCCTGCTCGAGGTTCCGTTCTTGGGCAGCACTTCTACCAGCGGCGTATTGAGATTTATGGCAAAAGCCGTACCGTGGAACGAGTCCGTGACTAGGCATGCTGCGTTGTCGACATACGAGAGAAACTCAGCAAGCGTCGGCAGCCACTTGAACTTGCCCTCGCGTGAGGCCTGGTGCAGGCTTGCGGAGATCCGTATCAGGGGCAAGCCAAGCTTTTTGGCAACCTTCACGGCGTACTGCCCCACCGTCGGGTCGCTGTGAATCTGGTAGACGAGGATGTATTCGCCCTTCGGGGCAGGTGCCGCCATCCTTCTCCACGCCTCGCCATCAAGCAGCAGCGTGGGATCGACAACCTGTCCGGCCTCTATGCCCCACGAGGCAAGCTGCTCGCGCGCGGCATCCTCGCGTACGAACACGGCCTCATATGCTCGAAGGTCCTCGAGAAACCTGGGGCGCACGCTATCCGGGATATTCTTCTTACCAAAGCTTGCCGCATATGAGATGCGCCTTGCGCCCTCGGGAGCAAACTCAAGCGCGTATGACAGGTCGTATGCGCCCGAGCTGATGGGACCCCACACCTGATCGCTTCCAGTCATATAGACATCGGCCTTGGGCGGATTAGCCTTCAGCTCCTCCAGGGATGCATAGTGAGGGCTCATCTTAAGCAGCTGGGAACGCTCACGCGCAAACCGCTTGCCCGCCACCCTTGTCTCAGGCTCCATCAGAAGTCTGTAGACAGACTTCTTCAACGGGTTCCCGTTCCAGGACGGCTTTGTCGAAAGAAGCGTCCTCACCTGCTGGGATACGTCCTCACAAGCAGGTACATAGTCCATAATCTCGAACTCATGCCCCAAGCTCTCTACCGCTCGTTGTGTCGCATATGCCTGGAGCAGGGAGCCATAATTAGAGATTGCGTGCCTGGTTATGCAGGATACTTTCACGTGTTTCCTCCGATTGATATCGAGCAACCGCTATTTCTGAATTTTTGCATTCGATTTTTCCACCCGGCTGCACTACAGCGCCTCCTCAGTCTCGTACACGTGCGCGTCGGCTCGGCTTGCGTCGGAAAGGCCGTCGTTGATCGCGGCGTGCATGTCGCAGGTGGAAAGAGCGTCCAGCTCCTCCTTCGTCACCTTGCCCGACTCGTAGTCGCGCACGATGGGGAGCTCGTGCATGTCGAACTTCTTGCCGGGCTTGAGCTTGTGCGCCAGCACCCACGACGCGGGTTTCCAGATGTACTTGTGCATGGCAGGAGACACGGAGCCGATCATCCAGCAGTTGCGGTCGCAGTGGCGCACGCAGCCGCGCACTTTCTCGGCCTGGGCGCTCTCCCACAGCTCATCCCAAGACTCGTCGTTAAGGTTGCCCATAACGAGCTTCTCCTTGGTGCCGTTGCAGGGCATGACGTCGCCGTAGGGGTCGATGAAGAACGTGTCGAACGCCATATCGCACGGGAGCAGGCGCTTCTGCCCATAGATGTAGTTGATGAGGCCCATGTTGAAGTACGCGCGGAACCACTTCTTGGGCTCGTTGGACTTGAGGAGCTCGTTTACCAGGTCCTCGAAGTTCTGGGCCACCATGGGACGGTCCTTGATGATGTTCTTCGCCTCGACAAAGTAGAAGCTGTTGTGCAGGCTGGCGGTGGCGAACTCCATGCCGAGCTCGTCGGAAAGCTTGTACAGCGGCACCAAGTCCGCAGCGTTGCGATCCTGCACCGTCATGCCAAAGCCCACGTCCGGGTGCTTCATTTCCACGAGCTTCTTGAGCGTCTCGTAGCCGCGGTTGAAGCCGTTCTGGAGACCGCGGATCTCATCGTTGGTCTGCTGCAGACCCTCGATGGAGATGCGGATTCCCACCTGGGGGAATTCCTCGGCAAGGGCGATGATGCGGTCGGTGAAGAAGCCGTTGGTGGAGATGACGATGCGGTCGGACTTCTTGTACAGCTCGCGCACGATATCCGCAAGGTCGGTCCTGATGAAGGGCTCGCCACCGGTGATGTTGGTGAAGTACATGCGCGGGAGCTTCTTGATCACGTCGAGGGAGAGCTCCTCCTCCGGACGGCTGGGAGCCTTGTAGCGGTTGCACATGGTGCAGCGCGCGTTGCAGCGGTACGTTACGATTACGGTTCCGTTGAGTTTCTTCTCGGCCATGGGTTAGGCCACCACCTTCCGGTCAATTAGTTCTTGATACAGGGAGACGAGATTCCGGATGTATTCCTCTTGATTACAGTTCTCTGCCACGAATGAACGGCAATGCGCGCTCATCGCGGCGTAAGCCGCAGGATCGGCGGCCACCGCCGCACCCCTACGGATTGCATCTGCGAGTCCTGCCTCATCGTGGGCTTCAGCCAGGAAGCCCGTTTCACCCTCACGTACCAGCTCGGGTATTCCGCCCATGTTCGTACCGATAACGGGCTTGCCCGCGGCGAGTGCCTCGAGAACCGCATATGGCGCGTTCTCGAGCCACTCTGACGGCGCAGCCGCCAGAGTGGCTCGATTCACAAGTCCGCGCAGGGCGTCACCGGTTTTATATCCAACCAGCTCAATCCTCGAGCTTATTTCGTTTGGCATTGCGGAAACTTTGACCTTCACAGCATCACATTCAGGGCCATCGCCTGCAATAACAAGACGCCAATCAGGGATCACCGGTGCCGCCTTCTCAAAAGCATGCACGAGCGTTAACACGCCTTTCTCGCGAGAAAGGCGTCCCAGATACAGCATGTAGGGATCTTCATTATTTTGGTTGGCAACTTCCCGTGACATCGAATCGGGATTCAGGAAATTCCGCATGAGGACAAGCTGACGCTCGGGAAGCCCCGCTTCAATAAACTTGTTCCGCATGAACTCACTCGGGCAGATGATGCGATCGAGACGTGAATAGGTTTTGTGCCGTTTAAGCCACTCCGCCTCAGCCACCGCTAACGCGCTTTTTGCGATCGAACCCTTTACGCACTTCTTCTTAAGGCAATTGCCAAAATGACCCCCGAGACACGAATCGCAAACGTTGCCCTCGGAATCAAGCATAAGATAGCTCGGGCAAGCAAGAATCAAGTCGTGCGAGGTATACACAACCGGCGTTGGATGCTGCTTTAGCCAAGGAGCGTCCAAGATGGAAAACGTAATCTGCCTATGAGTGAGATTGAGATGGATTACATCGGGCTGGAATTCACGGCACAGCACATCGAACTTCTCGCGCGCCTCTTTGGAATACACAAGTGCCTGCGCGGCCTTCGCCTTATCGACAATAGAGCTCGGTCCGTTATAGTCGCGATTCGTTACAAAGTAACGCGACCACTCAGTCGGCTCATTACGCTCATCCTCCATGCTGAAGAAGGCAACTTCATGTCCAAGAGCGCGAAGACCATCGGCAAGAGCAAAGTAGTACGTCTCGCTTCCACCCTTGCGCCAATGAAACTTATTTACAAGAAGGATCTTCATTACGCAACACCCTCATACAAAGCAAGCGTCCTTTGGACGACGCTGTTCCAGTCATAGCCATTAATCGCGCGGTCACGTGCCATGGCGCCCAGCCTCTCCGCTTGGGCAGAATCCGCTATCAGGCCTTCAAGCACGTCGCGCAGCGCCCCCGCGTCTCCGTGTGGGAACGTGAGCCCGCAACCCTGCAGAACATCCGCGCACTCGGGAATATCCGAGGTAACGCATGCCGCACCGTGAGACATGGCCTCCAGCAAGCTCATGGGCAGGCCCTCAACGTCGGAGGGGAGCGCGTAGCAATACGCGTTGGAGTACAGCTCGGAGAGCAGGTTGCCCTCAACGTGGCCGGTAAAGAGCACGCGGGGGTCGGACGCGGCAGCCTCTTTGAGCGCCACGGCGTAGTCGTCCGTATCGGAGGAGTCGCCCGCGATAACCAGGCGCTTATCCGTCTTCACCTGCTTGTACGCCTCCACCAACAGTTCCGGTCGCTTCTCGGGCACAATACGACCGAGGTAGAGGACATAGGAGCCCTGGGTGAGCCCCAAGCGCTCGGAGATCTCCTTCGCGGGAAGATCCGCCTCGGGAGTGATGCCGTTGGGAATGAGCGTAGCCTCGCGGCCGTAAGCCTCCTTGAAGTACTCCTGATTGCCCCGGGAAAGCACGATGAGCGCATCCGCGCACTTGGCCGCCGTCGCCTCGCCGAACTTGATGTACTTGGAAGCCAAGCCGCCCCATTTTGCACGCTGCCAGTCCAGACCGTGGATCGTTGCCACGGTCCTGATGTCCGCGGAACGCGCAAAACGAAGGGGGACGCACGGCCCCTCTGCGTGATAGTGAATTACGTCTGTCCCGTCTTTGATGGCGGCCCTTGTTGCGGCAAAGCTGCTCGTGAGCGCAGAGAGCCCCTTGATGTCCAGAGCCTTTACGGGAACGATGCGGTAGCCATCCTTCTCGTAGGGCTCGGAAGGAGCTCCTTCGCCCATACGGTCGTAGCAGGTTACTTGGTGACCAAGGTCTGCCATACGGCGAGCAAGCTCGCCTACCACCACTTCTACGCCGCCCTCGCGCGAACCCGTTCTCTTTTGGCCTATCATGGCGATGCGCATGCTACACGGCACCTTCCCCAGAGAACATCGTCTTCAGCGTGCCGAATATCAACCGCAGGTCCTGGCGCAGGCTGCGATTCTCTATATAGTGAAGATCCAGCTCAACCATTTCGTTGAAGCCCAGGTGGCTGCGGCCCATTACCTGCCAAGGACCGCTGCAGCCGGGTTTTACCGCCAGGCGCTTCATGTCGTGCTCGCTGTACAGGGCAACCTCGCGCGGCAGGCCGGGGCGCGGGCCAATGAGGTTCATTTGGCCCAAGAACACGTTGATGAGCTGGGGCAGCTCGTCGATGCTGTGCTTGCGAATGAAGTTACCCACACCGGGAATAATGCGCGGGTCGTGCTTCATTTTAAACATGGGGCCAGTGGCCTCGTTTTGGGCCTGCAAGTCCTTGAGCATTTGGTCTGCGTTGGGAACCATGCTGCGGAACTTGTAGATCTTAAACAGGTAGAACGTGCCGTCTTTGCGCACGCGGCCCACGCGCCACTGTGAATATAGGGGGCTGGCGCCCGGGCTCTTTATGCAAATGACCACGCTCAGAATTACCCCGGGTATAAAGAGCAATACCAAGGCTCCGCCGGCGGCGACAATGTCCACCGTACGCTTAACAACGCGGTAGAGTCTGCGCCCAAGCTCGGGCTTCACGCCGGAGTTCGCACCGCGCAGCATCTCGGTGGCCTCTTCGTTTGTAAGGTAATCCCCCGCAGCACCCGCTGCGGCAGGAACGGAATTCGCCATGGCAGCGGCGCACGTCTCCCGTGCACCCTGCTCCATGGTCATTATCGTAGGCTCCAAGAGCCCCTCCCCCGATACTTTTTTGCTTTCGGTCGTCCGCTTGCGAGCTTGCAGCTAGGCGATCGCTTTTCTGTGATTGCGCATGACGCGCTGTTCGTTTGAAAGCACCGCAAGGCCAACGCGGGTAGTTATGCGTCGGCCGCACAGGTTGAGCTCCAAAAGGGCAGTGCTCTTGCGTCTGTTAATAGATTTAATAAGGCCTTCGTGGTCCAGCAGCGGACCTGCCGTAACTACGACCTGGTCACCGTCTTTTAGGGCCTCGCTCATGGGCACTACGCGGTCTCCCCTATGCGTAAAGCCGCCAATAAGCTGGACCTCTTCTTTTGCCAGCGGCACAAACTGACCGTCCTGGGCAAGCACCCGGGCAAAGTCGTCCATGCGTAGCAGATACTGTTGCACGGTGCGGGGGTCTGCCGTATCGCAGATGAGATAACCGGGAAAGAGCGGTTTGGTCGTTTTGACCCATTCGCCGTGCACCTTGATCTCGGTTTGAAATTGGGGATAAAAGAGCTCTTGCATGGCACCAGCCGGCACCATGTGCTCTATGCGCTCGCGCATTATGTCTTCGCGACCGTTGATAACCTGGATCACATACCACACGAGCACCACCCCCTTGCTGTCTTACGTGTGGCTCATGGGGTTTGGGTATGGCTTCGCCAGGGCGCTTGTGCGCGAAGGCGCTCCATATTCAAACCCTGAGCCCAGTCAGACAAGCACGTGGCTCTGTCCCACCGTGAACGGTATGTATAAGTGCAGTTACTAGAGACGCAGACGTGTATCGCAAAATGACCGCGTCTCCAGCTGGCTGCGTGCGAGCCAGTCAAGCAGGTACAAAACTGGACCGCACGCAGCAAGCTGTAGGACTACTACGCTTTGACACGCAAGCTATTAAATGCACCTTAGAACTACATCAATGCAAATAAATAACGTCGCATGACTTCTTTATTGGAGCTCGTGGTGTTTCTGGCACCGCCGTTTCGGCCGGATGCTGATCGACCCTGCGTTTTGCGACTTGCTGGAGTCGCGAGCACAGTTGAACTCATGTAACGTTAAGTATCCTAGCACAAGCTGGAGCTGGGCTTATAGGACAAAATGTGTGTCCCGATAGAACACCCGTTTCCATCCATTAATCCAGCCAGAACGGGTACGGGTC
>NZ_JBCPDN010000049.1:2867-17424 GCF_040915425.1 Collinsella aerofaciens | reverse complement strand
GTATCGGGTTCCCACATTCATCCGTACATGTACGGATGAATGTGGGAGGTGTTCGGATAAAGTCGATAATCAAGGTCTTCCTCGGAATTGCAAAGCTTTTTCTTTTATTTTGATAGCCCGTGGTGCACTTGGGTATAATACCAAACGTTGGCCCTATTAGCTCAGGGGATTAGAGCGTCTGCCTCCGGAGCAGAAGGCCGTTGGTTCGAATCCAACATGGGGCACCATTCCAATTTTGCTCGAACCCGCTGGATGTCCAATCTGGCGGGTTCGCCCTTTTTATGGTAGTTCAGCGTGACCAGTATCTCGTCCTCCGAGACGACAGCCTGCCACACGAACGCCTTCAGCAGCGTCGCGTCGTCGAGCGCCGTCCCGCACTGCAGGAAGTCGGCGAAGCGCTCCGGGTCTATCCGCTCGTCCGTGATGGCCTCGAGGTCGTACCTCGCTCGCGCCTGCTGCTCTTCCAGCTCGGCTATGCGCTCGTTCACGCCCGGCGCTATCACGCCCTGCTCGATGGCGTTGAGGATGTTCCTCAGGCCCCTCTCGGCGGCCCTGAGCGAGTCCTCCGCCTGCCTGCGGCGAGCCCGCACCTCGGCCGTGTCCGCGCGCTCCGCTACCATGTTGGCTATCTGCAGCGCCTCGCCGCGGTCGCCGAGCAGCCCACGCAGCGCCGAGGCTATGGAGCCCTCGAGCTCCTCGCGCCTGATGTTGCGGACGCATGACCCCGGGCAGCTGTAGTACTCGTACTTCACGTTGTTGCGGCCCCTGCCGCTCACGCCCTGCAGGTTCCTGCCGCATTCCGCGCACAGCGCCGCCCCCGCGAGGGCGAAGTCGCCCCAGCTCTCGCTCGAGCGCTGCTTGCGGCACTTGATTCCCTGGACCTCCATGAACGTCACCTCGTCCACTATCGCCGGCATCCCGCCCTCGCGGACGATGCCTCCCCACTCGTATCTGCCCGTGTACCTTCGGTCGCGCAGCATCTGCTGCACCATCGCCTGGCCGCACGGGTTGCCCTTGCGCGTCCTGAGGCCGCGCCGCGCGAACTCGCGCGCTATCGCGTTCATGGACATGCGCTCAAGCCTCAGCGCGAAGGCCTCGCGCACCCACGCCGCCTGCGCCTCGTCGACCTCGTACTCGTCGTCCTCGTTCCTGCGGTAGCCGAAGATGCGCACGCCGTTGGTCTTGCACTTTAGGGCGTTGCCCTCCATGCCGCGCTTGGTGCGTATCGCTGTCTTCCTCGATTCGCAGGCGGCGAGCCCCTCGAGCAGCTTCTCGTAGATGATGCCCTCCGGGCTGTCGGGTATCTGCTCGAGCGCCGAGACCAGCTTGACGCCGTGCGTGGCGAGCTCGCGCTTGTATATCGGCGCGTCGTACTCGCCGCGGCTGAAGCGGTCCATCATGTAGACGAGGACGATCTCGCTCTCTCCGGCGTTGGCTATCATCCGCTGGAACTCGGGGCGGTCGTCGGTGCGCCCCGACACGGCGCGGTCGCAGTACTCCGCCGCGACCTCGTAGCCCTCGCGCGCGCACCACTCGCGGCAGACGCGCAGCTGGTCCTCGATCGAGGCCTCGCGCTGCCTGTTGCACGAGAATCTCGCGTATATCACTGCCTTCTTTGGCATAATGTGGATGTCACCCTTCCTTCAAGTTGAGTTTGCATGGGTGTACTGGTTGGATGCCCTGTCGGCTATAGCGGTACCGGCGCTGCCGACGGGGCTCTTTTATCTTCCGAGATAGACAACGGTCACCCTCCATATGGGAGAGCCATCGTGACCTTCTCGCTTTTGGCAGCAGGCGAAATAGGGGCGTTCGCCGGCATGCTCGGCGAGGGTCTTGTAGTGCACGCACCTCGCGCTGACATCGGCTGCCATCGACCCATCCACAAAGACGGCGACATGCGGTTTCGCCGTTGACCCGCGAGGAGTCGGGATCAGCTCCGTGGAGACCTCGACCGGAAATACCCCGCTTTTTCTCATGCCGGCCCACTTGTCATCCTCGATGTAGACACAGTCTCCGTCCACGCCCACCGGCAGTTCTCGCCCGCACGCCTTCGACAGCTCAAGCCTGGTGCGTTCCGATAAGGCGGCCGACTCGCATTCGGGGGAATGCCTTTCCTCGAAGCTGACGTCGCGCCCAAGGCCTTTGCAGGCATCGAGCCACGCGAATATCTCCTCGGGCTCGTCGATCATCATGACGACGGTCGGGATTCCCTTGGCGTACCATCCCGTCATTCTGCACGACACAGTGATCCTGTATCCGAGCTCCGTAATGTCCTTGATCGTGTTTCCGAGAGCCGACGCTGCCCCAAACACCTTTCCTTTGTATGCGAGCGCGAAGCCGTCGTCCGTGGTGTCCCATACGCCACCCGTGAGCTCGCTTCTCAGCCGCATTGGCTTCGTCACGACCTCGGCATCGAACACATCACCTTTACGAATCTTCCTCAACGGCTCGCCGTAATAGACGTATACGGGTCGCTCACACTCACCGCGAAACGATATGGACTTGCCAACGCCAACCTGCTGGCCAATCTTAGCGGCAGCAGCGTCCCCTATCATATCTTTCGCCGTGCTGAGAGCGGCGTTAGCGGCGGCTCTCGCAATGTCACCGAACAGACCCATAGGTCATTCCCCCTCGTCCCACGAACCAGTCCCAAGCAACTCATCGACAGAGCACCCATAGAATCTGGCGAGCTTCACAAGCTTCGTTCCATTTATCTCGCGCTGCCCGTTTTCAATCATCGAGTACATGGGTACGCCGATGCCGAGTGCGCTGGCAACCTCTGGCTGCTTCTTCTTGTATTTGAGCCTCGTTTCTTTGAGGCGAAACTTCATGCCCACGGTTACCTCCTGTTTCTAAGCGTGAGCATATTGTACAAAAAGATTTACAAATAGTGAAATCATGCTTGCAAACAGCTGAGCACTAATCTATATTCACGTATTGTGAAGTTCACAAATAGTGAAATGGAGGTGCAAATGAATCCCATTGCTAGCGAACGTGTCCGCATTGGTCTCAGTCAAGAGGACCTGGCAGAGAAGATCGGCCTCAAGAGTCGAGCTACTGTCGCCAGTTATGAGAATGGAGGAGAGATCCCCGGCTCGAAACTGGTGGCGATGACTCGCCTGTTTAAGTGTTCGGCTGACTACCTACTCGGTCTTACCGACAACCGGACGGTGTCCTAAATGGACGCCAAAGAACACGATGAGAAGCCCAAGACCCCGCGCGAGATAGCGCTCGACACCATGTGCTCGACGCTCCGGGCGGCGTACCGGGAATGGGAGAGGAAGGAGGGGAGCAGGAGACAGTGAGGCCATGGTCGACACGTGAGATCCGGTACCTGAGGGAGCACGCCGGCGACGGAGCCAAGGAGATAGCCAAGGCGCTGGGGCGGACTACCGAGGCCGTGAAGCTCCAGGCGCGGAAGTGCGGCATATCGCTCCGGCAGCGCTGGATGTGCCCGAAGTGCGGGCGCATGACGTTCAAGCCGCTGAACAAGGCGAACGGATGGTGCGCGGAGTGCACTAAGGAGAGCCACGTGGCAGACCTCAGGGAGCAGGCCAGCGCGATGCGCGAGGAGGCGGCGAGGTCCAAGCGGAACGACCGCGAGCGGCAGAGGTGCTACAGCGCCAAGAGCCGCGCGAAAAAGTCCCAAAAATAAAGACCCTAAAAAGCACCCTAGCCCTGACCTGCGGAAACATCAGAAGGGAACACAAGATGTACACATACAAAGAAGCGAGC
Source organism: Collinsella aerofaciens (assembly GCF_040915425.1). GTDB lineage: Bacteria > Actinomycetota > Coriobacteriia > Coriobacteriales > Coriobacteriaceae > Collinsella > Collinsella aerofaciens_BW. The sequence goes on along the minus strand of NZ_JBCPDN010000049.1, from coordinate 13,689 downwards.
GCCCCCAGCTACCAACTTGTGAGCACTCGCCGAAACAGCCCCAGACATGAGGCTCAGACCATCATAGCACCCAAGTCATACCGACCGACCGTCCGCGAGCAGCTGGACTCCGATGCGTTCAGGGCGGGGGCCATGGTCGGCTTCATCGCCGCCGCGGTCCTGTTCGCTGTGGTCCTGACCGTCTTCGTCCTCCCGACGATGGACGGCGCGGTCCAGGCCGCCAAGGCCGCATGCGCTGCGGGGGCCGTCAATGCGTAACGACGAGAGGTACCGCCAGAAGCCGATGAGCAACCAGCTCGAGATATTCGGCCTCGGCGCGGACGGCGAGCAGGACATGGCCGAGGCGCGCGCATGGATAGGCGAGCACCCGCGGGCGTGGGGCTTCATGGTCGAGCAGGCCACCCGCCTCAACCGCAAGGGCTACGTCTCGATCAACTACCTCATCCACATGGTGCGCAACGAGCTGCACGTGGGCGTGAAGAACGGCCTCGCGCCGAGCCTCGCCCGCATCATGGAGGCGCGCTACCCGCACCTGAGGCACGCATTCAACAAGCACCGCTCCAAGAGCGACGGGTTCGTCGATGAGTAGGAGCAGGAGGACCGCCAAGGACGCGGGCACGAGGTTCGAGCGCCTGGTCGCCGACTACCTCGCCGGGAGGCTGGGGGCCGACATCGACAGGCAGGTCAAGACCGGCTCGAGGGACACGGGCGACATCCGCGGCGTGTCGGTGGCCGGGCGGGGCATCGCGATCGAGTGCAAGGACTACCAGGGAAGGCACGAGCTGCCCAAGTGGCTGCGCGAGGCGGAAACCGAGCGCAGGAACCGCGGGGCGGACTACGGCGTGGTCGTCTGGAAGCGCCGAGGCACCGCCATCCCGGGTGAGCAGTTCGTGACCATGACATTGGAGACGTTCGCGGCGATGCTCGCGGGCGCAGACAGGGAGGAATAGCAATGGAGAGCACAAACATACCGGTGGAGATCGAGGCCAAGTTCAAGCAGGCCACCGTGCGGGGCGGCGTCGCCGTCCTGCAGTTCGAGGTCGACACGGAGGACAGCGCGGCGTTCGACGCCATCCGCAAGAGCGGTGAGGAGGTCTGGCTGTCCATCCAGAGCAAGCAGCCCCAGATCCTGTTCGTTAGCCACGACGGGGAGGTGACCGAGTGATGGAGGACTACAAGGGGATGTTCGCCGAGCTGGTCGAGCTCGCCACGGAGGAGCAGGCGATGTTCGCCGTCTCGCTCATAACGAAGTCCGACGAGGCGTTCGACAAGTTCATGGACGCGCGCGAGAGGCTCGCCAAGTGGATCGTCGAGCACGCGGTGGTCATCGACGAGGCGCTAACCGAGAGGAAGTACAACCGGATGCTCAACGAGGAGGTCAGGTAATGTCCGAGGAGAACGGGGCCGAGGAGGTCGTGGCCGAGGTCATCGAGGAGCAGGGGGCGCCCGACCTCGTCGTCACGTACTCGCCGTCCGTCATCAGCGCGAACTTCGACGCGATGGAGGACAGCATCCGCGCGAAGGTCGCGGACTACGAGGGCGCCAAGTACGACCTGACCAAGGACGAGTCCATCAAGGAGGCCAAGAACGACCGCCACTACCTCAACGGCCTGAAGAACGAGATCGAGGAGCGCCGAAAGGCCGTGAAGCGCGAGTACAACAAGCCGCTCGCCGCCTTCGAGAAGCGCTGCAAGGAGATCACGTCCATCATCGACGGAGCGTCGGACGGCATCAAGGCGCAGCTCGACGGGGCGGAGGAGAGGCGCAGGGCGGGCGCGAGGGCCGCGCTCGAGGCCCACTACAGGGAGTTCGCCGAGCTTCTCGCGCCGGTCGTGCCCTACGAGCACCTGCACGACGACAAGTGGCTCAACAAATCCTTCGGCGAGGTCAAGGCGAAGAAGGCCCTCGAGGAGAAGGTCTCCGCCGTCGCCCGCGACTGGGACACGCTCAAGGCCCAGCGCGGCTCCATGGCCCATTACGAGGTCGCCGAGCGCGAGCTGTTCCGCACGCTCGACCTCGGCTCGGCGCTCAACGCCGCCCGCGCCGCCGACGAGGAGGACGCCCGCATCGCCGCCATGCGCGAGGCGGTCGAGTCCAGGCCCGCGCCGCGTCCCGTTCCGAGGCGCCAGGCTGAGCCCGCCGTCGCGGCGCGCCCCGAGCTGTCCTGCGCTTGGACGGTCGAGATCCCGTCCGCCACGCGCTCGCAGATGGAGCAGCTCGCCGCGGCGCTGCGCGAGCGCGGAATCACCGGCACCATCAAGTGCAAGGGGGTGTGTTAGATGGACGACGAGAAGATGACGCTCTCCCAGGCGATAGCCAAGGTTCAGCGCTCCGTGACCGTCCCCAAGGCGCGCTACAACGCGTTCGCGAAGTTCAGCTACCGCTCGTTCGAGGACATCGTCGCCGCGCTCAAGGAGCCCTGTAAGGAGGCGGGCGTGGCGTTCACGCTCCACGACAACATCTGCAAGGTGGGCGACCGCTACTACGTCGAGGCCACGTGCACCCTGTTCTTCGTGGACGGGCACGGCGAGAAGAAGGAGTTCAAGGCCTACGCCCGCGAGGCGGAGCACAAGAGCGGCTCCGACGACGCGCAGGTGACCGGGATGGCGTCGAGCTACGCGCGCAAGTACGCGCTTTGCGGCCTGTTCGCCATCGACGGGCAGAGCGACCCGGACGCGCTGTCGGACAAGCCCGAGAAGGAGCCGCCCGAGAGCGGCGGCTTCACGGCGAAGTGCAAGGCCTGCGGCACGGCCTACGCCTTCGAGTCGAAAGAGCAGTACGAGGAGTTCAAAAAGCACCCCGGCTGCTGCGCCACGCCGACGTGGCGCGTCCTGTAGGCCATGCAGGACATGTACGCGCAGCGCGAGGAGCTGTTCGGGCGACTCATGGCGGAGCTGGACACGCTCAGGCGGACCGGCCAGCAGTACGCCGAGAACGAGGCGGACTACCGCAAGGCGCTGCGCATCGCCATCCTCGAGGAGCGCTCCAAGGGCACGCCGGTGACTATCATCGGCGACCTGTGCCGGGGGCGCGAGGAGATAGCCGAGAAGAAGCAGCTGCGCGACTGCGCCGAAGCCCTCTACAAGGCATCGAGCGAGGCGATCATGGCGCTGAAGCTGCGAATCAAGACAGTAGACGCCGACATCCAGAGGACATGGACGAGCGGCGGAGAGGAGACATACAGATGAGCATCAACAGAGTGGTCGTGTCGGGCAATTTGACCCGAGACCCCGAGCTGCGCGTCACGCCGGGCGGCACGCAGGTGCTGGGCTTCGGCGTCGCGGTCAACGACCGTCGCCGCAACCAGCAGACGGGGGAGTGGGAGGACTACCCCAATTTCATCGACTGCACCATGTTCGGCAACCGCGCCGAGGCGCTCTCGCGCATCCTGCGCAAGGGCATGAAGGTCGCCATCGAGGGGAAGCTTCGCTACAGCTCCTGGGAGGACAAGAACGGGGGCGGCAGGCGCTCGAAGGTCGAGATCATCCCCGACGAGGTCGTCCTCATGAGCCAGAACCCCAACGGGCAGCAGGCGCCTCAGCAGTACGCGCCGCAGGGCTACCAGCAGCAGGCGTACCCGCCCCGACAGGCGCCGCAGCCCGCGCCGCAGGCGTACGCCCCGCATCCGGCGCCCCAGCAGCCCGCGCCGCAGTGGAACGCCCAGCAGGCCTACCAGCAGGCCCCGCAGGCGGTACCGCAACCGGCACCGCAGCAGGCAGCGCCGCAGCCGGCACCCGCCCAGCAGCAGCTGGACGTGTACGACGAGGACATCCCGTTCTGATGGGGCGCTTACCCGACACCATCCGTGACCACTGGGAGGCGGCCCTTTTCGCCGCCTCCTTCTCCTCGGGTTTCCTGTTCTTCTCTTCGCTTCTTTGGGGGTGGTTCTGATGGCAAGCAAGTTCACGTGGTTCCCGAAGCTCACCGCCGCCCTCGAGCGCGTGCCGGAGGGGCCGCGCGGGGAGCTGTGCTGGGCCATCATCCAGTACGGCACCAACGGCATCGAGCCGGAGTTCGCCGACTGGGCGCTCAGTGCCGTGTTCGAGAGCCTCCGCGAGGACATCGACAACAGCCTCGCCGCCCGCAACAAGAACAAGGGCGGCAGGCCGCCGAAGTCCAGTAAGGCCGAAACGGGGGTTTCGGAGGATGCGGAAACCTCGGAAACGGGGGTTTCGGAAAACGGAAACGGGGGTTTCGGGGTTTCGGAAACTACCGAAACGGGGGTTTCGGAACCTGAAAACCCCTCCTTATATACCAATCCATACCAGTCCATACCAAGCCAGGCCATTCCAGTGCAGGGCAGTGCGGACGCGTGCGCCGCGCCCGAGGGCTTCGAGCCGCCGACCGCCGAGGAGGTCGCCGCGTACTTCGGGGTCAACTGCCTCAACGGCGACCCGCAGGCGTTCTTCGACTTCTACGCGTCTCAGGGCTGGCGCAAGTCGAACGGCATGCCTATCTCGGACTGGCAGCCGCAGGCCCGGCAGTGGCACCGCCGCCAGCGCGAGCTCGACGCCGAGGCCCGCAGCCGCGGCAAGCCCACCGCCTCGGAGGTCGAGGCCGCGACGTTCAGGCCGACCAGGACGCCCGAGGAGGCACTGGCCGAGCAGGAGCGAAGGTGGGCGTCCGAGCACCCGGGCATCGACCCGGCCAAGGTCGAGGCCCCGCGGGGCACGACCGCGGGCAGGGCGGAGTTCGGGCTGTACCAGGACGCGCGGAGGCTGCTGGCCGCCCGCGCCGCGTGCGAGAGGAGGCTCTCATGATCCTCGACGCGGGCCTGCTGAGGGGATGGCCGAAGGAGCGCGCCGAGCTGTACGGCAAGCCCCACCTCGGGGCGAGGTACACGCACGACACGGCATACGAGCCGACGCAGGCCCGGTGCGCGGTGTGCGGTAGGCGCGCCTCCAACTGCCACCACGTCGCCCGCAGGTCGTGGGGAAAGACGTTCAGGCTCGTCACGCCAAACGGGGTGTGGGAGCTGCGCAGCCCGCTGTTCGCCCTGTGCGGCTCCGGCACGACCGGGTGCCACGGGAAGTTCCACGACGGCGGCCTCAGGGCCGAGTGGGTATGGCGCACCGGGGCGGCCGAGGAGGCATGGTGGTCCGGCACGATGCTCAGGGAGTACCCGCCGCACAGCCCCGACCTCTACATGTTCGGCTACTGGGCCATCACCGACCGTTACGGAAACGAGATCATCCGAGAGGTGAAATGACGATGGAGATCACCAACTGCGAGCAGTACGTGCTCGCCGAGCTTGACTACGAGCAGCGCCGCAACGAGCGCCTCGCGGCCGAGAACAACAAGCTGTTCAAGCAGCTCGACGCTATGACAAAGAGGGCGAACGGCTACAGCCGGATTATCAACCGCCCCAAGACGCCCATCGAGGCGCTGGCCGACAAGGTCATGCGCGAGGAGATGCTGACCCGCTTCACCTACGCCGAGGTCACGGACGTCAAGAGCGCGTTCAGCGGAAGGCTGCTCGACTTCGACGAATGGTGCCACGATGCGATGCGATATGTGGCGCTGGCGGACGGCGTCGGCGAGGAGGAGTTCACCCGGTTCATGCGCCGGGACCTCAAGAAGATCTACGACAAGAAGGTGGCCAAGAGTGCCGAGTAGAGGCCGCCGTGCCCGACAGGAGCGGCAGGGCGGGCCGATGAATGACGAGAAGGCCATCGCCGCGGCCATCCACGCCGGGCTCCAGAGCGACGACGTGACCGACCTGTACTCGGGCGACTGCAGGGGCTGCGGCGAGTGCTGCTCGCGCTTCCTGCCCGTGAGCCCGTTCGACCGGGTGCGCCTCGAGGTGTACGTGCGCCGGAACGGAATCGAGCCCGCCGAGCCCAGGGCGGAGTACGACCTGCTGTGCCCGTACCTAACGGACGGGCGCGAGTGCGCGGTCTACGCCGCGAGGCCCGAGATCTGCCGGGCGTACCGGTGCGACAGGCACAAGAGGGGCGAGCTGGGCATGTTCTTCGGCGCGGAGTGCGCCGAGGTGACCGACATGCGCGAGCTCGCGGAGGCGATGGCCCGCGACGTCTACAGGAAGGAGCAGGGGAATGGCTAGGAACGTCTACGGCGGCTACTGCCGCGAGTGCGGCAGGTGGACGCCTCCCGGGTTCGGGCACTTCGAGCGCTACCGCGGCGGCTGGCGCGTCCACTGCGTCGAGTGCGCGAGCGGGCGGAAGCTGCCGCCCGAGGGAGACCAGGCGGCGCAGGACATGCGGCGCCACGTAAGGAACATGGTGAACGACGGAAGGTACGGGAAGAGGGGATACAGATGACGGGGAACGAGAGGCCGGACATCTATGCGGACGGACTCCGGGAGGAGCGCTGTGAGAACTGTCTGCACTGCTGCGCGACGGTGCTGCGCACCGTCCACGGCGTGGAGCGCACCGAGTACGAGTGCGGGCGGCGCCCGGAGTTCGTGCACCGCACGCAGGGGCTCGCCAGGTGCAACTACTGGGAGTCGCGATGAGCGGATGGGATGAGCTCGGCCGCGAGCAAGACATGGCCGCGGCGAGGGCCGTCGGCTACCTCGAGGGCATGTACGACGTGGCCGTCGTCAGGAAGAGGGTGGCGTAGATGCGAGTTCTTATCGCCTGCGAGGAGTCGCAGCGCGTGGCGCTTGAGTTCCGGAAGATGGGGCACGAGGCTTACAGCTGCGACCTTGAGGAAGCGGGGGGGTCACGACCTCATGCACCTCAACGTCGACGCTCTCCAGATGCTCAAGCTCAGGTGGGACCTGGTGATCGCGCACCCGCCATGCACGTATCTCACCGTCACCGGCAACCGCTGGTTCGACGAGGGGAAGTACGGCGACAGAGCGCGCGAGCGCAAGGCTAACCGTGAGGCCGCCGTCGAGTTCTTCATGGCGTTCGCCAAGTGCGATGCGCCGCACGTCGCAATCGAGAACCCCGTCGGCTGTATGAGCACAAGATGGCGCAAACCGGACCAAATCGTGCAGCCGTACATGTTCGGCGACCCGTTCGAAAAGAAGACGTGCCTGTGGCTGAAGGGGCTCGAGCCGCTCAAGCCGGCTGATGAGGTCGAGCCTGAGCCGCGCAAGGTCTTCAAGTCAGGCAACTCCATGCCGGCATGGTACGCGGACGCCTGGCATCTGCCGCCACACGAACGCGCCAAGGTTCGCAGCCGCACGTTCCCGGGCATCGCAAAGGCGATGGCCAACCAGTGGTGCGAGCAGATCGGGATGGAGGGCGTATAACGCCAGATAAGGAGGAATGATGATTCAACTGCCAAAGGATGCCGACGGTCGAGAGATTCCGCTAGATACCAAGGTGCTGTACGGCAGCGGCGGCACGGCCCGAAACATCGTGTACTGGGTGTACACGGTCGATTCCGACCTCGAGAAAGAGTGGGGGAACTGCTGGCGCGCGGTCACGGACGCGGGCAGGAAACTCGACGCCGAGCTCATGTACCTCACCGAACCCGACAGCTGGGAGAAGCTGGAAGAGGACTTGGACAAATGCGTCGCAGAAGGCACCGCTTGCACGTACTTCAGCAAGGATGGAACCTGTCAATGTTGTTCTCTCAGCAATATAACAACTGGTTGCTCTCCGAAAGTGATTGAGGACATCGTATCCCGCATCCGCAAGCTGAGGGGTGAGGCCTGATGGCGACGCACAGGCTCAAGATTCAAGAGCAATACGCCGACGCCGTCCTGAACGGCACCAAGACGTTCGAGATTCGCAAGAACGACCGGGGTTACAAGGTCGGCGATGAGATCGTATTCGACGTTGTCACGAACGAAGGCTACGCCGTCGGGGAAGCAGCCAGGCATCCGCTCAACGGTGAAGTCTACCGAATCGACTACATCCTCGACGACTTCGAGGGCCTTGCCCAGAAATACGTGGCGCTGGCCATATCCAAGGTGGACGAATGATTACCGATGAAAAGCGCCGCGAGGCGGCGGCGAAGGAGGTATAGCCATGGCATACAGCGACTACGGCGCGTTCGTGTACCTCAACGGCGAGCGCAGAACCGACAAGGAGGACGTAGGCGTATACGACACCGACGAGGGTTCCCTGCCTACTGGACTCCGCGTGTACGCGAACATCATGAAGCACCATGACGGATTCGAGTGGTTCGAGTTCTCGCACCATGGAGTCATGGGCGACGGCAATGTCCGCGTCGGGTGCTACAAGCAGGGTTGGCCGGAGGTCTACGAGTGGGAGGACGGCGAGGACAAGCCGACCATATACACGTTCGATGCCCTTTCCCGCAGGTTCGGGTGGGACGGTTACGAGGAGTACGGCGACACGAGGTACGCCGCAGACGAGTACGACGAGGAGTTCGACTTCCTTGGATGGCACTTCCACTTCTGGGGCGACGATACCGGCGGTACTCCGAGGTACGGGGCGACCATGAGCCGCGACGGAGAGACCTGGGAGTGCGACTACGACTGTATGTTTGGAGCTGGTTTCGATGACATTCACTAGCGAAGAGCGACGCGAGATGGCTGAGAACCTGCGACACCTGACCATCGGCCACTCCATCCAGTACAAGGAGCAGTTCTTCGACGAGCTTGCCGAGGTGGTGGTCGGCTTCGAGGACTACCATGACTTCGATGTTGTCCTCGATAAGCTCGCTGATCTCATTGACCCGGAAGGGGGAGACGATGATTAACGACGAGGAGCGCAAGCGAGCGGTGGCTGAGTTGCGCGAAGCATCGACCGGGGCATACCGCCACGTTGATTCACTCGACGTGATTGCAAACTCAATCGGCGTCGAGGTGGACGGCAAGTTCATTCACGAGGTTGAGAACGAGACGTACGCGGCCCTTGCAGACCTAATCGACCGTCCGACATGTCACAACGTCGCCGACTACACCAAGGAATCATTCAAGTGCTCAGAGTGCGGGTGCCGCGTGCTGGTGCCCGGCGACAGGCCGGACAGTGTGCTCATAGTGACCTCCGAGGCGTTCCCAGTCGACTGGTACTCATGCCCGGTCTGCGGGGCGGTGGTCCTCGATGAATAAGAGGGTGTGCGCGACCTGCTCGCGCTTCGCCTACGCGCCGGCCGCCAACCAGAACGTCGGCGTGTGCGCCATGCGCGCGGCCTCCGCGTTCAGGTGCGACGGCGACGGGACGCGCATCGCGTTCGAGCTGGACGTGGAGAGGGCGGCGGGCGCCATCGTGGCCGACGCGGCGCGCGCCTGCTGCCCGTCATACGAGAGGGGGAGGCGCAGGTGATGGCGGCCGAATACGTTCTGGATGCCGAGAAGATTGCCCACTGGAGAGTCGACAACCACGTCCCGCTCAAGCAGCTGGCGCGCGCCGCCGGCGTCAACCTCAGCAGCCTGAGCCACGCGATCCGCGACGGCAGGGAAGTGAAGATGAACCTGCTACTCAACCTCGCGGAGGCGATGGGCGAAGACCCGCGGGACATCGTGAGGAAGAAGGAGGCAAAATGAGATTCGAGATTACCGAGTGCCACATCATCGACGTGCCGGACGGCGAGCTGGAGGACGTGGACGACCCGCTCGAGGAAATCAAGGACGACGCGCACTGGTTCATCGAGCAGTACGAGCGCGAGGCATGGTGCGAGGAGGTGACCCGTCTTGGACGCCAGCTATGAGCCGAATAGCGGCTACAACCTGCCGCCGGGATGCCTCGATGGCGACATCGACAGGCGCTTCGGGGAGCGCGGCCCGACCTGCGCCGAGTGCAGGCACATGGTCGAGTGCTGCTGCGACTACGGGGTCTGCGGGCTCGAGTTCGACCGCGCCTTCGCCGAGGACGGCGAGGCCGACGAGGAGCCGGCGTTCGTCGCCGCGTGGGCGCTCGGGTGGATACCGAACCACATGAGGGACATGCAGGAGGCGGCGTGCGACATGTTCTGCGGCTGATGCCGCTGGCGGCGCTCGCCGTGGTTCTGACCGTTCTCGTGCGCATGGCGTGCGGGTGAGATAGGAGGGAATGGAAGAGATCGGCAAGCTCATCGGCAAGCTCATCGGGTGCCTCATCATGGCCGCGCTCGTGCTGCTGTGCGTCGCCGCCGTCGTGTGGTGCTGGCGGGTGCTCGCGGGGATGGTCGCATGAGCGCCGGCGAGAGGGTTGCGCAACAGCTCCGCGACGCCGCGGCCCTGCTGGAGTCCATGGCGGACGACGTGGCGGGGGACATCGACGAGAGGTTCGTGCTGCCGCCCATCGCGATCACCATCAAGATAGGAAGCACCGACGAGACCCCGACCCTGTCGGTGAAGAAGGACTACCTCGCGAGGAAGCGCCTGGCATGACGTGGAGCTCCAACGGCAACGCCGAGCGCAAGCTCAAGGCGAGGCTCCGCGCCGAGGGCAGGCCGTGCCACATATGCGGCCAGCCCATAGACTACAGCCTGCCGCCCGGCACGCCGTGGAGCTTCGAGGCCGACCACGTGGTGCCGAGGGCGAGGGGCGGCGCGGTGCTGGACTACGCGAACCTCGACGCGGCGCACCGCATCTGCAACCAGAGGAAGGGCAAGCACATGCCGGGCGACGCGAGGCCCGTCGAGATAAGGCGCACGAGGCTGTTCTGAGTGCTTGAGACAACTGAATAGGCGGGGTTGAAAGCCTAACTGGAGGCGCGGTCGTTTGCTCGGCTGCGCCTCACTGCTTTTTTTGGGGCGCTGAGCCGCCGATGGCGGGGGCATCGCCCCTCCCCGGGGGTGCACGGACACCCATCGCCGCCAGTGCCGATTTCCCCCCGCCCCATGACCCCAGGGCGGGGTAGGCCGCGAATCTCACCCGCATCGCACAATGCGGGCACGAGAAAGGAGGCCGGGATGCCGGAGATGCCGGAATCGGTCGCATCCGACGACTATCAAT
>NZ_JBCPDN010000049.1:0-2716 GCF_040915425.1 Collinsella aerofaciens | reverse complement strand
CTACAAGCCCGTCAAGGCGAAGAACGGGCGGCACGCCATCATGGAGCGCCCGCACCCCGCCGTGTCCGTGCTCAAGCAGGCGACAGCCGAGATACGCGCGCTCAACGAGCTGCTCGGGCTGTCGCGCAAGGCGGTGCCCATCCAGGTGCAGCAGGCGCGTCCGCAGAGCGACGGCGCTAGGGTGCTGAGCCTCATGTTCGCCGACCGCGAGCGCAAGGCCAAGGCGGCGGGCGCCTGATGGAGCCCAGGCAGACGCCGACATACGAGGCCAACGTCCCGGAGGACCTCAGCGGCGACGGCGGGATGGCCTGCGAGCTCGCGACCGCCTACTTCGGCGACCCGCTGCCGTGGCAGCCGCACCTGCTCGACGCGATGCTGGCCCGCGACGCGCGCGACAAGTACCTGCTGCGCACGCTGGGCATCTCCATCCCGCGCCAGAACGGAAAGAGCTGGGTCGTGCGCGCCAGGTGCTTCTACGGCGCGCTCAACGGCGAGAAGATCCTGTACACCTGCCAGCACGGCGACACCTCCGACCAGATGTTCAAGGAGCTGTCCCACCCTTTCGAGGACGAGGACGAGACCGAGCTGCACGACCTCCTGCTCGCCGTGCGCAAGACGAACGGGCAGCAGGCCATCAGCCTCAAGAACGGCGGACTCATTCGCTTCACCACCCGCACCAACTCGCTGGCGCGAGGCAAGACCTACGACGTGCTCATCTACGACGAGGCGCAGGAGCTCACGGACACGCAGCAGGCGGCGTCCCTGCCTGCAATCTCGGCGAGCGCGATGCACAACCCGCAGACCATCTACCTCGGAACGCCGCCAGGCCCCGACAACGTCGGCACGGTGTTTCGCGACCTCCACGACGACGTGCACGACGGCGAGTCCGAGATGGCGTGGATCGAGTGGGGCGCGGACGAGATAGGCGACGTCCACGACGAGTCCCGCTGGTACGAGTACAACCCGTCCATGGGCACCGTGCTCAACTACGAGGCCGTCAAGGGCGAGTCCGAGCAGATGCAGCCCGACGTGTTCGCGCGCGAGCGCCTCGGGTGGTGGGCGAAGACGGGAGGCTCGCTCCTCTACGCCCTGTCCTCCAAGAAGTGGGACGGGTGCCGACGCGACTCAGCGCCCACTGACGGAAAGCTCGCCTTCGGCGTGAAGTTCTCCGCAGACGGCTCCAACGCCGCGGTGTCCTGGGCGCTCGCCGACAGGGACGGACCGTCCTACGTCGAGCTGTACGACGTGATGGGCGCTTCGGGCGGAACGGTCGCGATCTCGGACATGCTCCTGCGCAACCGAGACGAGATCGCGTGCGCCTGCATCGACGGCAAGTCCGGAGCGGACGCGCTCAAGCGGCGGATGCTCGACGGCGGCTTCAGCAAGTGCGCGCTCGTGATGGGCACGCCCGCAATCGTGCAGGCTGCGGCGTCGATGCTCAAGGACGAGGTCGACTCGGGCACGCTGTCGCACATCGAGTCGCCGGCGCTCGACGACTCGGCGCGCAAGTCGCTCAAGCGCGACATAGGCAGGGACGGATGGGGCTTCGCGGACGGCCCCGACTCCATCGCCGCACCCATCGAGTCCGCATCGCTCGCCCTCTGGGCGGCGAGAACCACGAAACGAGACCCGCGAAGGGAACAGGAGGCCAGCTTCTGATGGCAGCAGTGAACATGGAACTGGCGGGGCAGGTAGCATCCGCCGCAGGCTTGGAGCCGGACGACGCGGCGCTCGTCCGCGAGCTCATGACCGTCTGGCGCGAGCATCGAGCCAGCAACCTCGAGCGCGAGGACTACTACCTCGGGCACGTGTCGGTGAAGGACCTCGGCATCGCCATGCCGGCGAGCCTCGCCAAGAAGATCAACCCGCGCGTGGACTGGCCCCGCAAGGCCGTGCACGCACTCGCCGACCGCTCCATCTTCAACGGTTACACGTGCGCGGACGAGCGTACGAGCAAGGCCCTCCGCGCCATCTGCGAGTCGAACCAGCTGGAGCGCCTCTACCGCAAGAACCTCATCGGCGAGCTGAAGCACTGCTGCGGCTTCTGGACCGTGACGGACGGCGGCGGCTACCCGGTCATCTCGGCTTACCCCGCCACCGCGGCGGCGGCGCTCTGGGACGACGCTCGCAAGGCCATCAGGGCGGGCCTCGTCGTGGCTGAGTCCAAGAAGATGCCCGGCGACACCGAGCGCGTGCCGACCGTGGTGCACCTGCTCACCGACGACAGCCTCGTGGTGCTCACGCGCGACGGCGGCTCGTGGGTAGCCGAGTACCGCGAGCACTCGATGGGGCGCTGCCTCATGGAGCCGATGGCACACGGCGCGACTCTCGAGCGCCCCTTCGGCACCTCGCGCATCAGCCGCTCCGTGATGAGCATCACCGACGACGCCATCCGACAGCGCGCCCGCATGGAGGTCGCCGCCGAGGCCGCGACCCTGCCGCAGACGTGGCTTCTGGGAACCTACAAGAAGATGCTCAACGATGGCAACAAGTACGACGCGAGCATGGGCGCTGTCAACGAGATCACCAAAGACCCCGACGGCGACAAGCCCACGGTCTGGCAGTCCGCGCAGCTGCAGATGGCCCCGCTCACCGAGTACCTTCGCCAGCTCGCCTGCCAGATGTCCGCCGTGACCAACGTGCCGGTGAGCTTCTTCGGAGTGTCCAACGACAACCCGTCCTCCTCGGACGCCATCGCCGCGTCCCTCGAGCCTCT
>NZ_JBCPDN010000048.1:13552-17563 GCF_040915425.1 Collinsella aerofaciens | reverse complement strand
ACGCAAGTTGGGGCCTTTTTTCATATAGGAACACAAGGTCAAAGGCGGCACCATGATCCTCCTGGTCGACAAGATCGAAAAAAGCTTCGGCGCGCGCGTCCTCTTTAGCGGCGCGTCCTTCCAGATCAACCCCGGCGAGCGCTTCGCGCTCGTGGGACCCAACGGCGCCGGCAAAACCACCATGCTCAAGATCATCATGGGCATCGACAGCCCCGACGCCGGCCAGGTCCAGTACGCCAAGGACTGCCAGGTGGGCTACCTAGAGCAGGAAACCAACCTGGAGCAAAAGGACACCACCATCCTTGCCGAGGTCATGGCCGCCGCCAAGGAAATCCGCCGTATGGGCGAGCGCGCCAACGAGCTGCAGGCCCAGATCACCGAACTCTCCGAGCAGGGCAAGGACGTCGACGCCCTCCTCAACGAGTACGGCCAGGTCCAGGACCGCTTTGAGCACCTGGGCGGCTACGAGCTCGAGAGCAACGCCCGCAAGATCCTGTCCGGCTTGGGCTTTAAGGTCACCGACTTTGAGCGCCCGTGCTCCGAGTTCTCGGGCGGCTGGCAGATGCGCATCGCGCTGGCCAAGCTCTTCCTGCGCCACCCCGACCTGCTGCTCCTGGACGAGCCCACCAACCACCTGGACCTCGAGAGCGTCCAGTGGCTGCGCGGCTTTATCGCCAACTACGACGGCGCCGTCCTCATCGTCAGCCACGACCGCGCTTTCATGGACGCCTGCGTCGACCACGTCGCCGCACTCGAAAACCGCCGCGTGACCACCTACACCGGCAACTACAGCAGCTACCTCAAGCAGCGCGAGGACAACCTGGAGCAGATGCGCGCCAAGCGCGCCGCCCAGGAGCGCGACATCGCCCACATGCAGGTCTTCGTCGACAAGTTCCGCTACAAGCCCACCAAGGCTGCCCAGGCCCAGGAGCGCATCCGCAAGATCGAGCAGATCAAAAAGGAGCTTGTCATCCTGCCCGAGGGCCACAAGCACATCGACTTTAAGTTCCCCGATCCGCCGCGCTCCGGCGACATGGTCGTAGGGCTCGAGGGTGTATCCAAGTCATACGGCGACAAGCACATCTACAGCGACATCGACCTCAAGCTCTACCGCGGTGAGCACGTGGCGCTCGTCGGCCCCAACGGCGCCGGCAAGTCCACCCTCATGAAGATCATCGCCGGCCTGGAGCCGCCCACTACCGGCACGCGCGACCTGGGGACCAACGTGGGTGTGGCCTACTATGCCCAGCACGCGCTCGAAGGCATGACCGAGTCCAATACCGTCCTGCAAGAGATCGACACCGTCACGCCCAAGTGGACCGTGCCGCAGCAGCGCAGCCTGCTGGGCGCCTTCCTATTTAGCGACAACGACGCAATCGAAAAGCAGGTCCGCGTCCTCTCCGGAGGCGAAAAAGCGCGTCTGGCCCTGGCAAAGATGCTCGTGGCCCCCGAGGCGCTCCTGTGCCTGGACGAGCCAACCAACCACCTGGACATCGACTCGGTGGACATGCTCGAGAACGCCCTGCAAAACTTCCCCGGCACCATCGTGCTGATCAGCCACGACGAGCACCTGGTACGCGCTGTGGCCAACCGCATCATTGACATCCGCGATGGCAAGGTCACGGTCTACGACGGCGACTACGACTACTACCTCTACAAGCGCGAGGACCTCGCAGCCCGCGCCGCCGCCGAGGCGGCAGGGGAGAGCGCACCGGCCACGGCCAAGTCCGCTAAGGTCACCGCGGCCCAGCCCGATGCGCCCGCCGCCGCCTCCAAGCCGGCCGAGGGCAAAAAGACCAAGGAGCAAAAGCGCGCCGAGGCCCAGGCCCGCGCCGCGCTCAACAAAAAGCTCAAGGGCGTGCGCAACCAGCTCAAGAAGATCGAAGCGGAGCTCGACAAAAAGCGCTCCCGCTATGACGAGCTTATGGAATTGATGGCAAGCGAAGAGCTTTATGCCGATCAGGATAAGTTCAATGCCGCGCTGGGGGAATATAACGGCCTTAAGCAAGAGCTGCCCAAGCTCGAGGACGAATGGCTCGAGCTTTCCACCCAGATCGAAGAGGAGACCGCGCGTGAACTCTCGTAAAGCCACTGCCGTGGCGATGAGCATCATCGCCATCGCCTGTCGCATCTGCGGCATCTTTATGAGCGCGATGACTGTGCTGCTGTGCTTTAGTGGCCTCACCGCCAAGCTGCAGATTGTCGGCTTTGTCGTCGAGCTTTCTCGCGCGCTGCCGAGCGCCATCGCCGGCTACGGCGTCATCACTTCTCCCTTTGGCGGCGTGTTCCGCCTGGATTACGCCATCGTGGCCGTGATTCTATTTGTGGCCGATTACCTGCTCACACGCGCCTCGCGCCGCGTCCGCTAGGGGATCGTTATGTCCAGCAGCTACTTCATGAACCTGCTCGCCAGCGCGGTCGCCGTCATCCTGGGCATCGTGATCCATGAGAGCGCGCACGCCGCCGCGGCCTGGGCACTCGGCGATAAGACGGCCCGTTCGCGCGGACGCGTCTCGCTCAACCCGCTCAACCATATCGACCCGTTTGGCACCATCCTCCTGCCGCTGCTGATGCTCGCCGCCGGAGGCCCGGTGTTCGCCTTCGCCAAGCCCGTTCCCGTCTACCTCAACAACCTCAAGCACCCCAAGCGCGACGAGGTCCTGGTGAGCGTAGCCGGCCCCGCATCGAACATCGCACTCGCGTGTCTTGCTGCCGCCCTCATGCGCCTGACCTATGGCAACCTCTACACCAGCATGTCATTTGCCCTGGCGTCGCAAATTATGAACTTCGGCGCCACGTTTATCGTGGTTAACCTGTCGCTCGCGTTCTTTAACCTCATCCCGATCCCACCGCTCGACGGCTCGTCGATCATCGTGCCCTTCCTCAAGGGCAAGGCGCTCGCCAACTACTACCGCCTGCAGCAATACGCTATGCCCATCCTCATCCTGGTTTTGTATCTGCTGCCCATGTGGACCGGCATCGACGTGATCGGCCGCTATTTCGACGTTACCGTGTATCCGCTTGCTGAGCAGCTGCTCAACTTCGCAATCGCCGGCATCTAAGGTAAACTTACAGGTCGACCGTGCAAAACGGTCGCAACATGCACCCAAACCGCGCCGCGAAGGCGCCGTCAAAGGAGGTCGAAGATGTCGTATCGCGTGTCGACGCAGGTCTACAGCGGACCGTTCGACCTGCTGCTGCAGCTGGTAACCCGCCAAAAAGTAGATATCGGCGCCATCTCCATCAGCGAGGTGGCCGAGCAGTACCTTGCCGAGGCCGAACGCATCGAGGCGCTGGACCTGGACGTGGCGAGCGACTTTTTGCTGGTCGCGGCAACCCTTTTGGACATCAAGGCCGCCTCTCTGGTGCCGCAGGAGGCCCCGCGCAAAGTCGATGACGACGATGACGAGTTCGACGAAGACCTCGAGGAGCTCAGCACGCTTGACGGCGACGCCCTGCGCGAGGTCCTGATCCAGCGCCTGATTGCCTACAAGCAGTTTAAAGGCGCGGCTGCGGCCCTCGGTGCGCGCATGCAGGCCGAAAGCCGCATGCATCCGCGCGTGGCCGGCCCCGACCCCGAGTTCCTAGGCCTTATGCCCGACTACCTTGCCGGCATCACGCTGCGCGGTCTCGCCGTCATTTGCGCCGACCTCGACGGCAAGCGACAGACCTTCTTGCTGGAGGCCGAGCATGTGGCGCCGCATCGCGTGCCGCTCGACCTGACCGTGGCCTCAGTCGACCGCTTTACCATGGCGCACCAAACCTGCACCTTCCGCGAGCTACTGGACGGCGATGCCACCACCGAGCAGCTCGTCGTCACCTTCCTAGCTATGCTTGAGCTCGCCAAGCGCGGCTCGCTCACCCTGAGCCAGGACGAGATCTTTGGAACCATCCGCATCAACCGCGTCGAGGGCGCCGAGGCCTATGTGCCCGGCGAGGGCCCCGAGCTCACCGAATAGGAGCCGCAACCATGTCAACCCTTTCCACGCTGGAGGCAAACAGCCTCAAAGG
>NZ_JBCPDN010000048.1:0-13400 GCF_040915425.1 Collinsella aerofaciens | reverse complement strand
TTCAACTGCGCGAGGTCGCCGGCGGCTGGCGCCTGTTCACGCACCCCGCTTACCACGACGTGGTCGAGGCCTATGTGTTGAGCTGGGACACGCAAAAGCTGTCCCAGGCGGCGCTCGAAACCCTGGCCGTTATCGCATACCACCAGCCCGTAACGCGCGAGGTGGTCAAGGGCATCCGCGGCGTCAACTCAGACGGCGTCATCGCGTCGCTCGTGGACAAGGGTCTGGTGCGCGAGCTCGGCCGCGACCCCCAGCGCGGTCAGGCCATCATTTACGGCACGACCAACGCCTTCTTGGAAAAGTTCGGCCTGCGCTCCACCCGCGACCTGCCCGACCTGGAGCAGTTTGCCCCCGACGAGCAGTCGCGTCAGTTTATCCGCGAGCGCCTGAGCGGCCACAGTATTCAGTCCACGCTCGAGGAGCAGGCCGAGGACCTGGACGAAGAGCGCGAACTGCTCGATACCGATGTTGAAGATGTTGAGGCAGTCGAGGACTTGGAGACCCTAGTCGTCGACGAGACCTCGGAGGATTTGCATGACGAGGACTAACGAAGTAGGGGAGACGCGCGCCATGGGCACCGCAGCGCCCGATGCCCAGCACGTCTATCCGCACACCATGCGCCTGCAGCGCTTTTTGGCGCGCGCGGGCGTGGCGAGCCGTCGCGGCTCGGAGGACCTGATGACCGCTGGCCGCGTGACCGTCAACGGCCAGGTCGCGACCGAACTGGGCACCAAGGTCGACGTCGACCGCGACCATATCGAGGTCGACGGCATGCCCGTCAAGCTCAACCAGGGCGCCGTATACTTGATGCTCTACAAGCCGACCGGCTACCTCACCACCATGAGCGATCCGCAGGAACGCCCTTGCGTGGCCGATCTGGTCCCGCGCGACCGCTTTCCGGGACTCTTCCCGGTGGGTCGTCTGGACCGCGACACCACGGGCCTTTTGCTCTTTACCACCGACGGCGACCTGTCGCAGGACCTGCTGCACCCCAGCAAGCATGTCTACAAGACCTACCAAGCGCTCGTGGACGGACAGCTGACCGACCGCGATCTAGATCCGCTCCGCCGTGGCATCGAGCTCGACGACGGCCTATGCCAGCCGGCAATCTGCCGAGTCATCAACGCGCGCGAGGCCGTGGCCGTGGCTCCGCAAGGCGTCAAGCCCGGCACCACCGCCGTGGAGGTCATCATTCGCGAGGGCCGTAAGAACCAGGTCAAGCGCATGCTGGGCAAGATTCACCATCCGGTAATCCGTCTGCATCGCTGCAACTTTGCCGGCCTTGAGCTCGAGGGCGTGGCCAAGGGCTCGTGGCGCGAGCTCACCGACCGCGAAGTGCAGATCCTCAAAAGCGGTGGCATCCCTCCCAAGCAGGCCAGCGCCATGCGCGGAGGCAAGCCCCAGGAAACCCCCGCCAGCCGCACGCGTCACCACGGCAGCCACGGCTCCGCACCCAAGCGCAACACATATCGCGAGCGCTACACGGGCTAGGCAACCTGCCGCGCCCCAACGCCCGCGAACCACACCAGCACGTCACCCATCGAAAGGAAGCATTGCATGATCGTCGCCATCGACGGCCCCGCCGGTTCCGGCAAGTCCACCATCGCCAAGGAGATCGCCCGCCAGCTGGGCTTTAACAAGCTCGACACGGGCGCCATGTATCGCGCCGTCACCTTCGCCGCGCTCGACCGCGGCATCGACTTGGATAACGAGGCGGCCATCGACGCCCTCGCCGAGCAGATCGAGATTCGCTTTACCAACGGTACCGGCGAGGACACGCGCCTGACCATCGACGGCCAGGACGCTTCGGCCGCCATTCGTACCCCGCAGGTCGACGCCAACGTGTCCAAGGTCTCGGCCTACCCGGGTGTGCGCACCGCCATGCTCATCCACCAGCGCCGCGCAGCAGAGGACCGCGATATCGTGGCCGAGGGTCGCGACATCGGAACCGTCGTGTTCCCTAACGCGCAGGTCAAGGTCTTCCTGACCGCCGACCCGCGCGAGCGCGCCCGCCGCCGCGTGCTTCAGCGTCACCAAAACGATGCCCAGCCGCTCACGTCCGAGCAGCTCGAGGCCGAGGTCGACGAGACCCTCGACGCCCTTAAGCAGCGCGACAAGCTCGACAGTAGTCGCGAGGTCGCCCCGCTCGTGCCCGCCGAGGACGCCGTGCACGTCGACTCCACCGCCCACACCATCGACGAGGTCGTCTCAATAATCGAGAACCTCATCAACCAAAGGAGGTAGCCCATGCGCCTGTTTAAGCAGACGCCCGAGGACTATTACAACGCCCCCTACGCCGAGTTTCCAGCGCTCATCCGAGGCACCGTCGTCGTGGTTATGGCCATCCTTTGGGCCTTCTCCAAGCTCATGTGGCGCTGGAAGGTCGAGGACGCCGATCTTCTGTTTGAGCGCCAGGAAGGCCGCGGCAGCGTGGTCATCTGCAACCACACCTCGATGGCCGAGCTCTTGGCCGTGGAGACGGCGCTGTTCTTTGGGGGGCGCCGCATTCGTCCCATCTTTAAGTCCGAGTTCGCCAAGAGCAAGATTGTGCGCTGGGCCTTTAGCCGCGTAGGCGGCATCCCCGTGGAGCGTGGTACTGCCGATATGAAGTGCCTGCGCGCCGCCCAGCATGCGCTGCAGCGCGGCGAGGACGTTCTGATCTTCCCCGAGGGCACGCGCATCCGCTCGCGCGAGATCAAGCCCGAGGTCCACGGCGGTTTTGCGCTCATCGCTCAGATGGGCAAGGCACCCGTGAACCCGCTCGCCATCTGCGGCTGGTCCGACATCACGCCCGCGGGCAAAAAGATCATGCGCCCTAAGAAGTGCTGGATCCGCGCCGGCAAGGCCGTCTCGCTTTCCGACGCACCGGCCGGACTTAAGCGCACGGAGCGCCTGGAATGGTTTGAGTCCGAGGCCATGAGCCGCGTCTACGCCATGCGAGACGAGCTATGCGCCGAGCATCCGGGCAGGTTCTAGCCATGAGCGAGAACGTGACGAACACCGCCGCGACTGCGTCCGACCAGGCAACCGCGCCCACCATCGAGATTGCCGCCCACGCCGGCACTTGCTACGGCGTACAGCGTGCGCTCGATATGGCGCTGGCCGCCGCGCCGCAGGCAGGGGAGTGTGCTCAGGTCCATACCTTGGGTCCGCTCATCCATAACCCCATCGTGGTGCGCGAGCTCGCTGAGGCAGGCGTTGGCTTGGCCGAAACCCTGGACGACGCCGCAACCGGCACCGTGATCATCCGCGCCCACGGCGTGGTGCCGCAGGTCATCGATGCCGCTCGTGAACGCGGCCACAACGTGGTCGACGCCACCTGCCCCTACGTGAAGAAGGTCCATATGGCAGCCGAGCGCCTGGTGCGCGAAGGCTACCGCGTGATCGTCGTGGGCGAGCCGGGCCACCCAGAGGTCGAGGGTATTCTAGGCCACGCCGGCAATGACGCGCAGGTCGTGAGCTGTGCCGCCGACGCCGATGCCCTATCGCTCAAGGGCAAGGTGGGTCTGGTTGTGCAGACCACCCAGACCGCGCAGAACCTCGCCGAGGTCGTGGCCGCTATCACCCCGCGCGTGCAGGAGCTGCGTGTGATCAACACCATCTGCGCCGCCACGAGTGAGCGTCAACAGGCAGCAGCCACACTTGCCAACCGCTGCGACTGCATGGTCGTCGTGGGCGGCAAGAACTCGGGCAACACCCGCCGCCTGGCGCAGATTTGTGCCGATGCCTGCGAGCGCACGTATCACATCGAGGAAGCTTCCGAGCTCCAGGCCGCGTGGTTTACCGACGCTCATCACATCGGCATCACCGCTGGAGCCTCCACCCCGCAAGAACACATCGAGCGCGCCGTCGAGCGCATCAAGGAGCTTTGCCGCTAATCATGGACCAGACCGTACCCGCATACGCCGCCGAGGTGGCCGATTACGGGCGCAGCCGCGACCCCGAGCCGGGTGAGGGCGCGCTCGTTAAGAACGTGCGTCCCGAATCGCCCGCGTGGGATGTGGGTATCGAGCCGGGCATGCGCGTGCTCACGGTCAATGGCGAGAAGCTTACCGACATGATTGTGTGGCTCTGGGAGGCCGACGATGATACCGTCGACCTGGAGGTTTTCGATCCGCGCGACAACACCGTCACCTCCGTCGAGCTCGACCGCTTCCCGGGAGAGGACTGGGGCCTTGAGTTCGATGGCCCTATCTTCGATGGCATGCGCACCTGTGTGAACGCCTGCGTGTTCTGCTTTATGACGATGCTCCCCAAGGGCGGCCGCTCCACGCTCTATATTCGCGACGACGACTATCGCCTGAGCTTTTTGCAGGGCAACTTTGTCACGCTCACGAACCTCACCGACGAGGACGTGCAAAACGTCATCCAGCGCAACATGAGCCCCATGAACGTGTCAGTCCATGCCGTAAGCCCCGACGTCCGCCGCCGCATGATGGGCCGCAACGCCCAGCGCGGCATGGACGTACTCGAGGCCATCATGGCCGCCGGCATCGAGATTCACGCGCAAATCGTGTTGTGCCCCGGTATGAACGACGGCGAGGAGCTGGAAAAGACCCTGCGCTTTTGCGAGGAGCACGAGCAAATCACAAGCCTGGGCATCGTGCCGCTCGGTTTTACCAAGCATCAGAACCGTTTTAGCTGGTCCTACAGCGACAAGCCCGAGCTAGCGCGCGAGACCATTGCCATGATCCGACCGTTCCAGGACCGCGCCTATGAGCGCTTTGGCCGCCACACCTTCCAGATGAGCGACGAGTTCTATCTGGACGCCGGCATCGATCCTCCCGAGGCAGACTTTTACGACGGGTACCCGCAGTACTACGACGGCATTGGCATGATCCGCTCATATCTGGACGAGACCGACGACGTGCTTGCCGCCGACGCCGAGCGTCTGGCCCGCGTCCGCGTTGGCATCGCCGAGCGCAACCAGCACCTGCTGTGTCTCTCGGGCGCCAGCGCGCGCGACACCGTGGCGCGCTTTGTGGAGTCGCCGCATGGTCTCGGCGGCACCGTCACAGCCATCAAGAACCGCTACTTTGGCGGCAACGTGGACGTGACCGGCCTCATCGTCGCGTGTGACATTCTAGAGCAGCTGCCCCAAGATCTGTCGGGTGTTATGCTCTTTGTGCCTAAGCTCATGTTCAACGCTGACGGCATGACGCTTGACGAGTATCATCGTGACGATTTACTCGCAAGCCTTACCAGTCGCGGCGCTGAGGTTCATGTGGTGTCGACCATGCCGCATGAGCTGCTCGATACCCTGGAGCACATCCTTGGCATAACGCCCGCCAATTCAACTATTCCCACTGACCCTACCCATTAAAGGAGAGCAGATGAAACCTATCGTCGCCGTCGTCGGACGCCCCAACGTGGGCAAATCCACGCTCGTTAACCGCCTGGCCCAGACCTCGGACGCCATCGTTCATGAGTCCCGCGGCGTCACACGCGACCGCTCATACCACACGGCAGATTGGAACGGCCGCGAGTTCACCATCGTCGACACGGGCGGTATCGAGCCGCTCAAGAGCGACGATGTCTTTGCCACGTCCATCCGCGACCAGGCCCTCGCCGCCGCCGAGGAAGCCGCCGTCATCCTGTTTGTGGTCGACGGCCGCACCGGCGTCACCGAGGAGGACGAGTCGGTCGCCCGTATGCTCAAGCGCTGCGACAAGCCGGTCTTTCTGCTAGTGAACAAGCTCGACAACCCCGATCGCGAAAACGACAGCATCTGGGAGTTCTATTCGCTTGGCATCGGTGAGCCCACGCCGCTCTCGGCCCTGCATGGTCATGGCACGGGCGACCTGCTCGACGATATCGTGGCCCTGTTGCCCGAGGAGGAGGACGAGATCGCCGACGAGTTCCCCGATGCGCTGAACGTCGCCATCATCGGCCGCCCCAACGCCGGTAAGTCCTCGCTGTTCAACCGCATCCTGGGCGCCGACCGCTCTATCGTGTCCAACATTGCCGGCACGACGCGCGACGCCATCGATACCGTCGTCGAGCGCAACGGCAAGCACTACCGCATGGTCGACACTGCGGGCATCCGTAAGAAGAGTACCGTGTACGAGAATATCGAGTACTACTCCATGGTCCGCGGCCTGCGCGCCATCGATCGCGCCGACGTGGCGCTGCTCGTCGTCGACGCCTCCGTGGGCGTTACCGAGCAGGACCAGAAGGTCATGGGCTTGGCCATCGAGCGCGGCTGCGCCATCGTGGTGCTGCTCAACAAGTGGGACCTGCTCGACGACGACCGTAAGCGCGAGGCCTGCATGGAGACCATCGACCGCCGTCTGGGCGTCATGGCTCCCTGGGCCCAGTACCTGCGCATCTCTGCCCTGACCGGCCGCAGCGTCGAGAAGATCTGGGCGATGGTCGACGCCGCCGAGAAGACGCGCTCGCAAAAGATCAGCACCTCGCGCCTCAACACGTTCCTCACCGATCTGCGCGAGTTCGGTCATACCGTGGTGGACGGCAAGCGCCGCCTGCGCATGCACTACGTGACCCAGACGGGCGTCAACCCGCCGACGTTCACGTTCTTCGTCAACCACAGCGATCTGGTCAACGACACCTATCAGCGCTACGTCGAGAACCGCATGCGCTCGACCTTCGACTTTGCCGGCACACCCATTCGACTCTTCTTTAGGAAGAAGGAGCAAAAGGATGCATAATCCGATTCTGCTGACCGCCATCTGCGCCGTGGTCTCGTTCTTTATCGGGGCGATTCCGTTTGGCCTGATCCTGGGCCGCGTGTTCAACCACACCGACATTCGCAAGGCGGGCTCCGGCAACATCGGCACCACCAACGCACTGCGCGTAGCCGGCCCCAAGGTGGCCGCGCTCACGCTGCTGCTCGACTGCCTTAAGGGCGCCATCTGCGTCCTTATCGCGCGTCCGCTCATTGCGAGCGTGGGCTATGGCTTCCCCGTGAGCATTATGGCCCCCGGCGCCGCCGGCGACTGGATGCTCGGCGTCATTTGCCTGGCAGCGGTGTGGGGCCATATCTTCTCGCCCTACCTCAACTTCCATGGAGGCAAGGGTATCGCCGTGGGTCTGGGCGTTATCCTCGCCTGGTACTGGCCCATTGGTCTGTCGCTGCTGGGCATGTTTATCGTGGCCGTCGCCATCACCAAGTTCGTGTCGGTGGGCTCGCTTGCCGCGGCCATCGGTCTTCCCATTGCCGCTTGTGCGGTCTTTCCATACAGCAGCCTAGGACTTAAGTTTTGCATGGCGATGATCGGCATCACCGTGGTGTGGGCCCATCGTGCGAACATCAAAAAGCTCATGACCGGTAAGGAGTCCAAGCTCTCGTTTACCAAGCGCGTCACCGAGCCCGACGATAAGTAGGAGAGAGTCATGAATGTTGCGCTGATTGGCTCTGGCTCCTGGGGAACCGCCGTCGCC
The DNA here is from genome assembly GCF_040915425.1 of Collinsella aerofaciens. Taxonomy (GTDB): domain Bacteria; phylum Actinomycetota; class Coriobacteriia; order Coriobacteriales; family Coriobacteriaceae; genus Collinsella; species Collinsella aerofaciens_BW. The sequence goes on along the minus strand of NZ_JBCPDN010000048.1, from coordinate 5,999 downwards.
GGCCTTGCCGCCGCGCGAGCCGAGCGCGTGACCATGTGGGCCCATAGCGAGCAGACGGCCGTCGGCATCAATGGCGAGCACCGCAACCCCCGCTACCTTGTGGGCTACGAGCTGCCCGGCAACGTCGTCGCCACGACCGAGCTCGTGCAGGCGCTCGACGGCGCCGAGACCATCATCTTTGCCGTTCCTTCGACGCACCTTCGCAGCGTGTGCCACCAGGCCGCGCCCTTTATCGCCGCCGATACCCCGGTGCTTTGCCTCACCAAGGGCATTGAGCCCGAGTCCGGCCTGCTCATGAGCGAGGTCATCGCTAGCGAGATCGGCAACGAGGCGCGCGTGGCGGCCCTCTCTGGCCCCAACCATGCCGAGGAGATTTGCCGCGGCGGACTTTCTGCCGCCGTCATCGCCAGCGAAGATCCGCAGATAGGGGAGGCCTTTAAGGACCTGCTCCTGTCCACGGCCTTCCGCATCTACCTGTCGCAGGACATGACCGGTGTCGAGGTCTGCGGCGCCATGAAAAATGTCATCGCCATCGTGTGCGGCATCTCCGCCGGCACCGGCGCGGGCGACAACACGCTCGCCCTCATCATGACGCGCGGCCTAGCCGAGATCAGCCGTCTGGTGCACGCCCGCGGCGGTCAAGCTATGACCTGCATGGGACTTGCCGGCATGGGAGACCTCATTGCCACCTGTACCTCGGAGCATTCGCGCAACCGCACCTTTGGCTACGAGTTTGCCCACGGCGTTTCGCTCGACGAGTACCAGACGCGCACGCATATGGTTGTCGAGGGCGCCGTCGCGGCCCGCAGCGTCAGCGAACTTGCCCGTTCACTGGGCGTAGACATTCCGCTCACCTTTGCCGTGGAGCAAACGCTCTACAACGGTGTTACTTTGGATAGGGCACTCGAGATTCTTACCGACCGCGTCCCCTCTCAAGAGTTCTACGGACTCACCGACTAGCGCAGAAAGGCTACTACCATGGGTTCCATCAAAATCGCTCCGTCCGTCCTTTCGGCCGACATGGCCAACCTCACGGGCGAGCTCGACAAGATCGCCGGTGCCGACTACGTGCACTTCGACGTTATGGACGGTCACTTTACCGGCAACCTCACCTTTGGCGTCGACATCCTTAAGGCCGTCAAGCGCTCTACCGATGTACCGGTCGACGCGCACCTGATGGTGTCGAACCCCGACGAGACAGTCGATTGGTATGCCGACGCCGGTGCCGACATGATCACCGTGCACTACGAAGCTTCCACGCACCTGCACCGCACGCTCACCCATCTGCAGCAGCGCGGCGTTAAGGCTGGCGTGGTGCTCAACCCCGCCACCCCCGTGTGCGTACTCGAGAGCATCATCGACGTCGTCGATATGGTGCTGCTCATGAGCGTGAACCCGGGCTTTGGCGGCCAGAGCTTTATCCCGGGCACCATCGCTAAGCTCCACGAGCTCAAGGCCATGTGCGAGCGCCACGGCGTGTCGCCCATGATCGAGGTCGACGGCGGCATCTCTTCCAAAAACATCGCCGAGGTCGTCAAGGCCGGCGCAAATGTCCTGGTGGCCGGTTCCGCCGTATTTAAGTCCGAAGATCCCGCTGCCGAGGTTACGCTGCTGCAGAAGCTGGGCAACGAGGCCGCACAGGAGGCATAAACCCTTATGACCGCAGGTCAAAACCGCATACCCGTGAATCTTGACTATGCCGCCTCGACGCCCATGCGCGCCGAGGCGCTCCTTGCGCAGCGCGAGTACGACGACAGCGAGCTTGCCGGCGTCAACCCCAACTCGCTGCACTCGCTCGGCCGCAAGGCTGCCGCGCGTCTGGAGGTTGCACGTCGCGAGATCGCCCGCAGCTTTGGCGCGCGCGTTCGCCCGTCCGAGATTGTACTGACCAACGGCGGCACCGAAGCCAACCAGCTGGCGCTGCTCGGTCTTGCCGAGGGCGCTCGTCAGCGCGATCGCAAGCGCGATCGTGTAATCGTTTCGGCCATCGAGCACGATTCGATTCTGGACAACCTGCCGCTGCTGCGTGCCGCCGGGTTTAGCGTCGACCTGGTGCAGCCCTGCCGTGCGGGCTACATCGAACCCGCCGCACTGAGCGACTTGCTCAGCGACGACGTGGCGCTCGTGAGCATTATGGTCGCCAACAACGAGACCGGCGTGGTGCAGCCCATCCGCGAGCTTGCCGCGGCCGCGCATACCGTGGGCGCCCTGTTCCACACCGATGCCATCCAGGGGTATCTGCACATTCCGCTCGATGCCGCCGAGTTGGGCGTCGATGCCATGTCCGTCGCTGCCCATAAGATTGGCGGTCCTGTGGCATCCGGCGCGCTCTACGTTAAGACCCGCACGCCGCTGCGTCCGCGCATCTTTGGCGGTGGACAGGAAGCCGGACGTCGTGCCGGCACGCAGGACCTGCGCACGCAGCTGGCCTTTGCCGCCGCCGCCTCCGCGCTGTTGCCGACCGTGGCCCAGGAGCGCGCGACGCTGCAGGCCTTGTCCGACAAACTTTACGCCACGCTTACGGCTCATCCACGTATTCATGCCACCATGGGCGACTACGTACAGGCCGATCGCCTGCCGGGCATGGTGTCGATCTACGTCGACGGCATGGACTCCGAGGAGCTCATCGTCAAGCTCGACGCCGCCGGCTTTGAGGTTTCGGCCGGCTCGGCGTGCTCGAGCGGCAGCATGGACCCGAGCCACGTGCTCAGCGCCATGGGCATTGGTCGCGAACAGGCCCTGGGTGCACTGCGTATCTCCTTCGATGACCGTGTGGACCTGGCTGACCTGAACGACTTTGCCCAGACGCTGCTCTCGATCGTAGGTGCTGCATGATCGTCGCCGAGCTTGAACGCGCGCTGCTGGCGCGCTACCCCAAGGCGGACGCCGAGGGCTGGGATCATGTAGGGCTCTCCGTGGGCGACCCTGCCGCCGAGATTGCTGGCGTGGCCTGCGCGCTTGATGCGACCGAAGCTAATATTCTCCGCGCCCAAGAAGCCGGTGCAAACGTGCTGCTGACGCATCATCCCATCTATATCAAGGCGCCTGAGGCGTTTTGCCCGGCGGATGCGACGCGCCCCCAGTGCAGCGCAGCGCTGTTTGAGGCCGCCCGCTGCGGCGTGAGCATTATCTCGCTCCACACCAATCTGGACCGCTCGCACGAAGCGCGCACCTGCCTGAGCGAGCTGCTGGGCGCTGAGCCCGTGAGCTCGCTGGAGCACGTGGACGACCCCGAGGCCACCGGCCTGGGCGCGCTTGCAACGCTCAACGACCCGTGCACGCTGCACGATCTTGCCACCCGTGCTGCCACGGCCTTCGGCAGCGACCCGCGCGTGTGGGGCGAAGCCGAGCACGCATGCCGAACCGTCGCTATTTTGGGCGGCTCCCTGGGTGACTTTGGAGAGCTTGCCATCGCTGCGGGCGCAGATGTTGTCGTGACGGGCGAGGCGGGCTACCACGTGGCGCAAGACCTTGCCTTGCGCGGGCTGTCGGTGATCTTGCTCGGCCACGACCGCTCTGAGGAGCCGTTCGTTGATATATTGATGAACTCTGCAGTTGACGCCGGGGTCGACCCCCGTCATGCGATTAAAATACTGAACCCTTGCCAATGGTGGACTGTGACAAAAGGAGAGAACTTATGAGCGCCGGCGCTACGCTACTCAAGCTGCAACAGATCGATTTGGAGCTCGCCCGCAACAAGAGCGAACTTGCCAATATGCCGGAGCTCAAGGAGCTCGCTTCCAAGCGCAAGACCTATGTGAAGCTCAAGTCCGAGATGACCAAGCTCTACGCCCAGCGCAAGGATCTGGACATTGAGCTCGACGATCTCAACACCACCGAGATTCAGACCAACAACGCCATCGAGGCTGCCAAGAAGCGCCATGTCGACGGCTCCGACTACCGCGAGGTTCAGGACCTGGAGAATGAACTCGCAACCCTGGCCAAGCGTCTGGACAAGATTGAGCACACCCGCAAGGATGTCGTCATCGCCCATAAGGAGGCGCTCGACCGCGAGGCCCGCGCGCAGGCAATCATCGCCAAGTTCGAGGAGGGCGTGAAGGCCGATACCAAGGCCGCCCGCGCCAAGGCTGCCAACCTGCAGGCTCAGATTGACGCCGCCACTAAGGAGCGCACCGCGCTTGCTGCCACGCTGCCGGCCGACGTGCTCACCGACTACGAGCGTCTGCTCAAGCAGTTCCGCGGCCTGGCCGTCGAGACCATCCAGGGCAACATCCCCACGGTCTGCCACACCGCGCTGCAGGCATCGTCCATGAGCGACCTTAACCACGACGGTAGCGAGATTACGCACTGCCCGTACTGCCACCGTCTCCTGGTGCTCCCGAGCAAGGAAGCTTAAACGATGGCGGCATCCAACAATTCAATGCAACTTGAGGGAAAAACGATCCTGCTGGGCATTACCGGCGGGATCGCCGCCTATAAGTCGTGCAATATCGTGCGCCTGCTGCAAAAGCGCGGCGCGCGCGTCAAGGTCGTTATGAGCGAGCATGCCACGGAGTTCGTGGGGCCGCTTACCTTCCGCGCGCTCACCAACGAGCCCGTTGCCGTGGGCCTATTCGACGATCCCTCCGACCCCATCCACCACATTTCGCTGGCGCAGGAGCCCGATCTGGTGGTCGTTGCGCCCGCGACGGCCAATATCATCGCCAAGATGGCCAACGGCATCGCCGACGACCTTATCTCCACCACGCTGCTTGCGACGCCGCGACCCATCGTGATCGCACCCGCTATGAACAACGGCATGTGGAAGGCGCCGGCAACGCAGGCCAACATGGCCACGCTGCGCGACCGCGGGGTGCACGTGGTTGGCCCCGGCAGCGGCTACCTTGCCTGCGGCGACGTGGACACGGGCCGTATGAGCGAGCCCGAGGACATCGTCGAGGCCGTCTGTGAGGTGCTCAGTCCCGCGCCGCAAGACCTGGCAGGCAAGCGCATCGTGATTACCGCCGGCCCCACGCACGAATCGATCGACCCGGTGCGATTCATTGGCAACCGTTCGTCGGGCAAGATGGGCATCGCCCTGGCGGGGGAGGCTGCTCGCCGCGGTGCCGAGGTCACGCTCGTGTTGGGACCGACATCGCTCGATGTGCCCGGCGGCATGGAGTGCGTGCGCGTGCAGACCGCCGCAGAGATGCTGCAGGCGGCGGCGAGCGCCTTCCAGACGGCCGATGCGGCAATTTGTGCGGCCGCCGTCGCCGACTATACCCCCGCCACCCCTGCGGACCATAAGCTCAAAAAGTCCAACGAACGCTTGGATCGCATCGAGCTTGTCGAAACGGTCGATATTTTGGCCGAGCTCTCGCGCCAGAAGGGAGAGCGGCGCGTGATCGGCTTTGCGGCCGAGACCGATAACGTCGTGGAGTACGCGCAGCGTAAGCTCGCCCGCAAGGGTTGTGATGCCATTATCGCCAACGATGTCTCGCGCGCCGATTCGGGCTTTGGAACCGACACTAACAAGGCCTGGATTGTGAGCACAGCGGGTACACAGGAACTTCCCGTGCTAACAAAACCCCAGCTCGCAGATACAATTTTGGACTTGCTTCAAAAATTGTAAAAAAGTTCTTGCACAAGTCTAAAGTTTCGGGTTAATATACTCCCTGTTGCGAGCGAGAGCAGAGCAACAAACAAAAGCTTCGGGACGTGGCGCAGCTTGGTAGCGCACTTGACTGGGGGTCAAGGGGTCGCTGGTTCGAATCCAGTCGTCCCGACCAGAAGTTTGCAGGTCAGGCACCTAGTGCCTGACCTTTTTTGTTTTAAGCAATTGCTTAATTTTCAGTAAGCAACAGGGTGCCAATAATCTACCTGCGCGATAGTCGTCTTTTGCGGTTACTTGCGCGTTTTGCACGCACTTGAGCCGATTTATCAACGCGATATGAATCTACATACGCGTAGCTGGTATACAGCTGTTAGCGCCGGGCGATTTTAGCCGCTAATAGTCAAACGATTTTGACCAATCCCGGTCACCGAATAATGGCCACCGT